>JAXHUC010000041.1:0-47137 GCA_034189805.1 Cyanobacteriota bacterium
GCGCAGACTTAAGCGGTGCGGATTTTCGCGGCGCAAAACTGGGGACGAAAAGCCGCCTTTTGGTGAAAATGACGGGGGCAAAGTTGACGGGGGCGATTATGCCCGATGGCTCGATTTACGGGCAGGGATGAGTTATCGTATCGAACTCGTCCGCAATCATGCCCGAAATTCACTGTAGTTTCTAATAGTTTCTAATTAAAACTTCGTCAATCTTACCACGTCGATCACCTTTTGAGTTGATCGCACGTCCGGCACGAACGAATTCAACCTGAAAGTGCGGTTTGTAGAGTTCGAGAACGAGGTCTGCGGAGGAATTAGATGCAAGAAATTTGACTCCTTTTTTATCGAGTTCGATACATAAATCTCGCAATTTCTCTTGCATTCCTATATTGAACTTTTTGGAGTTATATTCGATAAAACTCGACGAATTACTTAAGGGAATATAAGGCGGATCGAAATAGACGAAATCTCCTGCTTTGACTAAAGAAGCGATCGCCTCGAAAGATACATTCTTAATTTCAGTTTCTTGCAATGCATGACTGCAAGCGATAAGATTTAATTCGTCACAAATATTCGGTCTTTTATGTCTGCCAAAGGGAACGTTAAATTGACCTTTAGAGTTAACTCGATAAAGTCCGTTATAACAGGTCTTATTGAGATAAATTAGGCGACTTGCTTTTTGAATATCAGACAGAGATTCGTAACTAATCGTTCTGTCTATACTTCGGATTTTATAAAAATATTCTTCATCGTAGGAATGGTATTTTAAATCTTCAATTAACTCTTTAACATTATCTCGAATGACTTTATAGGTCGTTACTAAATCGGGATTAATATCAGAAATATACGCATATTTTAGTTTGAGGTTAAATTGCAAATAAAAAAATAAGGCACCTCCGCCAATAAACGGTTCGTAATATCGTCCTTCAAAGGTTGGAATGTAATTTTTTATTTGTGAGAGCAATTGTGTTTTTCCTCCCGCCCATTTTAAAAACGGTTTAGGGGGAGATAAAGGATAGGGCGATCGATCGAAACTCGAAGCTGATATGTTTTTTATGTCTGTAGTTTTTAGCATATTCAGACTATAGCATAAATCTAAATTGATTTTTGTTTTTTATTTCAAATTTATAGATATTTTAAATTTACTTGGATGAATTAAATAAAGCTAATTCCTTCAGCTTTGAAGTGTAAATTATCAATTTCTAGATGAATTGGAAATATGTGGCACGATAATCCGTTAAAATTTTAGCTTTTCAGACTTGAAACTAACTGATGCCTGAATTTTTATGTTTTATAGATAGCTTGTTTCCAACTTATAGAAAAATTGATTAATTTATTCTGAGAAATGTCCGATTCGCAAATTCGGTTTATTAAGCGATAACTCCGATTAAAACCATACTGAGGACATGGGATGCAAAAGCCGATCGCGCTCGTGCTGAATGCTCTTACACTAAAACACAAAAACTAGTGCAGCGCGGCAGAAATAACTGACCAGTCTTTAACCCGTAAAAACTATGTGTACTGGACATTTTTCATTTTGCATTTTGCATTTTTAATTCCGCGTAGCGGCACTAGTTCAGATCGCTATTAAAATTGCCATCAAATAAATCGGTTTGACCGGGATAACGCTCTGGTAATCCATCTGTATTTGGCTTGAGCTTTCGGTACTGAAAATATAGCATTAACCAATCCCGTAAATTTTCGATCCGAACTGCACCATTGAGCATCGCATGTCTCATGTCGGCTTCATTCCAACCAAACCCAGCAATTACAATAATTGAAGGGGTTCCCAAACGTTTGTCTCGATTGGCTTCTTCTAGAGCTTTAAACAACTTATCTTCGGCCGAACCTCGATCTTTTTGAGCCTTACATTCAACGTGCATGATCGGGTTAGAAAAGCCATCGACAATCACCACATCAACTCGTCGGCGCTTGCCAATAATCGAGCTGCCGTGGGCGGAATATTCCTCTGTTTTATAGTACAAGCCCAACGCATCGAGAATGCGACAAACTTCGTGTTTTAACTCTTCGCCCTTCAGATCGCCATAGGGTTGCATAATCCCTCGTATTTCGATCGAGATTTGACTAATATCGTCCACTCGCGCCCACTCAAGCGTGCAAACGTTCGAGAACCTTACAATAAACCAACTCATGCACGAATTACGCGATCGCTCTGCCAGTCTCTCACATTCGGCATCTGCTTCCGACATCCGATCGAAGTCCTACGCTACAATTCTAAGCTGAGAGGCACTTTACAAATCGCAATGCTAGAAACCCTGCAAACCCGACTATATAGCTTAGAGCAATTTGCCAACCACCTGGTAGACGCGCAACTGAGTCACGTTACCTGGACGAGTTTGGCAATTATATTTGGGGCGGGTTTGCTCACCAGCCTTACTCCCTGTATGCTGTCGATGCTGCCGATTACCATCGGCTATATCGGCGGATACGAAGCCGAAAGTCGCGCCAAAGCCGCCAGCCAATCGGCCTGGTTTTCCCTGGGACTGGCTACCACCCTCGCCGCCTTGGGAATCGTTGCTGCATTGGTTGGAAGAGTGTACGGTCAAGTGGGTATCGGATTGCCGATTGTCGTGAGTATCGTCGCCATCCTCATGGGGCTGAACCTCCTCGAAGCCTTACCCCTGCAATTGCCCTCCGTTGATGGGATGCAGTGGATTCCCAAAGACTTACCCGATGGGGTGCGATCGTACTTTCTCGGACTCACTTTCGGCCTGGTCGCCTCTCCATGCAGTACCCCAGTTCTGGCCACCTTACTCGCTTGGGTTTCTACTACTGGCGACCCCCTTCTCGGCAGCGCCCTACTCCTGGCTTACACCTCCGGTTACGTCGCCCCCCTCATTCTTGCAGGTACGTTTACCGCTACGATTAAGAAACTCTTAGAACTGCGCCAGTGGTCGGGCTGGATTACCCCTGTTAGCGGGGCGCTACTGGTTGGATTTGGGGTATTTTCCCTGGTTTTCCGCCTGCTTCCGGTCGCGTAAGATCGTTAATATCATTCAAATTCACCACTAACCACCGCCCGTGACTTCCGATTCTTCCTCCCCACTTTCCCAACTTTGGAGCGTTCCCTATCGCATTTTCCGCCGCGAGTTGCTGCCAATTCTGGCCAATTTGCGCTTAGCGATCGTCCTGTTACTGGCGATCGCCGCGTTCAGCATGACCGGAACCGTCATCGAACAGGGACAATCCCTCGAATTTTACCAAGCTAACTACCCCGAAGATCCGGCATTATTCGGCTTTTTAACCTGGAAAGTGGTGCTGGGTATCGGACTCAACGACGTATACCGGACTTGGTGGTTTCTGGCATTGCTGATTCTTTTCGGTTCCAGCCTCACCGCCTGCACCTTCACTCGCCAGCTTCCCGCCCTCAAAGCCGCCCGTCGCTGGAAATTCTACACCCAGCCGCGCCAGTTCAAAAAACTCGCCCTCGGTGCGGAACTCGAAACGGGGGATACAGACCGTCTCTTCGGATTACTCAAACAGCGGAACTATCGCGTCTTCACAGAAGGAGATAGCCTCTACGCCCGCAAAGGCATCGTCGGACGCATCGGCCCGATTATCGTTCATGCGAGTATGTTGCTGATTCTGGCTGGGGCGATTTGGGGGTCGATGACCGGGATTGTCGCCCAGCATTTAGTCCCGAGTGGGGCAACCTTTCAAATTACCAATCTGGTGGAAGCGGGGCGGTGGTCGATGCCGCAAATTTTTCAGGATTGGGCGGTAAAAGTGAATCGCTTTTGGATCGAATATACCCCCGAAGGAAACATCGACCAGTTTTATTCCGACCTCTCGATTTTAGACGATCGGGGCGAAGAAATCGATCGCCAAACCATCTACGTCAACAAACCCCTACGCCACAAAGGGGCGGTACTCTATCAAACCGACTGGGGAATTGCCGGAGTCTTCTTGCGCCTCAATAACAGCCCCGTCCTGCAACTGCCGATGGCACAACTCGATACCCAAGGACAGGGTCGGCTGTGGGGGACTTGGGTTCCTACTAAGCCCGATATGAGCGAAGGGGTGTCTCTGATTACCAAAGACTTGCAAGGAACCCTCGTCGTCTACGATAACGCCGGACAACTCGTCTCCAGCGTGCGGGTTGGGGGCAACGTGGAAGTCAACGGCGTGACCCTGAAGATACTCGATGTGATTGGTTCCACCGGATTGCAAATTAAAGTCGATCCCGGAATTCCGATGGTCTATGCAGGTTTCGGCTTGCTGATGATTAGCGCCTTGATGAGTTACGTGTCTCACTCCCAAGTGTGGGCCCTGAAAAAAGACGGTAAGTTCTACGTCGGAGGTCGAACGAACCGCGCCCAAGTGACGTTTGAGCGGGAAATTATCGAAATCCTCGATATTTTGGCTCAACCCGAAACCGAAGAAACGAAAGTGGCGAAGGTGGAATCTCTGGCGAGTTAGGCATATACAGGAAAATAACATACCCATCGTAGGGGTCAACGACCGTTGACCCCTACTAAAGTTTCAAAATATCGATCGAAAAAACTGCCCACCCGACAATACTTCCTTCGTGTCCTTTGTGCCTTTGTGGTTCCCTTCTCAACTCGTCTCCTCTTGAGTCCGAACGCTCGCCCCGCGCGTAAAGAACCGGAAATACAACCCGACGAAAAACTCCTTAATCGGAAACGCAATAAACGTCAGGGGATTGATGGTAACGATAATATTCCGATCGTCCCGTTGTGCCCCCTTCACCACCCGTTTCGCCACCGAATCGGCCGACATCACGCCGATGGGATTGAGATTGCTTTTAAACGGGCCTAAAATCAGCTTGCGAATGATGCAGGGGGCATCCAATCGCCGCAGGGTCACCCAATCCCCCATCGCCCGCTTGCTGAGTTCGTAGAGAGGACTGACGGCCGGGGAGACTTCGGCTTCGGAGGTATTTACCCACACTTCCTTACAGGCGATATCTTTATTCGTGCGGACGGTGGCGAGAAACAACTCCATCAACCGCAAACCCGAGAAGGCATTCACTTGATACGATCGCTCGATCGCCTCTGCCGTCCGTTCTCCGTGAACGTTCACCCCGTGATTGAGGACTAAAATATCCACCTTCTCGAATAACTGCGCCAACTCGGTTTCGTTGCCAATGCGCCAGCGCACCGTGGGAATCGTCACGGCTTCCCCATTGAGAGTAATGCTGACGGTTTCCGTACTCGATGTCAGAGCAACTGGTTTTGCCCCAGCTTGGCGCAAGTGCAGCAGCAGCGCCCGCCCCAGGGTTCCCGAAGCCCCCGTCACGGCGATGGTTTTTCCTTTAAGCGATAATGCAGTACCCATGAGTCGATCCACGAATGTTAGCGCCCCGCAAAAGTAGGCATCTTGGTTATCGAAATGATGTCGCCAGTGGTATTGGCGGTTGACGAACCAGTGGCTGGGGGGGGACGGGAACGGCCCCGGTAAGTGGGTGATATCCGTGAGTTCGTGCGCCCACTCGAACCCCCATCCCCGCACCAGCGCCCCGAAGATAAAGGTGCCCGTATACAAAATCCCGGCGATCGCCCCCCAATGCCCAACGGAAGACAATTGCAGCGCCACACCCCAAAGACCCAGCCCCATCACCAGCATCACCCCAGACTCGGGCAAATCGTGCCGCCACTGAGCTTGGCGATAGATGGTGTCGTTTAAGGGGGTGAGGTCTTTGCGAAACACGCGATGGTGCCATCCGTGCCAGCGATACAGTGCCGGAATGCGGTGGCAGATGGCGTGGTAGATATCGCGCACCACCTCCGCCCACAGCAGCGAACCCACCACCCACGCGGCGATCGCCAGTCCCTCGATCTCCCTCAAATTCTCCATATCCCTTCCGGCTCTATTGCTAATAAATCTTTACACGATTTTAGAGCCAGTGGGTATATTTGCTCGAACCCGTCAGGCTGGGGAGGCTGGGAGCAGGGGGGGAAGGAGATGACGCGGAGACGCGGGGACGCGGTGACGCGGAGAGGAGGAGAAATGGGAGAAACGGAGGAATTGGGATATAGTTTAGCCTCTCTTGCTCCCGAGAGCTAGCCAAGCCTCCCTTGCCCCCGAAGCCTCCGAAACTCCCATTTCCCCAAGAGAGAGGGATTCGATCGCCTCGGTAAACTAAAAGGATAAGATGCCTTGACCTAACCTGGACCCGACCATGAAATCTGCTACCGATCGTATTCTCTGCACCTTAGTGCTGCTCGGTTTGAGTGCGAGTGGGGCGCGATCGCAAATCGTTCCCGATACTACCTTGCCCAGCAATTCGATCGTCACTCCCGACAGTGCGACCCTCACGATCGATGGGGGAACGGAAGTGGGAAGCAATCTCTTTCACAGTTTTGAAGCTTTTTCCCTCCCCACGGACATCGAGGCTTACTTCAATAATTCCGGGACGATCGACAATATTATTACCCGCGTCACTGGCGGGCAAATTTCGAGTATCGACGGTCTCATCCGCGCCAACGGGACGGCCAATTTATTTCTGCTCAACCCCAACGGCATTCACTTCGGAGACAACGCGAGTCTGGCGGTGGGGGGGTCGTTTCTCGCCAGTACGGCCGATCGCCTGGTCTTTGAGGATAACAGCTTTTTCGATGCCGCCAACCCCAACACCCCTCCCCTGCTGACGGTCAGCGTTCCGGTCGGCGTGCAATTCGGCGATCGCCCCAATCCCGGCAGGATTACCAATACCGGAACTCTCACCGCCCGAGGCGATTTAACCCTCTCTGGGGGAACTGTCGCCAGTACCGGGCAACTCTTAGCCGGTCGCGGTCTGCTGGCGATCGAAGCCGTTGCCGGAGACTTGCAAGTCGAGAACGCCTTGGCCTCGAACATTACTTTAACAGCCAACGGGAACGCGATCGCCGGTAATCTCCAGGCTCGTCAAGCGTCCGGTGGGGGCGATATCTCCCTTGAGGCGGGTGGGAACATCCTAATCGATGGCAACCTTGATGCCTCAGCCATTCCCACGACAATTCCCCAGACTTCTGCGGAACTCTCGAGGTTATCCTTCAACGGCGATGGCGGCAATATTACCCTCACGGCTGAAGGAAACATCACCTTCGTTCCGGGGACTTCTCTGGTGTTTTCTCTCGGGATTCGAGGGGGAGACATTCGGCTTGAAAGTGGCGGGGCGATCGTCGTTGAGGATACCTTCATCGGCAATTTAAGCACCGGAAGTGTCCAGGGAGGAGATATTACCCTCATTGGAAACTCAGTTTTGCTGCGGGACTTCGGTCGCATCGCCACCATTACCGTCAATGAAGGGCGCGGAGGGGATATTAAATTTGATGCCGCCGAAACCATCGATTTCCTCAGCACTCGAGAACGCAGCGAATTGGGTCGAGATAACCCATTTGTTGAGGTGTTCAATGTATTCTTTGCCGACGTGGGGTTTAGCTCGACGGGGATTGGGGCAACCACCCTCACAAACGGTCGCGGGGGAGATATTATTCTGCGGACGAGTCGGTTGAGCGTTCGCGATCGCACCTCGCCAGATTTAGACCCAGATTTGCGGATACGCACGGGAATCACCACGGTGACGGCCACTGGCAGTTCTGGGGATGGAGGCGATATCCGAATTGACGCTTCCGAGTCCGTCGAACTGGTGGGGAACCAACCGGGGGAGATCGTCACCTCTCTCGACGACAGTATCGCCCTGACCGTCATTTTGATTCCGGCAGGATTGACCAGTGCCACCAACGGTCGGGGGGATGGCGGTGATGTCACGATCGATACCGGGCGGCTGACGATTCGCGATCGGGCTGCGGCCACTTCGGGGAACACCTTTGTCAGCCGGGGAGGCAGTAGCGGTAATTTGACGGTGAATGCCGATCTCGTTGAATTACAGGGTCTGGCCGGTTTGGTTTCGGCGACTGTTGGGACCGGAGATGCGGGGGATTTGGTGGTGAATGCCGATGCGATCGTCGTGCGAGATGGGGCGGCGATTTCTGCCGATACCCTCGGTTCGGGTAATGCGGGTCTGTTGACAATCGAGACTCGAACGCTGTCTTTGGAGAACGGGTCTCGCGTGGGGGCAGCCACCGTTGCCGGGGGTCGGGGATCGACCGCGCGCGTTTCTGCCTCGGAGTCGATCGATATTGTGGGCACTTCCGCCGACGGGACGGTTCCGAGCGGTTTATTTGCCGACTCCCAGGGTCGGGGAGAGGCGGGAACCTTAGCCATCGACACGGGGGAACTGAGGGTGCGAGATGGAGCGAGTATAACCGTCAGCAGTCGGGGTTCGGCCCCTCGCGCGGGAGACCTGGAGATTGCGGCCGAGACCTTGCAACTGGAGAACGGCGGGGCGATCGATGCCACCACCAATGCCGGAGATGGAGGCGATATCACCTTGCAAGTCGAGGAGTTGCTCCTGCTGCGCCAAGAAAGTAATATTTCGACGACGGCCGGCACCGATGAAGCGGGGGGAAATGGCGGCAATATCGACATCGATACCGATTTTATCGTGGCACTGCCGACGGAGGATAGCAATATTACCGCTAATGCTTTTGCCGGGAATGGGGGCAGCGTGAATATTACCGCCCAAAGTGTATTTGGCATCGAGTTTCGCCCGGAGGAAACGCCGTTAAGCGATATCACCGCCAGTTCCGAATTCGGCCAGCAGGGGGTGGTAACGTTCGAGGTTCCCGATATCGATCCGGCCTCGGGATTGGTGAATTTGCCTGAAAGTCCCGTCGATGCCACCGGACTCGTGGGAGACCCTTGCGATCGCGGCATCGGTAAATTCGTCACCACCGGACGCAGCGGCATACCACCTACTCCTTACGACCCGATCGATAGTTCCGAGATTTTAGAAGACCTTCAACCGCCCGTGGAGTGGGACGAGGAGACGACCCAAATTGGGGAAAGATTGGTGGAGGCGACAGGATGGCGGACGAACGATCGCGGACAAGTGGAGTTAGTCGCCCGCATTTCGGACATTCCCGATCGAATTTGTCCCTAGGGGCAGGTGAGAGAGACGAGGATACAAGGGAGAATTTTGCATTTTTAATTTTTAATTTTGCATTCACTTTCCCCCATCTCCCTCACCTCCCGCAGCTTCCCCATCGAAAATATACACGAGGATCGACACGAACTGTTTAGGTTAAACGTAAAGCCGATCGAATAGCGAAATTTGACGATTCGATCGCAAAGATTTTTTCGGGGGAGCAGACTGCTCGATCGACTCTCAATGCGATCGAACAATTTGGACATTCTATTTGGGGCAAAATCGCAATGAACTTCGACTTTCGCAAAATTAGCCATCAAAGCTTTATTTATAAGTTAACGATTTGGGAACAGCAAAAATTTACCGGGTATTTCACCGTCCGCACCCTATCGGGGGTGGAATGGAAGTTTTACCTATGTATCGGTCGTTTGATTTGGGTTACAGGCGGCAATCACGTCACCCGGCAGCTTTATCGACATCTCTTTCAAGAGAAGCTCAAGCTCGATCTCGATAAAATCCTCCAAGAACAAAGTCGATCGCCTAATAAGAGAAATTTTAAATATGGCTGGGATTACCAAGTTATCAATACATTGGTTGCTCGCAAAAAGCTCGACAACGATCGAGCCAAACAAGTCATTCGCAATATCGTCCTCGAAAATTTATTCGATGTGATTCAGTACGAAGCCCGAGAAATTTTGAGTTACGCCGAATTTCCCGCAGATCTGAATAAATCGTTTATCAATTTTATTAAGATTTTTCCAATTAAGCCGCTACTCTTAGAGGTTATTGAAAACTGGACGCAGTGGCAAAGCTCGAAACTCTCAAGCATCTTTCTCGATTCGGCTCCCCTCTTGAAAGAAAAGGAAAAAATTAAAGAGAAGATGAGTCCGAAGGCTTACCAGCAGATGGTCAAGCTCACCAACGGCAAAAGAAGCCTGCGAGAGGTCGCCAATTTAATCAAAAAACAAGAGATTCAAGTTGTACGATCGCTCGTTCCCTTCCTCCAAAATGGAACAATTCAATTGGTTAATATTCCTGACTTTCCCCATCCAAAAATTAAATCAGAAGCACAAAAAGATGTGGCTTCACATCAAACTATTAAACAAATTGTTTGTATCGATGATAGCCTTCAAGTCTATACGACGATGCGGGACATCATTCAAGAGGCAGGGTATGAATTTATTGGCGTGCGAGATCCAGTGCGAGCGCTTGGGGTTTTAATCGATCGCCAGCCCGATTTGATATTTTTAGACTTGGTAATGCCAGTGATTAATGGCTACGAGTTGTGCCGTCAAATCCGGCGAGTTTCAAAGTTAAAAGATATCCCGATCGTGATTTTGACGAGTGGGAGAATCGATCGCTGGCGCTCCAAAATAGCCGGAGCTTCCGACTGTACGAATAAGCCGATCGATAAAGAGAAAATCTTAAGAAAAATAGAACAATTTTTACCATCAGCTCATCCGAAAAATTCGGTTGTCAAAACTGAAGAGATTTTACCCAATCGATCGATTATTGCTTAATTTATTTTTGGGAAATAATCGATGGGATAAAAGTAATGGAACGGGAATAAAATCAACGCGATCGTCTATTGACAAACAACTAGAAGCTGTGCTCTGAGGATTTTTAAGTCAACTCAACGGTCGATCGTCACGCTGAATGGCTGTATCCCAGTCAATTCAACGATCGCAAAAATTGACCTGAAAAGTAACTCAAAATCTGGTGGGTGTGGTGTAAAATTCAAATATGCAAAAGTCCAGAAACCGTTAATCCTCTACCTACTCTCTATATTGCGTCAATCCAACATATTCATCGAGCGAGTGTTGGCTATAATAATGCGTTCGTGCAAACTTCTGTATTAATTGTGTTTTAATTTGCACGCGCAAACTTAATTAGATAGCTTGCGAGTAATTGCTATCGTATTGTCGTTGTTTTTTTCGATTTAAGATGTCTTAAGTCGAAAGTTTCTTATACTCCAAAATCCTTATTCTTAAATTCCCCGATCGAACCATGTCTTTTGTAGGTTTGCATATTCACAGCGACTATAGTTTGCTCGATGGAGCCAGCCAGCTTCCCCAATTAATTAAAAGAGCGCTAGAGTTAGATATGCCGGCGATCGCCCTGACCGACCACGGCGTAATGTACGGTGCGGTGGAACTAATTAAAGTCTGCCGCGATCGGGGAATTAAGCCGATAATCGGCAACGAAATGTACGTGATTAATGGGGATATTACCAAGCAAGAACGCCGTCCCCGCTATCACCAAGTCGTACTCGCAAAGAACGATCGAGGCTATAAAAATTTAGTTAAATTAACCACGGTTTCGAGTTTAGAAGGCGTTCAGGGAAAAGGTATCTTTTCGCGACCTTGTATTAATAAAGACTTACTCAAGGAATATCACGAAGGACTTATCGTCACCAGTGCTTGTTTGGGAGGAGAAGTTCCCCAAGCAATATTAAAGAAAAGACCTGATGCCGCGCGAAAAGTGGCGAAGTGGTATAAAGAAGTTTTTGGCGAAGATTACTACTTAGAAATTCAAGACCACGGCTCTCCCGAAGACCGCTTGGTCAATGTTGAAATCGTTAAAATTGCCAAAGAACTCGATATTAAAATTATTGCCACCAACGACTCCCACTATATTTCTTGTAATGACGTAGAAGCACACGACGCACTACTGTGCATTCAAACGAAAAAGCTAGTTACCGAAGATAAAAGACTGCGCTATTCGGGGACGGAATATCTCAAATCTGCCGAAGAAATGGCACAGCTATTTCGCGACCATTTAGAAGACGAAATCATCCAGGAGGCGATCGCCAATACCCTCGAAGTTGCCGATAAAGTGCAACCCTATAATATCTTCGGCGACACGCGAATTCCCGACTTTCCCATCCCCTCCGGCTACACTCCCGATACCTACGTTGAAGAACTATCCTGGCAGGGATTGCTCGAACGCTTGCACGCCAGAACCCGCGCCGAAATCAAACCCGTTTATAAGGAACGCCTAGAATACGAGCTGAAAATGATTCAGCGGATGGGATTTTCCACCTATTTTCTAGTGGTGTGGGACTATATCAAATTTGCCAGAGATCGTAAAATTCCCGTCGGACCCGGTCGGGGTTCTGCGGCCGGCTCGTTAGTCGCCTATACCCTGCGCATTACCAATATCGATCCGGTGCATCACGGCTTGCTTTTCGAGCGATTTCTCAATCCCGAACGCAAATCCATGCCAGATATCGACACGGATTTCTGCATCGACCGGCGAGATGAAGTCATCGAATACGTCACCGACAAATACGGTAAAGACCGGGTGGCGCAAATTATTACCTTCAACCGGATGACCTCGAAAGCCGTTCTCAAAGATGTCGGTCGGGTGCTCGATATTCCCTACAAACAAGCCGATAAAATGGCGAAGCTGATTCCGGTATCCAGAGGAAAACCGGAAAAACTCTCGGTGATGATTTCCGATAAAACCCCAGCACCGGAATTTAAAGAAGCCTACGAAAGCGATCCGATCGTCCGGCGATGGGTGAATATGGCAATTCGGATTGAAGGAACGAATAAATCCTCGGGAGTTCACGCAGCCGGGGTAGTGATTTCGGCCGATCCCCTCGATGAAATCGTCCCCCTGCAACTGAATAAAGAAGGTGCGGTCACCACTCAGTATTCGATGGAAGAACTCGAATCTCTGGGAATGTTGAAAATGGATTTTCTGGGTCTGAAGAACCTAACGATGATTCAGAAAACCCTCGATTTGGTCAAGAAAAGCAAGAATATCGAAATCGATCCCGATCGCCTTCCAGCAGAAGAGCGCAAAGCACAAGAAATTCTCGCGCGCAGCGAGGATAAAAAGCTCCCCAGCGATATCCAAAAAACCTATCAGCTTCTATCGGTAGGTCAACTTGCCGGGATTTTTCAGCTCGAATCTTCGGGAATGCGCCAGGTAGTTCGCGACCTCAAACCTTCGAGTATTGAAGATATTTCTTCAATTCTTTCTCTCTACCGTCCGGGTCCCCTCGATGCCGGTCTGATTCCCAAATTTATCAACCGCAAACACGGTCAAGAAAAAGTCGAATACGACCACGTTCTTTTAGAACCCATTCTGCAAGAAACCTATGCGGTGATGGTGTATCAAGAGCAAATCATGAAAATCGCTCAAGATTTGGCGGGATACACATTAGGAGAAGCGGATTTGTTGCGCCGCGCGATGGGTAAGAAAAAGCTGGCGGAAATGCAAAAACATCGCGATATTTTTATTGACGGTGCGGCGAAAAATGGGGTGAATAAAAAAGTCGCAGAAGAGTTATTCGAGCAAATGGTAAAGTTTGCTGAATATTGCTTGAGCTACGATACAGAAATTATGACTGTCGAATATGGCGCGCTGCCGATCGGAAAAATTGTTGAAGAGCAAATTGAATGTACGGTGTATAGTGTCGATCGAAATGGCTATATTTATACTCAAACTATCGCTCAATGGCACGATCGAGGAGAAGGAGAAATCTTCGAGTATGGCTTGGAAGATGGGTCAATTATTCGAGCGACAAAAGACCATAAATTCATGACAAGTGACGGTATGATGATGCCGATTGATGATATATTTGAGAAAGGTTTGGACTTAAAATCTATTAACAGTATTTTACGGGAAAATGGTAACTTCCTATCGCCAGTTAACCTCACAGCAAAAGCAATATATTGTTGAGGTTTTTAACGGTGGATTAGAGTGCCGTCAAATCCCGAATTACTTAGATGTGAGTATCCGTGCGGTCTCTCGGGTTCTGGCAGAATCAGGTATTAATACCAAGCGAAAAAATCGCTATACCCTCAATGAAAGCTATTTCGACAAGATCGACTCTCAAGTTAAAGCCTATTTACTAGGATTAATGGCGGCTGATGGTTGCGTCACTTCCACAAATTATGTCGTTTTAGAATCGATCGATCGAGAACTTGTAGAACTCCTAAAATTCGAGCTAAAATATTCCGGTCAAATTCGGACGATCGCCCCCCCAGGAGGTCATGCACTCCACTATCGAATTAACTTTTCATCTAAATCTTTAGCTAGCGCTCTATCTCGATATGCTGTCATTGCCGGACGAACGGAATCTGGAGCATATTACTTTCCCGAGTCGAAATATCTCGCTTCTTATATCTTAGGTTACTTCGATGGTGATGGTTGTGCCTACGTCAATAAAGGAAGAAGTGGTGGACTTGTCTGTATTGTCGGTTCGCTTGAATTTACCCGTCAACTCTCTAAGCTTCTCAATATGGGAGTTGTCGTTGCTCACCAAAGTCGAAAGGTTCATTACTGGAGAATTTATAGTCGCAAACATATTCGTGCTTTTTATGAATTTATTTATCAAAATGCCACATTTGGATTGAACCGGAAAAAAGAAAAAATAGAACAAATTCTCAAGAGTTATCAATATGGTTAAAATTATCAGCCGCAAAAAAATAGGAACTCAGGCTCTCTACGATATTGGAGTGGAAAGAGACCATAACTTTATTTTAAAAAATGGAACGGTTGCATCTAACTGCTTCAATAAATCCCATTCGATGGCTTATGGATATGTGACGTATCAAACTGCATATCTAAAAGCAAATTATCCCGTCGAATATATGGCGGCATTGCTCACGGCAAATAGCGGTAATCGGGATAAGGTGCAAAAATATATCGCCACCTGCATGAATATGAACATTCAGGTGGAACCGCCGGATATTAATCGATCGGAAATTGATTTTACCCCCGTAGACGGTAAGATCGTGTTCGGATTATCGGCGGTGCTAAATTTGGGGCAAGGGGCGATCGAATGTTTGCTCGCAGCTCGCCAAGAAGGTGCTTTTGAATCGCTAGCTGATGTGTGCGAACGCCTCGACTTGCAAGCGGTGAACAAACGGGCACTCGAAGCGCTGATTAAATGTGGAGCCTTCGATCGCATCGAGCCGAATCGCCATCAATTAATGCAAGATTTGGAGTTAACCATCGACTGGGCGCAAACTCGGGCGCGGGATAAAGCCTCCGGACAGGGGAATCTGTTCGATTTGATGGGAGACGCGCAAATGGCATCGACAGAGGATGGCTTTGAAGCCGTTCCGAAAGGTCAACCCGTCGAAGACTACGACCCTTTAACGAAACTGCGCCAAGAAAAAGAACTGCTGGGATTCTACGTCTCCGATCATCCCCTCAAACCGATTCAACAATCGGCGCGACTGCTGGCCCCAGTGAGTTTGAACGAATTGAGCGATCGCCAAGAAAACAGCCTCATCAGCGCGATCGTCATGGTCAGCGGGCTTAAACCGATTTTGACCAAAAAAGGCGATCGAATGGCAATCCTCAACCTCGAAGACCTCACCGGACAGGCGGAAGGGGTGGTATTTCCCAAAAGCTACGAACGGATTCACACCTGCCTCCAAGCCGACGCGCGGTTGATTATCTGGGGGAAAATCGATCGACGGGACGATCGCACCCAAATCGTGATTGAAGATGCCGAACCCATCGAACAAGTGAAAATGGTAATGGTAGAACTCAATCCCCAACAAGCCAAAAGTATCGAAGTTCAACGCCACCTGCTAGACATCCTCCAAGCCCACACCGACAAAGAACAACTTGCCAAAGTTCCGGTGGTGGGGATCGTTTCTGCGGGGCAAAAGCGCCAGTTCGTCCGTTTCGGCGCTCAGTTCCGCGTCATCGATTCGACCCGCACCGTTAACGCCCTCAACTTCGCTCAATTTCCCGCTCGCGAAGAACCTCTGGCAAGAGCGTAAATGGGCTGAGTGAATGCAAAATTTAGGTTAAGTATTTAGCTCGAGCGCGAGACTGTGCCTGGAGTCGCGACGCGAACGAAATTCGAGCGAGCAAGCCGTCTTAGGACATAGCTGATGGCTGAATGCTTACGCTTCAAGAAAGTTTCATATAAATTGCTCGTTTTCAACCGAAACTTTATATTTTGTGCCTGAAAATATTTTAACTTTGTAGTATCGAGAGCAGCAGTCAGTATTCAGTTAACACACTCCAAAAAAAGCCCAAAAAGGAGATGAGATTTGGAGCGGTAAAAAAAACGATTTGAATAAGCCATACCTATTTCCATCTATATTTCAAACCCGGTCAGTTAACTGACTACTGACGACCGATTGCTAAATGTTTATATCTTGCATTTCCCAAACAGTTCTCAGTAAAAATTCTAGAGTAAAAATATTTAATTGGGAAACAATTCACGACTGTTGCCTGTCATATCTGATTTCTAGTATCCGATCTTTGAATGCTGAAACTCTCGGTATTCGCCAATCTGAATAGGAGTAAAGTTATGTCTGGCAAGCAAACAGAGTTCTTAACGATTTTAAAAATTCTTGGCTGTGTCGCTAAAGCCGACGGGCACTTACATCCCAAAGAGAAGATCCCTCTCACTCAAGCTCTCGATTGCCTGCAACTTCCCGATCGCATTTCCCTCAACAGCTTGCTGGCAGAATCGACCCCGTTTGAGGAACTTTTAAAGCAGCTCGAGAGTTCGCTTGCCATCGATATTGCCTACCAATCTGCTTATACCCTCGCCTATGTTGACGGCCATTGCAGCCCTGAAGAACAAGAACTCCTCGATAAAATAGAACATGCTTTTCCCGATCGCATTTTATGGAATGGCAAAAAGTTATTTAGTCGGGCCCTGCAAGATGCGCAAAAAATTTCACCCTTTCTTCCCGTAAAACCGATTACTCACCCCAGAAAACGAAAAGCAAAAGTGCAAACGTTTATCGAATTCTGGTCTCAAGTCAATGCCATTTGTAGCTCCTTTTCCACCTCGCAAGCTGCAATTGCCACCGAGGCGATCGTCTATTGGAACCAGCTCAATTTAATTCAAGATATCGGCATCATTGGTGGATACAACCCCAAGCAAGAAATCCCCGCGCTGCAAGAAACGGTTTTTTCCAGTTTGGGGATTACCGGCAGCCGTCTGGCAATCGATGCTTTGACTCAACTCCTCCCCGACCGGCAAGTTGGTACGGAAGCATCGCTAGGCTATCAAACCACTTGGGCGATCGGTCGCGTTGCCGATGCCTACTTCAGCCAGGGTTGCCAAATGGATGAAGTCGCCTTAAAGTCAGCTTTCGAGGTAGCTCAAGCAGAAGGAAAAGCCGCTTACCAAACCCATCAAGAAAAAATTGCAACCAAACAAGCCGCCATCGAACCGCAAATGCGA
Organism: Cyanobacteriota bacterium; assembly: GCA_034189805.1. Taxonomy (GTDB): domain Bacteria; phylum Cyanobacteriota; class Cyanobacteriia; order Cyanobacteriales; family Geitlerinemataceae; genus Zarconia. The sequence goes on from JAXHUC010000041.1 coordinate 17,133, forward strand.
GCACTCGTCAAGGAACTCAAAGCAGGACAAATTGCAGAAGAGGAGTACCTCGTCGAAATTCAATATCTTTTTTGAGCGACGATCGCTCGCACACTTGCAAAAAACAGTACGTCTCATACGCTCAACGGCGCTCAACTCAAACCAAGCTGTTGCATCACCGCTAAAAGATTACACTCATACCACCATTGCGTAATCTTACCCTCGGAAATTTGTAGCAGCGTAAAATCATTAACCTTTACAGATTTTCCCGTAGGAGGAGTCCCCAAAAATTCTCCAGTATTCGTTCCTTGAATTGTGGTGCGGTAAACCACGAGATCGCCTTGGGCGAGAAGATCTTCAATGGTCTGATGAATATCTGGAAATCCTTCAAACAAATCGGTATTAAACTCTTTATTGGCTTCCAAGCCGATGATGGGTTCTGCCGAACTATTGAAATGGTAAATTACATCATGACTCATGACCTCATCCCAAACCACTCTCCAATTTGGGTTAGTGCCCCAACCTTCTTTTGCAAAATGAAGGGCGATCGCTCGATTTTGTTCGATAGACATGAGAAAATCTCCTTATTTTTGAGAACGAAACTTTAAATACGCAACCGTATGGTAAAGTTTAATCGCCAGAGACTATTTAGGTCAATACGAAAGCGTATGGTCAGAAAAAATAAAATTTATAAACTTGGAAAGCAAGACTGGATCGACCGGGGTAAAATAGTTTTAGCCGATCGCGGAGTTGAGGCGGTGCGAGTAGAACCCCTGGCGAAATCGCTCAATATTACCAAAGGAAGTTTTTACTGGCATTTCAAAAATCGCAACGAGCTTTTAGATGCAATTTTGCAAGATTGGGTCAGTTGCGAAACAGAAAGTATCATCGATGAAGTAGAAGCATTGGGTGGTGATGCTTCTGCGAAATTACGCCATTTATTTGAACTGGCCGTTCGGGATGACGGTCGAGTTGAAAATGCGATTCGGGCGTGGGCGGCAAACGACTCTAGGGTTGGGGAAATTCTCGATCGGGTCGATCGACGGCGTTTGAGCTATACCAAAGAGTTATTTTTCGAGGTGGGCTTCGCACCATTTGAAGCCATGACGCGGGCCCGCATGGTTTACTACTCCCTCGTTGGTGAATTTACCATCGGCACTCGAACCGATCGAGACGAACGATTAGCCGAGATTAGACTCCAACATGCCATTCTCACGCGCCAGGATTGAAAATCCGATCCTAAGCATGTTCCATACGGAATACGTTTGCGTACAGGTTCGCAATAATCTGTTTTCCTTCTTGGGTTAAATCCAAATAGCCCAGTCCATCTTCGATGTAAGGATAAACGACATTCCAATAAAATTGGGGATATCCCGCTCTTAAATCTCCCGGCGACTGGTAACCTAAATGCTTGTTCGTGCCAGTTTCTTCAAATTCGTAGAATAGGGCGCTGATTTTTTGCAAGTAACGCGGATCGCTCAGTTGTCCGATCAGATCGGAAGCGCGGACTAAACCGGGATAGCCCAGAGTATCTTGACGATCTTCCCCTGCCGGAACGGGAAAGCGGGTCAGTTCGATATTTTGCTTGACGATTTCGGCATTAATCAACTGATGACCGCCAAATCGTTCGTCAACAAACAACTTACCACGATCGACGTGATAGGGGGTCAGACTCGCATCGGTCAGTCCCGGTTCTAAGTACAAGGTGGTGTCGTTAATTCCGGTCGCGTAGGTTCTTTTGCGTTCGTTATCTTGGCGGCAAACCCCTTTAACGTAACCAATATCGTGGCACAGCAGGGAGATTGTAAAGTGCAGCCAATCTTCGCAAGATACGCCTCCTTCGCGAATGTGCTTGCCCCGTAAGATTTCTTGACCGACTAACGTCACTAAAATTGTATGCTCGATGTTGTGGTAGAGCGCATCGCTGTTGGCAATATTTTCCAGGGCCATACTCCCCACCCAAGCAATAATTTCAGCGTAGTTCGATTTCTGACCGCCGTGGGTCATATGATAGTTTTCCTGAAGGCGATCGACAAAGTCGTTCACCAATAGTTTTGTGGCATTAAACATGAGCCTGTTCCTTGTTTGACTAGATGGACGTATTCAGTTGTGAATATTTTGGACAGGTTCGGTTTCCCGCTCGAAGTGCTGGGATTCTTTTTTGGAGTTGTCAAAATTGAAGGGCGATCGAATGAAAAAAACGGGTATTGAGTCGGGATGGTGCGAACGTATTTTTTGAGCGTGGGTTTTTCGCGATCGTGACCCAAAAATTATCTAGCTATCGCCGCATTTTTGTCGTTTAATTGGGCTGGGATATTCGATCGCATTGGGAATCTCGTGTGGGTGAGGAAGTTTTGGAGACGATCGAGCTAGAAATACAGGGTAGGCGATCGCATGTCGATCGGAATCTTTGATGCAGAGGGCGTGCCGGGAAAACGGTACTCAAAAATTCCCGATCGCACCTCTTTGCTCTTCTCTATTGAACTCCGAAGAGCGACTCCAAATACTTACTCCAAAAACTAAGGCTGCGTTTACCTTTTAACTTGACGCTATCTATATCTTCGATATCTCTTATTATGCGCAAATTTACTGAAATTGTTGGCGATCGGTCTCAGTAAAATTAACGATCGAGATCGCTAGATTGAGGAGATCTCGATCGCGCCTCTCGGTCATCTCAACAACGATGACCCCATGATGTAAAATTATTAACATTCTCGAGCTAACTCGAGTCAAACTTTGGCATTTAGGTCGTTTTTCAAGTTGTCTTTCAAGTTGTCATTCAAAATAAAGGAAAGGTTTTGATGATGCGCGCATGGTTTCAAACTTCGATCGCCGCTCTCGTAAATTTCTTGAGTTGCGGACTCATCGTGCTACTGCTGGTACTCAGTTTGGCTCAGTTTCCAGTCCAGGCCGAGAATTTGGGGTTTTCTCCCGAAACGGCGATCGCCCGTCTCAACGCCACAGAAGTCAACGTCAGCCTGGGCAATTCTAATGGAGAACTCAAATTTTTCCCCGATCGGTTTGAGTTTGTTGCCGGACGAACCTACAAACTGATTCTCGACAATCCCAGCCCTCAGAAGCACTATTTCACCTCTAAAGACTTTGCCGATGCAAGCTGGACGCGCAAAGTCGAAGCGGGAAACGTCGAAGTTAAAGGGGCGATACACGAACTCGAACTCAAACCCACCGCCGAGGCCGAGTGGGTGTTCGTCCCGATGAAGCCGGGAACCTACAATCTGCGCTGCACCGTTGCCGGACATGCCGAAGCGGGGATGACGGGGGAAATTACGATCGTCGCCCCCCAATCGCGAAGTTGAGCGCGAATCTCCTCAAGTCTGTTGGAGAGCCGAAGTCCGGAGCAAGCCTTCAGAGAATCTGTTACGGTATATAAGAGCCAGCGCCGCGTTACCAGCAAACATCAAATACTGAGCGTGGCGATGCGATCGAGTATTCTAAACCTTTCCGTTGTTGGCGGCTTCATCGATTCTTTCTCATCGGGCAGTTCGTCTTGACATCAAAATCGCTCTAACTTTTTGCAATTACTATTCCCAATTTATTTCCCATCGAAATGAACATTTTTAGCGACCTTCTAGCCAATCCCGCCCCGAAAAAGAAAGTTAAAAGTCAGCTTCCCAGCTTGAAAAAGCAACGCCGCCGGATCGAAATTAAATCCACCCGCGAAATCGAAATTATGCGGCAGTCGGCTAAAATTGTGGCTACCGTCCTCAAAGAAATCTCGGAAATTATCGAACCGGGAATGACCACCGCCGATTTAGACGCTCACGCAGAAAAACGGATTCGAGAAATGGGAGCCACGCCGAGTTTTAAAGGATATTACGGCTTTCCCGCTTCTATTTGCGCCAGCGTCAATAACGAAGTCGTCCACGGCATCCCCAATCGCAAGAAAGTGATTCGTTCTGGGGATGTGGTGAAAGTCGATACGGGGGCGTTTTACCAAGGATTTCACGGGGATTCTTGCATTACCATTGCCGTGGAAGAAGTAACCCCCGATGCCGCGAAACTCATTCGGGTGGCCGAAGAAGCGCTATATAAAGGAATCGAGCAAGTCAAAGCCGGGAAGTACTTACTCGATCTCGCCGGAGCGATTCAAGACCACGTAGAAGCGCACGGGTTTACCATCGTCGAAGAGTTTACCGGACATGGAGTCGGACGCAACCTCCACGAAGAGCCGTCGGTCTTCAACTTCCGCACCCACGAGATGCCCAATGTGAAATTGCGCGCGGGAATGACCCTCGCCATCGAGCCAATTGTCAATCAAGGCTCCAAGCACACTCGCACGTTGTCCGATAAATGGACGGCAGTTACGGTGGATAATGCCCTCTCGGCGCAGTTCGAGCATACGGTATTGGTAACCAACGACGGTTACGAAATTTTGACCGATCGCACCAAAGTGTAGGGCTAGGATTGAAGTAGGAACGTCGCGATCGAGACTCGCCACGAGTCAAAACTCCTTTGGATATCCAACAATTGGGATTTCGCAAAATTGAATCGCACGTAATATTAGAAGGTCAGAGCTTGCGCGTCTGGCCTTTTTCGATCGCTTTTCTTAGAAGTGAGCGGATCGCGCGTTCCGTTGAATGAGTTCGAGCAAATTGCGATCGCCTACCCTCTCCAATGCCAAAACCGCTTCATAGGGATTGCCGGGAAGCTGGAGATACTTGGCGATCGCCGGTTCTGTTTTCAAACCGCTTTTTTTGAGTTGGCGGATATCTTCTTGCAAAGAGATACCGCCAAGGAAAGCCAGACGATCCATAACGCCCAGATGTCGGTAGGCGTGTTGGCATTCAATGGGTTCGAGGGAACCGAAAATTTCAATTTCAAATTCTTCAAGCCAAAACGAACAGACCAAACTGTCGCCTTTGGGAGGTCTATATCGAAGGCTAAAGCATTCGTGCTGTCCGTAGCACTCTCGAAGAACGGTCTCCAATTCACATAAATTGGGCGCGCAGCAGATAATATCGATATCGCTGGTGGGAATATCGAAGCCGACGCAAATCGTACTCACGACTGCCCGATCGAAATCCTGGAGTTCTTCGAGGATGCGATGCTCCTGCAACAAATCGTACACTCGTCGCTGCCGGGGGTTGCCCGTTTTCAGGTAAGAGATATCTCGCCAATCTTTGCTCATGGTGCGGACGGGGTGCGATCTTCTCGGTTTTCCTGGGCTTTTCTCTAATTTGGCTGTGTGGTACGAAAATCTATACCCCAATCGATGCGAAATTCGATCGGTCAATCGAATGTTGCGATAAAGTGATAAATACTGAGTACGCCAGCGAAACGATCGTGTTAGCCACCTCCCCAACCTACAATATCGCATGGGAAAAGTTGCCCGATGATTTCGTACTGCCCGACGATCCCGTGGATAATATCAACCAACCAACCTTAGCTGCGGCGTTAACGGAAAGCTTGCAGCTTGCTGGCAGACTGCCGGAAACGGCCCTGACTCCCACCAATTACGGAATTTGTGCCACCCTCAACAGTAAATTTGTGGTCAAAGCGCCAGATTGGGCGTACATCCCCCACATTACCGTCCCCCGAGAGGAAGTCGTTCGCAGCTATACTCCTCGGCTTCAAGGAGAATTGCCAGCGATCGTGCTGGAATTTCTCTCGGATACCGATGGGGGCGAGTATTCGGTAAAAGAAACCTATCCACCGGGGAAATTCTTCTTCTACGAACAGATTTTACAAGTTCCCAACTACGGCATTTTCGATCTCAAAACGGGAACCTTAGAACTTTACCGTTTTGGCGAAACCAAGCGATATCGTTTGGAATCGGCAAACGAGAACGGTCATTTTTGGATACCCGAAATGCAGCTCTTTCTCGGTGTTTGGCAAGGCACTCGCGAAAACCGTCCGGGCTACTGGCTGCGTTGGTGGGATGAGGAAGGAAATTTACTGTTGTGGGGGACGGAACGGGTTGAAGCCGAACGCCAAAAAGCCGAAGCCGAACGTCAACGGGCCGAACGACTCCTGGCTCAACTTCGAGCGGCTGGAATTGAACCGGAGGACTAGCTCGTCAAAACTCAGACGACCTCTGCCGACTCAGCCCGACTACTCAACCCGAAGCGTATACTGACCGTTCCCAGTACTATCGTAGGAGTTCACCACCACTTGGTAGGTTCCGTCGGAGGGAAGCGTCACCCGCAACATCGAGTTGGTGTTGCCGTTGCGAGCGTCGTCATTGTAGCCAATTTCCCTGCCCTCGGAATCAAACAGAACCAGATAGGTGTCGAACTCCGTACTCTCTAAAGTAATTGTGACCGCTTGACCCGCACGACCGTCAAAGGAGTAGAGGTCGAAGAAACTGTTATCGCTCGTCAGCACGGCATCCCCCGCACCGAGTTCTCCCCGTTCGAGAAGAATAACGTCACCCGTCTCTTGAGGCTTGGCACTATCGGGGGTTCGAGCCGACGAGGTGGTTTTCAACTCCAACCGATAGGCTCCCGATTGCCCTCCAGCGTAAGAATTGGCAATGAGAGTATAGGTTCCCGACTCCGGTAGCTGGACGACGATTTGAGCGTCGGTTCCGCCCCCACCGTCATCATCTTGCGCCAGTGCCCGCCCCCCAGGTGCGAGCAAAATGAGAAACGGATCGATATCTCCACTCTCCATGGCAATGGACACGCGATCGCCGGCACTGCCTTCAAAGGTGTAGGCATCGAAAAAGCTGTTATCCATCGGCAGCACGTTATCGCCGCGATCGAGGGTTCCATCAATGGGTGGATCGTCGAGGGTAACGGATTGAGGGGGCTGAAGCGAGCCGGGAACGGGGGGATTCTGGGCTGTTCTGGGGGCGGTTCCATCTTCCACGGCCGCGAGGAAGGGTTCGATGCGATCGATGGCGATCGCAAATCCGATACCAATATTTCCCGCATTCATCCCCGGACTGAAAATCGCCGTATTCACGCCAATTAATTGCCCTTGAGAGTTGAGCAGCGGTCCGCCGGAGTTACCGGGATTGATAGCCGCATCAGTTTGGATCGTCCCTTTTTCTGGGTCGAGACGGCTGACAATGCCGATGGTAAAGGTATTTTGCAAGCCGAAGGGACTACCGATGGCAAACGCTCGCTGACCGACGCGGACGGAATCGCGATCGGCTAGGGGAATAGTGGGTAAATCGTCTTCGCTGTCAATCTTCAACATCGCCAGATCTAAGCCCCCGGCATCGAAGGCGACGACTTCGGCGACGAACTCGCGACCGTCTGATAGGGTGACGGTAATGGCTCCCGAGGCATCCGCAATGACGTGGGCGTTGGTCAAAATCAGGCCATTAGCAGAAATAATACTGCCACTTCCAGTCCCGTTGCCCGTATCGATCGCCACGACGGCCGGACTGGCTCGATCGTACACTCGAATGTTCGTTTCTTCGTCTACCTCTTGGGCTAAAACTGGCAGACTGGTGAAGGGAAGGATTCCTGCAATCGAACTGAAGCTGAGTCCGACGGCAAGCAAACTGGAGGCGATCGGGTGTAGGGGTGGAAATGACATCTGGCTTGATTTAGACATTCGGCGATCGGTCTTGCTTCTATTGTCTGCAAATCTTCTCTCGAAATTCACAGACGTTATGACAACTTTCAAAGTGCCATCAAAGTTCCATCGATTCTGGTTTCCTAGAAACGCGCTCGTCACAAGTCGTATCGAATCGATCGAAAATAGAATGAAGCCACTCTCTTGAAGAGAACGGCTTTAAGCTCAATTCGACTCGCGCTCGGGAGAGAGTGGAGGACGATCGATATCTTTAGTAATTATCGTACCGATCGGTGGAGTCATCATCCTCGGTGTAATCGACCGAAGAATAATCATCGTAATCCGATGGGGTCGATTTGAGGTCTAAATCCTTCTTCGGCTTGGATGTTGGCGGCTTGGCATAAGGATATTGGGTGTAGTCCGTGGAAGTTCGATCGGTATCTTCGTTATCGCTTGTAGAATCCGAATACGAAGATGACGAATAATCGTCATAGCTCGTTGGCGTGGTGCCGAGGTCGAGATTTTTCTTGCTCGAGCGTTTGGCTTTAGACGAGCGCCCATCCCAATAGTTACCGGAGTTATCGTCGTAATTATCGCTCGAGCGTGAAGAGCTGGGGCGATCGTAATCGGTGTAGTCTACTGGCGTGGCATCGACTCTAGAATCGCGGCTGGCAGTGGAATAGGGGTTCGATGAGGGGCGAGAACGTTTGGAACCTGATGGTGGGCGACCATTGCTCGAACGAGCGGGACCAGAACGAGTCGCAGGGCGATCGAAAGCGCGATCGTCTTGGTATCCCGGCTCTTCCCAACCATCGTAGGAACTGCTCGGACGACGGGAAGACTCGGACGGACGAGAGGGGCGAGGACGGCTCTTACTTCCCGCACCGGGCTTAGAACTGCTGCGACGGCTCGGGGGACGGCGGCGAGAGCTTTCTTCGGGGTAGGGTTCGCGAGCGTAACTGTCGCGGCTGGGACGGCGACTGTCGCGGCTTCCGGGAATGCGTCGGTTGGGCGGATAATCGCGAACGGGTTCGATTTCCTCGAGTTCGGCTTCGTAGGGTTCGTAGCCGTAGGCTTGATAGCTCGAACTCACCGATCGATCGTCATCGACGATCGGAGTGTTACGCTTGGCTTGCTGGGTAACGATACCCCGCAACCGAATGCTCTCAACAGCAAAGAAAGCTGCCGAACCTGTCATCAAAAATTGACCGAACAGCAGAATCGGATCGAGCCGCCAGCCTTGAAACATCAAAATACCGCCGCACAACAGAGCAACGGCTGCAAAGAAAATATCGTGATCGCGAGCGAGCGTCGGACGGACGGAACGTAGGACGTACAGTCCTACTCCCGAAGCGACAAGCGCCAGACCAACAAAGCCAGCCAATCCAAATCCAAAGTTAACCATGAACGTCTCTCCTGAGTCAGTCTTATCTTAACGATTTGTAGACCAGATCTTCAATCTATACAGTGGCACTCTGGATATTTTTTTTTGGCGATCGCCTTTTACCCATGACAACCGTTCGCTCGATCGCGGGTTTGGGTGAAACTCAGCCGTTCGAGCTTTGCAGAAAATTTGCTGGAAAAATACTGCTCGACAGATCGGCTCGTCCGCGTTTTAATTTACCACTACCATAAAGACTCGTTCGTTCCGAGCATTCATTTTGAATAGCTAGACGGATTTGCGAGTTGTTGGGATGCTAAGCTCGATTTTTGTTTGACTTTGGCAGCGAGGAGGCGAAGTCCCCTGAAGGACTTCACTTTCCCTTGTCGGAGTCTTCCTAGCGGCGCAGCTTATCTTGCTGGCTGATAAAAATCAAACCAACAGTTGCTGGGATAACGACAATCACCGTTCCAGCGAGCAAGCTGTAGAAAAAGTTCATTAAAGAGGGTGTCATAATTTTTTGTTTTTCGATCCCTAAATTATTCCTTAAATAATTTTAACGATGACCGGCACGATTGAGAAGTCGATCGGGGGATTCAATTGACGATCTTCGACGAAACAAAGGCTCTCCAAGCTTTAGAATAAAGATTAGATTTAGTTACAAAGCTTCATAAACTATGAGTTCTCTTACGATCGCCAGTTGGACTCTGGGTATCGCCTTCGGTTTGATGACCCTACTATTTATCTTTCGGATCGTTCTCACCTGGTATCCGCAGGTTGAGTTAGGTCGATTTCCCTTTAGTTTGGTGGCCTTCCCCACCGAACCCTTTCTCGCGCCAACGCGAAAACTTATTTCTCCCATTGGTGGCGTGGATATCGCGCCGATTATCTGGGTGGGAATTTTTAGTTTGCTGCGCGAAGTTCTCCTGGGTCAGCAAGGGCTGTTAACCTTGATGATGCGGTAGATGGGGAGATGTTGCAGATGCTCCAGACACGAAGATGAGGGGACAAGGGAGATGAGGGAGAGAGTTGGTACTTAATGTTTCCCATTCCCCGTTCCCCGTTCCCCGTTCCCCTTCAAGAATTAACCATCATTTTCTCGACGAAGTTGGTGTAAACGTCCCCTCGGATAAAGTCGGAGTTTTCCAAAATTTTCTGGTGGAAGCCGATTGTCGTAGGAACGCCGGTAATGGCAAATTCTCGCAACGCTCGTTTCATGCGGGCGATGGCACGGGGGCGATCGGGGGCCCAAACGATTAGCTTGCCAATGAGAGAATCGTAGTAGGGTGGGATTTCGTAGTCGGTGTAGACGTGGGAATCCATGCGCACGCCAATTCCTCCCGGCGGTAAGTAGCCGCTAATCCGACCGGGATGGGGGGCAAAGTTGCGATCGGGATCTTCAGCATTAATCCGACATTCGATGGCGTGTCCCCGCAGTTGAACTTCGTTTTGGGTAAAGGGGAGTTTGTCTCCTTGGGCGATCTGAATTTGATGGGCGATCAGATCTAACCCGGCAATGGTTTCGGTGACCGGATGCTCGACTTGAATCCGGGTGTTCATTTCCATAAAGTAGAAATTCCCGGTGCGATCGAGCAAAAACTCTACCGTCCCCGCCCCGACGTAGTTAATCGACTTCGCCACCTTGACTGCTGCTTTCCCCATTTTCTCCCGCAGCTTGGGGGACAGGGCCGGACTGGGGGCTTCTTCGAGTAATTTTTGATGTCGGCGCTGGATCGAGCAATCCCGTTCCCCCAGGTGAACGGTGTTACCGTGACTGTCGGCGAGAATCTGAAACTCGATGTGACGGGGGCGATCGATAAATTTTTCCAGGTACACGCCGGGATTGCCGAACGCCGCTTCTGCTTCCCCTTGGGCCGATCGAAACAGTTTGGGGAGTTCGCTTTCTTGATGCACTAAACGCATACCCCGACCGCCGCCACCCGCCGTGGCTTTAATCATCACCGGATAGCCAATTTCATCGGCTAGGGCGATCGCTTCGGTCTCGTCTCGCATCAACCCCTCGCTCCCCGGCACCGTCGGCACGCCAATGCGCTGCATCGTCTCCCGCGCCGTGGATTTATCCCCCATTTTCAGCATCGCCTCGGGGGTCGGACCGATAAATTCAATTTGGTGATCGGCGCACATCTCGGCAAATCGGGCGTTCTCCGCCAGAAACCCATAGCCTGGATGAATGGCATTTGCGTTGTGAGTCAGAGCGGCCGAAATAATATTAGGAATATTCAGATAGCTTTTACTACTCGGGGGTTCGCCAATACAGACGGCTTCGTCGGCCAGTTGTACGTGGAGAGCGTGACGATCGATGGTGGAGTGAACCGCCACCGTGGCAATGCCCATCTCCTCACAAGTCCGGAGAATCCGCAGGGCGATCTCTCCTCGGTTGGCAATTAAAATTTTTGAAAACTGCATTTTTCAGCTCAGACACAAAAGCGGAGGTGCCAATCTCCATCGACCTTTAAACTTTGGAACATTTATAGATTAGATAGCTTGAAAGGTCACCACATTATGCTAAATTACCATAAGAAAGCGATCCGTTCGCGCTTTATGCGGATGTGGTGGAATCGGTAGACACGCACGCTTGAGGGGCGTGTGGAGCAATCCTTGCGAGTTCGAGTCTCGCCATCCGCATCAATATATCGAACGAAACCCCAGAATCTCGTGTGAGAACCTGGGGTTTCGCTTACCCGGATGTCAGCGATCGATGTTCGGTTATGCAAACTCGAGTTATAGCAGTCGCCACGACCGTTAGAACAAAGTCATATGAGATGAATCTCACAAGGCACATCCTTCTCCCCCAACGGTCGGCTTTCCCTTGCGTAGGCGCGCGCGAACTCGGGGTCCGACCGCAGCTCACCTTCACCGATGTCCTCATTAACTCGGCGGTTGCCATAACTCAGCCGGGTTTGATGAAAATCGTCAGCAGGACAGAACCGATCAGATATTGATGTCGGAGTACTGCCAGACCGGATTCTCGTCCCAGGCGCTCGCGGGCCGCACGATTGTAGAGCGTCATTCCCCCAGGAGATACGGGTAGTTTTAAAACATCCGGTCCGTACTCGGAAATGGTGGAATCGACCCAATAAAACTGTCCGCCCGGTTTCAAAACCCGGTAGATTTGGGCGAAAACGACTTCGGGTCGGGGATAGTGAAGAAAGCTGATGGTACAAAACACCCCGTCGAATTCATTTGGGGCAAAGGGTAAAGACTCCGCAGAACCACTGGTATAGTTGAGTCGCAAACCGTGGCGGTTGCGCTCTCGGGCTTGGTGTAACATTTCCGTCGAAAAATCCAAACCCGTTCCTTGTAGCTGGGGTATTTCCTCGGCGAGGCGAGAGAGCAACCGCCCGGTACCGCAACCTAAATCGAGAATGCGGGGCATCGGCGGCAGTTGGACGTACTCGAGCAAGCGCTGGTGTACGGCTTGATAGAACACTGAGGGAAAGAGCCAGTCGTAGGTGAGCGCCCAGAGGTCGAATATTTGTTGTTTGCTCAATTCGATCGGGAATTTTAGCTTTTCCATCGCGTTCGATCGGGTACGATACTCATTCAGAGATTATTGTTCGGGGAGCGTGTCTAAGGAGTCTGGCTGAAGTAAATATTGTAGTCGTAGGAGTTGCCCCAGTCCCCGACCCAAATTTTATAGCGTCCGGCAGAGTAAGCACCCGAGAGTTCTGGCAATACGCCATTCTCGTCATCTCCGCAGAACTGTTCGCCGTTGGGTCCCTCGACGAGCAAAGTCACATCGCCGGGTGCATCGACCCAAATGCGCAGGAAATCAAAGTCCGATCCTAAGTCTAATCGATGGTCTGGGGTATTATCGATTTCGCCGCACATTTCGGTGGTGGTAGGGCCGCCAGATTTGCCACTCCCACTTTGGGGGTCGGGGTCAAATCCCGGAGACAGCTCGAAATCTTCAAATTGAGCGTACTTTGGGACCTCAGAGGTTGGCTCTGGTGGTATACTCGCTCTTGCGATCGCTGGAAATAAGGCAATCGATCCTAAGCTAATACAACCAACTTGCAAGGCACAGATAGAGGTTTGGATGGCATTCATGGGTAACAGTCAGAAATACGTCAGCGCTACAGGATGAAGGCTATTATAGCTAAGTCTAATTTTCGACAGCACAGCCATTTATCCCATTTAGTTTTTATACCCGATCGGAGTGGGGGGTATGAGTCCGGTGCGCGCGAAAATTAATCTGTCACAATCGAAACGAGGTATCTTTTCTTTTTCCTTTATGGTTTCGACAGTGTTGATTACCGGAGCATCTCAGGGGAGCGGTCGGGCGACGGCGCTCCTATTTGCAAGCAAGGGTTACGATGTGGTTTTGGTTGCCCGACACAAAGAGCGACTTGAGGCCGTCGCCGAGGAAGTCCGATCTCTCGGTTCCCAGGCTTTGGTCTATCCCACCGATGTCGGCGATTCCCAACAAGTAAAAGCTTTGGTCGAAATGGCTCTCGATCGCTTTTCTGGCATTGACGTACTGGTGAATAATGCCGGAATTTGCCTGACGGGGCAGGTGGAGAATACCACTTTAGAAGATTGGCATCAACTGATGAATACCAACTTCTTCGGCTACGTGCATACCATCGATGCTTTGCTGCCTCATTTTCTCGAACGCGGTTCCGGGGCGATCGTTAATGTCGGGTCTTTTGGGGGGAAAGTTCCCCTACCGAATATGACGGCGTATTGTGCGAGTAAATATGCCGTGACGGGTTTGACGGAAACCTTGCGATTGGAGTTAGAACCCCAAGGAATTAACGTTTGTGCGGTGCATCCGGGGGTGATTAATAGCGACTTTTTGGAACGGGCCGTCTTTCGCGGTGGGGATAGTGCGGAGTCGGAACAACGCCGCCAACAAATGAGCGACCTCCTCAAATCCTCTTGGGTAAGCCAGCCTGAAGATATTGCCAAAGCGATTTGGAAAGCGATCGAAAATCGCCAAGGCGAAGTGGTGGTGGGGTCGGCGGTGTTGGCGACGGAAGCTTACCGACTGTTTCCCAAAGCGGTGGAGTGGTTGTTTAAGTTACAAGGAACGGGTCGAAAGTAACGGAATATGGGAAGTATTGAGTATGGAAGGATATCATCCACATTTCCTGGAAATCTATCGCGCGATCGAGTCGCAAAATATATCTTTACTTCAGTCTCTTTTGGCGAATGAAGAGTATATCGTTCATCTGGACTATAGCGAGGAAAGATGGGTTTATGGATCTGTAAATGAAGGATATGAAGATCCGCTGCTACTCGCCGTCTATTTAGAAAACATCGAGATATAAATTCTCTCTAGTTTTAATTCGACTTTTTCTAATGAGATTGGGGTGAATTATGAAACGCTCTCATCTGATACGATCGAGTTTTTTAAAACTGTTATCGAACTATATAAAGCCGAGCGACACACATTAAATAACTTCATAAATTTTATTCAACACAGCACAGTTCATTTCCCCAACCCTGACAAAAATAGCCAATATCGATCGGGCTTGGGTTTGTTCGTTTCCACCCGTCGCGAACAACTCGATCGACATCGAAACTGGCAAACCTATGTCGATTTGAGACTATTAGAACTGTTCAGTACCATATTTAGCTCCCACCTAACACCACAGTGATAAACACAAGTTCGATCGATGTCAAAAGCTACGTTCCTACAGAGAGAGTCGAAAAAAATCATCGTTTAGAAAGGCGATCGAAGGTATCAGGATGAAGTACGATTTGTTTTGCAGACTACATTTTTAATTTGGGTTCGATCGATATTTTTCCTGGAAAGAGAGGGAACTTCTCCGGACAAAACCCATTCGAGAGAGGAGATGATACAATATGTCCGTTTCTCCAAAAACCGAGCGATCGAAAGCCATATGACCTTTGCGAAGGCTACTCTCTCTATTCTCGTCGCCCTCTCACCCATGATAATGAGTGCAGCGGCGACTAAGGCGACTAATACGAGCGTCGGTGTCGGCGCGGCATCCAAAGTTTCTAAGATTGCCCAAGAAAGTTGTCAGGTGGAGTCCGCAGAGGATGGGGCAGCTAAAAATGCCAATGCCTGCGTTTGCTATCGCGAATCGACCGCCCCACCGGAGATTCCACCCCTCGAAGCCGCCCGTCAAACCGATCCTTTCAGCGATTTAGACGGTCACTGGGCGAAATACTACATCGAAGCCCTTGCCGATGAAGGCATCATCAGCGGTCGGAAGGATGGAACCTTCAAACCCGAAGACCCGATTACCTGGAACGATTTAGCCACCCTCCTCGAAAAAAGTTTTCCCGGCAGTTGCGCCCACCAACTCACGGACTTAGGAGAAATGCCCGCCAGCCACTGGGCGAGAAAAGCATTGAATCAGAGTCCGGCGAATGCCAAACTTAAAGCCAGTAAAGCCGAAGCCCAGCCGGAGTTCGATCCCAACCTCCCCATGTCCCGCGTGCAGTTGGTGGTGGCTTTGGTTGAAGGCATGAACTTAGCCGCCACGTCAGATATGCAAGATGCGGCATCGACTTCATTTCGAGATGCGGCGAACATTCCCGACTACGCCAAAGAAAGCGTCGATATTGCCCTAGCCAATCACCTCGTCACTCCCGACCCGGAACGACCGTGGTTGTTCCCCGACCACGATGCCACCCGTGCCGATGTCGCCGCCCTCATCTATAAAGGACTTGTCAGTAGCGGGGCAATGTATCCCGTCGCCGAGGACATTGATGCCGCCAACACCGAAGGACAAGCCCTCGTTCCGCTGTCCTTTGAAGATAAAATCGATCTGTTTGCCACCTCCAACACTCCCGGATCGATCGCAATTGGGATGGCCGAAGGGACGCGCACGGTAGACGGTCGCCCCACCGCAAACTACGCCGGACACCGCGACCCCGGTAATGGTAAGTGGAATCTGGGAACCTTCAGCTACCAACACGGGGCCCCCAATCCCCAGGAAGCGGACATGCTACAACTACAACGGTTGTATCCTCACGTCGTCGCCCTCGAACAAACTGCCGAAGCCTACGGCATCGAACTCTCGGTAATGGAGTTGGTCGCTGGAGTCGATTTAGCCAACCAAGCGCCCCTGGCAACCCCCCACTACATCGGCTGGCTGCAACGGGCTTATAACTCGGGATACACCGGGCTAGAGGCGATTTTGGAAGCGCGATCGTACAGCTTCATCAACCCCGACACCGGACGGTTGGAAGCAGGTGGATTCCGCAATAACTGGCAAACCCTGCGCCGCGACCAAGCCCGTCGTTTGGCTGCGATGTACTATACTCTGCAAGCCCACGGGATTATTAGCGAACCGGAGACGGAAAACGTGGAATGATGAATGGAGAATGGGGCTTCGGGGGCTTGGGAGGCTTCGGGAGCAACGAGCGCTGAGTATCTGAACGATATCCCAATTCCTCCATTGCTCCCGTTTCTCCCGTTTCCCCCTCCTAACCCCACGTTCGTGCAGTGTCCTCACGAATATGGCAGTTGCTATACATCCGGAACGATCGGTACAGTTGAATCTTGTTCCAGCTTGCTCATATTCTCAGCCACAATCTTGCCATCGGTTAAAAAGCGGAAGGACTCTTGGTAGAGACTTTGCCAGAATTGGTTGCTCATGCCTTGAGAAACTTCTCTGGGATCGACCATCGGGTGGGGAACTAAATCGCTGGCGGGGTAGAGATAGAAAGCATGTCCGGCTGCTTTGCCACCGAGTTTCTCGAAGAGATTCTGATTGGTTTCGATATCGGCCGCATCTTCGTTTTCCGTGAGGACGAGTAGCGTTGGCACTTGTTTAAGCTTTTGAATATTGCGATCGAGCAAGACAAAATCCCCAAATCGATCGACCGCCGTAAAGCAGCCGACGGGGAAACGCAATGTCGGGTCCCATCCCGTCTCGGCAATATCCAACGGGCCGGCGAGATTGACGTAGAGTGCCCGTTGTTCGCCGTAGATTTCTAGCAGCGGTGCGTAGGCGATCGCCTTTTTGATGCGATCGGGTCGATCTGCGGCCAATGCCAGGGCCACCGCCCCGCCCACTGACAAACCGAGGGTGTAGATATTCCCCGGCATCGCATCGAGTTCGGTCAAGCGCGATCGGGCTTCGTGGAGGTAGTTGGTGTGAGAAGAGGTGAAATAGCGATCGAAATCGGGATCGTCGTAATCCTCAAGTGCCTTGCGAATCTCCAATAACTTGGGTTCGATTTCCAGCAGTCGCGCCAGCAATGCCGCCGATTGCAACGCATTCGGACTCTGGGGTTCCGTTGCATTGGCTGCGGTGATGATATTGCCTACAACATTCATCAGTACCGGATCGTGTTGTGCTTTTTCCCGCAGCGGGTTGGCATATTCCGGCTTCAGGTCGATTTGCGGCCAGTACTTATCTGGGGGGAGGAAAGTATGACCGCACAGTCCCGCCTGGTAGATATTGAACCCATTTTGAAACAGGTAGTCTGCCAGCCGCCACATCTGGTGGGGACGGGCCGTAAAGCCGTGAAATAGCATCACCGTCCCGCGAATCGGCGTTCCCGCTTCGTGGAACAAATAGTACGGATATGCCCCAAATCGGCGATCGGGATTGGAGTCGATGCTTTGGAGATAGGCGTTAATCTGTTGGCGGGCGCGATCGAGTTGCGCTTGGGTTGCAGATACAAAATTTTCGGCCATGGCACTTCTGGGTTTGAATGCGATTCGGAACCAGAGACTCGGGTAACTCCGAATAAATCTGATGCCAGCTTAGCCCATTTTGAATGGTGGGTTTCCGGGGGTGAGAGTCCGATGGCAGCGGGGAAAATATCGATATTTACTTTGATACGAACCCCCGACCATTCTACGACTGCCGTTCCTCGCGCAATTCTCGAACCTCTTCTAGAGTCAATCCCGTGGTTTGGGCGATCGTTGCGTCGTCGAGTCGATCGAGTAGATTGCGGGCAATGGTACGTTTTGCTTCTTTCTCTCCTTCTTCTCGGCCTTCTTCTCGGCCTTCTTCTCGGCCTTCTTCTCGACCCTCTTCTCGACCTTCTTCTCGCCCTTCTTCTCGCCCTTCTTCTCGCCCTAGTGCGATCGCCCCTTGTTGGTCGTAGATAAACATTTCTCGACGTTCCAAATCCTCGAGTTCGGCAGGGGTGAGATCGGCTTGGTTGGCAATTTCAAAGGCGCGGTGAAGTTCGGGGACATCGTCCATATTCTCGGGAACTTCTGTCAGAGATCGGGCAGATTTAATAAAATAAATCCACTTATCGGTGAGGGTTTCGAGTTGGTGGAGTTCTTTGGTAAATTTGGGCAACTCGACGAACACCAGCTCAATTTCATTATCGGGATAGGTAAAACCATCATTTTTTTCTCGATAAACGAACCGAGATATGAGCTGCGATTGATTTGCAAACATCTCAAAATCCGTCAGTGTTAGGGCAATCACGGGTTTAAGCATTCGGTATCCCTCGCCCGATTGGAGTTGAAAAGCATAGGTCTTTGCTGCATTGAATACCACTCGCTTACCAAAAGACTGCACGTTTAAAACTTGCATTTCAATAATGACAAACGTGCCATCATTGAGCTGAGCTTTAACATCGAGGTAAGTATCTTTCAACCCTTGCACTCTCGGGGGCAGGTTGGGATTGATGATTTCTAAATATTCGATAGTCGGGTTACCATCATAAATCAAAGCATTGAGAAAGCTAATGAGAATATCTGTACTCTCAGCGGAACCAAATATTTTTTTGAAGGCGTAGTCAGTTTTAGGATTTATAAATCTCATTTTTTTATTCTAATATTACATTTTATTTGACAGTTTATAACTTTAGCTTCCATCGTTTTTTGTTTACCGTACATATTATAATATAATCGGTAATCCCAGGAAACAGCCGTATCCAGCGTAAATCAACCAGGGGTGGGACACACGACCCATTCGTACAATATAGAGTAACCCTAGTCTGCAATCGCCATGCTCGCTCGATCTTCCGACCTCAGCCCCGAAGAATACCTGCAACTTGAAACCCACAGCCGGACCAAACACGAATACTTCGATGGCGACATCTTCGCTATGGCAGGGGCAACCGATGCCCACGTTACGATTGCGGGCAATCTATTTGCCGATTTGCGATCGCATCTACGGGGTTCTGGCTGCCGCGTATTTATCTCTGATATGAAAGTACGAATTGAGGCTCGCAACCGCTTTTTCTACCCGGATATCCTCGTCACCGGCGACCTTCGAGACGCAGAAACAGACACCTACAAACGCTTTCCAAAACTCATCGTTGAAGTCCTCTCCAAATCGACTGAATCCTTCGATAGGGGTGATAAATTTCACGACTATCAAACTCTCAAGAGTCTGCAAGAATACATCCTCATTAATACCCAACACCACCGCGTAGAAATCTTCCGCCGCCATGCCGATCGCCTTTGGCTATTTCAAACTTACGATGATGGGGGAAATTTTGACCTCAAAAGTGTCAATTATACGGGTACGTTTGAAATGCTTTATGAAGATGTAAGTCTAGAATCGATCGAACGCCCTGAAAATAATTGAGTCAGTGAGAAAACTCGTAGGTAGCGGGTTATGGCATTCCCCAAGATACCCAGGATACAACTTGGTCGAAACTAGCCCGTCGCGATAGGCTAAAAGAAGTTGCAGAGTACCCATCTCCTCCCATGACCAATCGCCTCGCCCAGTCCCAAAGCCTCTACCTGCGCAAACACGCCGAAAACCCGATCGATTGGTGGCCCTGGTGCGATGAAGCCCTGGAAACAGCCGAACGAGACAATAAGCCGATTTTCCTTTCCATCGGTTATTCGAGCTGCCACTGGTGTACGGTGATGGAGGGGGAAGCCTTCTCAGACGCGGCGATCGCCGAGTATATGAACGCCAACTTCCTGCCGATTAAAGTCGATCGCGAGGAACGACCGGATGTCGATAGCATCTACATGCAAGCCCTGCAAATGATGGTGGGACAGGGGGGATGGCCGCTGAACGTATTTCTGATGCCGGACACCCGCGTACCGTTCTACGGCGGAACCTATTTTCCCGTGCAACCTCGCTACGGCCGACCGGGATTTCTCCAAGTGTTGCAGCAGTTGCGCCGCTACTTCGATGACGACAAAGAGAAACTGCAATCGGTTCAGGCAGATATTCTCAAGGGGTTGAACCAAATGGCGAATCTGTCGGCCCCTGAAGCGGGTTCCCTGCAACAAAATGCCCTCCTCTACAAAGGGTTTGATGTCAGCACTCGCATCACGATCCCCGACGGCCCCGGAACCCGTTTTCCAATGATGCCCTACGCCCAAACGACTCTGCGGGGGTCGCGGTTTGAGGTGAAAAGCCCGGAGGAGTCGGCTTACGACGCAAAACAAGTAGCCCTTCGGCGAGGACTGGACTTGGCATTGGGGGGAATCTACGACCACGTTGCTGGGGGATTCCACCGCTACACCGTCGATCCCACCTGGACGGTTCCCCACTTTGAGAAAATGCTCTACGACAACGGGCAAATTTTGGAGTATTTGGCGAATCTGTGGAGTGCGGGGGGACGAGAACCGGCTTTCGAGCGGGCGATCGCCGGGACGGTAGAATGGTTGCGTCGGGAGATGAGGGCCCCGGAAGGCTATTTCTACGCCGCCCAGGATGCCGATAGTTTTACCGCACCAGAAGATAAGGAACCCGAGGAAGGGGTGTTTTACGTCTGGGAAGATACCGAGTTACGATCGCTCCTTACCGATGCAGAATATGCAGAACTTCAAGAACAGTTTACCGTCACGCCCGAGGGTAACTTTGAAGGAAACAACGTCCTCCAACGCCGCCAGTCGGGAAAACTCAGCGAGACCCTAGAAGCTGCCCTGGACAAACTCTTTGCCGCCCGCTACGGCGATACCCCCGCAGCCGTCACCACCTTCATCCCGGCGCGGAACAATCGAGAGGCGAAATCTCAACCGCGACGGGGACGCATTCCCGCCGTGACGGATACCAAAGCGATTGTTGCTTGGAATAGTTTGACGATTTCGGGATTGGCGCGGGCTGCTGCGGTGTTTGGCAATCGCGAGTATTTTGACTTGGCGCTGGGGGCAACGGAATTTATTCTGGAGAATCAATGGGTGAACGATCGCCTGCACCGATTGAATTACGATGGCAATGTTTCAGTTCTGGCGCAATCGGAAGACTATGCCTTTTTCGTCAAAGCCTTGTTAGATTTGCATCAAGCGAGTTGGGCAATCCAACCGGAGAAAGCCGACGACTTCCTCGAGTCTGCCTTGAAAGTGCAAGCGGAGTTCGATGAATTTCTCTGGAGTCTCGATGGTGGCGGCTACTACAATACCCCCAGCGATGCCAGCAGCGATTTAATCGTCCGAGAACGGGCGTATACCGATAATGCGACTCCAGCGGCGAACGGAATCGCGATCGCCAACCTGATTCGATTGGGGTTACTCTGCGAAAATCCCGAATATCTCGATCGCGCCGAACGGGGATTGCAAGCTTTCCACAGCATCTTAGAAACCGCTCCCCAAGCTTGTCCGAGTATGGTTGCCGCCCTCGACTGGTATCGCAATCCGACGCTGATTCGCACCACTGACGAACATCTGGCTTCCCTCGTGTCGATGTATTTGCCTACTGCCACGTGCAAGCGGGCCTCGGAATTGCCGGAAGGGTCAGTTGGGTTGGTGTGTCGGGGGTTAGCCTGTCTCGAACCCGCCGAAAATCGCGATCGCCTGCTCGAGCAACTCTATCGCAGCCAAATGAGTGCTGTTTCAGGTTGAGTGTTGCAGCAACCGCGCGCGTTAATTAGGATAAATCCCTAAAATACAGATTCAGTCCCCTTCACCTGTGTCTGCGCCATAGCGGTTGCGATATGTTCTGGATCGATCGCCCTTCTCCACAATAAGGTAGATCGAAACTGCATAAGTTCCCCCACCCGAGAAATATGTATTGCTAGAGGAGTTGAGCGGAAACCGTCTCGCGATGACACCGTTAATGCCAACCTTGCGTTTTGTGTCATCAGAATTTAGATTTGACATAAAACTTCCAGCTCAACCCAAAAATTCGGGACTGTTTGCGATTCGATCGCCCGATCGAAGCCGATAACAGAATGGGTCAACGATTATCTATCTCACTGAAGATGCAAGTTTAAATCATTTTCAATCGATTCTATACAGTGTCATATCTACCCGATCGTGTCTACATCTTCTAGTCTGACTCATTACTATTCACTCAAGGTTCAAAAAATTGACAGAATTTGTGTATTTGAACTTTCATGGGGACAAGGACAACAATTAACCGCTCAGCTCGAATATCCTCTCGTTCTGGCCCAATTATATGAAGATTGGCGGCGAATTTACTTAAGTTTTTATAAATCGGCATTGCGAGGACGAGTGGGTGGTGCCGGGAGTATGGCCTCGCAGCCGATCGATTGGCACGCAAAAGTGGTGCAGGCAGAAGCCACGCTGATGTACGAATTCCACACTTGGTTGCGCAGTGAAAAATTATTTAAGATTCGCGCCCAAATTGCCCAAACAAAAGCTAATCTTGCTAGCAATAACAAACCCCAGACTGAGTCGAGAATTGAAGTTTTTCTAACTTGTACGCCCTTAGAAATCGGACGACTCCCTTGGGAAAACTGGGAAATTGCCACTGAATTTGACAGTCGATCGAGCATTCGGATTTCCAGAACGCCAGCCAATATTAGTATTGCTCGAAACGATCGAAAAACAGATCGAACGAAAACTCGAGTATTGATGATTATTGGTGAAGACAAAAACCTTAACTTTGAAGAGGAAATTGAAGCCGTCGCAGCATTAGAAAAACAGCTATATGTTGAGTCGGTCGGTTGGCAGCAAGATCCACAAGAAAACCAAACTCTCGATGGACTCAAAGGGACAATTCGAGAAGCGATTACCGATTCCGAAGGCTGGGACATTCTCTTATTTGCCGGACATAGCAACGAACAACAATTACTCGGCGGACAAATTGCGATCGCCCCCAATACCTTTATCTCGATCCAAGAACTCGCCTCGGATTTAGCGATCGCCCAGCAGCGAGGGTTGCAATTTGCCCTATTTAATTCTTGCAACGGCTTGAATATTGCCGAAGCGCTCATCGACTTGGGATTGTCTCAGGTGGCAATTATGCGCGAAGCCGTACACAATCGAGTCGCTCAAGAATTTTTAGTGCAATTTCTGCAACATTTAGCCCAATACAAAGACGTTCACGATTGTCTGTTAGCCGCTTGTAATACTCTCAAACTCAAGCAAAATCTCACCTATCCCTCCGCGTACCTGATTCCTAGCCTATTCCGCCATCCCGGCGCGGAACTCTTTCGCCTGCACCCGAGGGGATGGAAAACGATCCTCCGGCAACTGTTACCCAGCCGCATCGAAGCGGTTGCTCTAGCTGGATTGGTGTTACTGAGCTTGCAAATCCCCGTCCAGTTTAGCTTGCAGCAACAGCGCCTGCTCGTACAAGCCGCCTACCGCGACCTCACCGGACAGGAAGAGGGGAACGGTGAAGCAACAGCCGAACCTCCTCCCATTCTCTTGGTGCAAATCGACGAAGAATCAATTCTCAGAGGAAATATCGTCCAAACCAAACCGATGGATCGAGCCTATTTCACCCGGTTAATCGATCGACTTGTTGACCTCAACGCTCGGGTGATTGGTTTAGATTATCTGCAACATCGGTCCCAAGGAGAAAAAGACCAACCTATCGCACAATCGATTCAAAGGGCCATTTCCGATGCTCCCCCAACCTGGTTTGTATTTGCTAAAATCCCTCACGATGTCAAAGGTTGGCTCGGGATCAATCCCAAACTGGCTCGTCCCGAATGGAGTTTATCTGGAGACATCTACATCTGGTTTTGGCATTTACGGATGCTCGACGATCGACAAATAGAGGGAGATATGCCGTTACCCTTTCCCCACGCCCTGGCACTTGCCGACCGATTACATCGGGAAAGTGATGCTCCCCAACCCCAACTCGAGCGTTCTTCCGATTTATTGAAAGATGCGACCGCCTATCTTCAGGAAACGGCAGATGCGGATCGTTCGATACTATCCCCGATGTTTCGCCGTCAACCGCTGACCACTTTTTCCTATCGCCTGCACCAACAGTGGTTACATCCGATATTGGATTTTTCCGTTCCCCCCGAGCGAGTGTACCAGCGTCTTCCCGCATGGCAGTTACTTGACGAGTCGGTAGACGTACCGCAGTTCGAGAGCGATCGCCCCCCAATTGTAATCGTTGCCCCCGGAGGGTATGGGGAAGCCGGAATTATCCAAGAAGGGGGAGATAACTTTGCTCTACCTCCGGCGATCGCGTATTGGCGAGATCGAGAAGCCCCACCCGATCCACGTGAGAAGTTGACCGGGGCAGAAGCTCATGCATATGCCCTCCATCACTTGTTAGAACAGCGGGTGGTTGTTCCCATTCCAGACTTCTGGGGGGTGGTGGTGGCAGTGTTGTTGGGAAAGGGAATGGCGTGGCGCTGGCAACAGAAGCAACGTAAAGTCCGCAAGACTCGAGGTAAATTTAACGCGATTTTCGATCCGCGTTTGCCTCTAGTTTTAGGGATTCCAGCCGTTTACGGATTGATAAGTCTACAGGTTTACGTCGGGGCGGGGTTATTGTTTCCTTGGGTCTTACCCTCGGTTGCGTTTTGGGGTTTTACCCTGCCCCCTATTGTTAGGAGAAGAAGTGATGTTTAAGTTCGATCGGATGTTTTCTAGCCTTTTAATTGCCATGGAACTGGTCGTCGTGACTTACTCCTATGGCAGTGCCAACACGGGGGTTTCAGTTTCGCAAAATCCACCGCGATCGCACTTTGCGCGGCAATTTAGCTTGAGTGATGCGACGAAAGAAGCACCTCGACCGCCAGGAAATAGCGGACCGGGTGGCGGTACGGGAGTCCAAGAACCTCGACCCCCACGACCCCCAGGAGAGAGCGGTCCGGGTGGTGGATTGGGATGGCAGCAGATACTCCCCTTGGAACCGCCAAAAGAAGGAGAAATAACTGGAACCCGATCGCGCGGTGGTTTTTGTCCGATCGCCCCGAGTGGTTTCGGTTCGACTCAAGTCGTGTGGAACGATCGCCCCTTGTTTGTCTGGAATGAGGTTCGCGCTAACGTGACGCGCGTTGAAGTTCGCGACAGCGACGACATGGAAAATTCGACCCTGTTGTGGTCGGTCGAACCGACAGAAAATAAAGTCCAGTACGATGGGGAAGCCCTCGAACCCGGTCAGACCTATTATTGGATGGTGTTCTTCAACGGTGCATCCGCTCCTACATTGGCGATTCCCTTCGAGCTGTCAGCCGATCGCGATCGGATTGCGGCGGAGTTAGCGGCATTGGAACTGCCCGAAGATGCCAGCGAGGAAGATATCGCCCGGATTCGCGCCGCATACTTCAACGAGAACGGACTGCCATCGGATGCCCTCCAAGAAGCCCTCTCCGTCAGCGAACCGTCGAAAGAACTCGAAGAGATTCTCGAGGCACTGCCCGCGGAATACTGCCAGGAACCGGAAGAGGAGTAGATAAGGTCGGGTGTCGGGTGTGGGGACAAGGGAGGTGAGGGAGGTGAGGGAGATACCAATGTTGACTTCTCTTCCCCGTTTCTACCGTTTCCCTCTCTCCGCGTCCCCCCCTCTCCGCGTCACCGCGTCATCTCTTTCCCCCCTTTCTCCCCTCTCCGCGTCACCGCGTCATTTCACTCCGGATAGCTCTCTTCAATGGGCGATCGAGTTCTCCGTTGACGATCGGGAGTGGGGTAAGATGCTTGCCGAGAACTTCTGCGTCCCCCTTGGGAGTTGCGTAACTGTCCGGCCATATCGACAAAGACATCCCGGCGCAGGCAAGGATAGTCACCCACCCAGATGTTGCGACTGGGGACGTAGATTTCGCCGATTTCGGCAATGTAGCTTAAATCCGGCTGGGAGGACATGACGATCGTCTGAACGACCGTTCCGCGTTTGATGTATTGGTGGTTGCGTTTGAGGGGAACTTGCAGGCTGGTAGAAAAACCGGTGCGATCGCCGATTTCTAAATTCAGACGGCGCTCTCGGTTCTCGACAATCACCAATTCCCCGCGCTGGTTGGCCGTTTCTTCGGTTCCCAGCAGCTCTTCGGTGACGTAAACATCTAATACTTTTCCCTGCCAAAAGCCGCTGTATCGATACTTGCGATATCGAGAATTGCGGATACCGGCTTTGGCAATGGGAATCCACAACCAGTAAAGCGCGCCGACGATTCCCAGGGTTAACTGGAGAGCGGGGGAGAGAAAGCCACCCAAAAAGGCGATCGCGGCGACGGCAATTACAGAAATGAGTAACTGTTTGAGGAAATCCTGGAATTTACCCCAACAGTACAGATACTGACCGCCTGTCGCGTACAGGGGAATGAGTTCTTCAAATTTATCGCGAGTTAGGGGAACGAGTGCCATGGGGGACGGAGGTCTTTTGAGATCTTAAAACAGACAAAAAGGCGATCGCGGTGCGGGTCAACTCCGTCAGTGGAGGTGGGGCGATCGGACAAAGATTCGGAACGACCGATTCCGATATCGGATATCCAACGGATACCACTTGGGTTTGTACCACCATTGCGATTAATTGTTATAGTGTAGCGGATATTCCGAACTCCCTGTCTGCCGGAGCGCTTCCTCAAGCGTTTTGGGGTTTTATCTCTCGTACGGTTGAATCGCCAGATTTCACAAGTTATCGCTGTTGCAACTCGGACGCGGATATCTGACTTTCTGGCGATGGGTTGCTTGTCGCAAGCGCTAGTACTTGATGGCAAGCCACCGATTATTTATGTCGATCGCCCGTCAAATTTTGCTTGAGAGGCCCACGCGAACGTTTGACCTCGCATCTCGATCGTGACGTTGCAAAGCTACAAATTTCTTTATATTTTAGATAGGCGGTCGCGAAAACTCCGATGTGCGATTTCCGCAAGCTCATCGGGTGAGAAGTCATCCTCTGTGACTTTTGTCTGGCGCGTACTCAAATAATCGATCGTTCCGGAGAATCGCACCCATCCTGTGAATGTAATCTCTGCGATCCCAATATCCCCGTATCCGTGACGGGGAGTCTCAAGTCGCTTCCCGCAAACTCTGACCATCGGACGGGTAAAGGTAAATTAGCATGACCGAGTCTCCAAACTCCCCGCCTACCAACGAACCCAATCCCCGCAAACGGTTCGGGCGAGTGAAAATCGCGATCGGGATACTCCTACTCACCGGTGTTGGAGGTGGCATTGCTTGGGGATGGTGGTTTGTCGATCGCGAACTCGTTCCGTTGGTGACGCGGGAGTTGAGCAAAACCCTGAAGCGACCCGTAAAAATTGGCGAAATCGAGAGCATTTCCTTGGGCAGCATTCAAGCGGGGAAATCGGCAATTCCGGCCACCACCACCGATCCGGACTCCGTGGAAATGGAGGGGGTGCGAGTCCGGTTTAATTTGCTCAAATTCCTCTGGAGTCGCAAGTTAGACTTAGATGTCTTGTTATTGGAACCAACGGCTTATCTCGAACGAGATGCCGATGGGGCCTGGGTGAGTACCGAGATTGCCGAAGGAGAAGGGGAAGGCGCAATCCAGGTGATTTTAAATCGGATTGCTTTGGAAAAAGGGACGGTGACGCTGAGCGATCCGGAAATCGATATCGCCTGGGCCGAACGGGAAGCCCAGGAACAAGCCGAAGAAGACGCAGAAGAGACAGAAGCCGACACGACAGAAAATACGGAAACAGAAGACACAGAAGACACAGAAGAAACCGAACTCGAACTCCCCGTCCTTCCCCCACCACCATCGGAAACCACCTTCAAGCGCGTAGATAGCAGCGTTGAATTTCTCGATGAGGGCGATCGCCTAAAATTTGAAGCAACGGGATACCCGACAACCGGACGGACGCGGGTACGCGGAGAATACCTTGCATCCAAGAGTGCGCTGAAATTAAACGTCTCCGGGCAAAATCTTCCGGCGGGAGAAGCCAGCATCCTCGTCGATTTACCCGTCACCATCGCCACGGGAAAAATCAATACCAACCTCAACGTCGAATTGCAAACCGGTGGTTCCTCCGTTCCCCCGAATTTAGAAGGAAATCTGCGTTTTGAAGAAATCGACGCGCAAATCGATAACGTTCCCCAACCGATCGTTCAAGGGGACGGACAACTGCGGTTTGCCGGGTCTTTAATTCAAATTGAAGAGACTCAAGCCAACTACGGTTTACTTCCCGTTGCCATTCCTCAAGGGTTGATGGATTTGACCCAAGGTTACGAAATTCCCATCCAAGTGCTACCGACGGATTTGGCACAATATTTAGCCACCCTCCAACTCGAATCGCCAGTGGAGATAAGCGGGGAAGCCGAAGCAATATTGCAAATCGTCGGGCCCATCGACACTCCAGTGTTAATCGGCGAGACGCAAACCACCGATATAACGACCATCGATCGCATTCCCTTTGGCGATTTGAGCGCTCAATTTGCCCTCTCGACTGCTGACGGACAGATCGCGATCGAAAATATTCAAGCCACGTCTGATGTTGGGGGAAGCATTCAAGGAAAGGTGTTGGTGCAATTACCCACTCAGGATAATCCCGATCCGAGTCAAGGCTTGCCCGCCGCACCCGAAAATACTCCACAAGAAAATACTCCACAAATCGAAGAAAATGGGGCGAGTCCCCTCCCCCAACTCGACGATGCGACACCGCCACCGACCGAAAATTCCGAGGTAGAAGAAAATCCAGACTCTCCAGCGCCGCAACTGGAAAACCCGACCCCGAACGAACCCGCAGCCGAAGAGAAATCCGATCGCCCCGTCCAAAAATTCGAGGTGGATGAAAATTCGCCTCTCGCACCCTTTGCCACCGATGGAGAAATTCCCAATTCCGAGAATTTAGAACCGGACGCAGACTTAGACTTGGAGACGGTAGAACCGAGAGATCTAGAACTTGAAGATATAGAACCGGGCAACCCAGAACCCAATATTCGAGAACCGGAAACCGCCTCGGAAAATCCCACCCCAGCCAGCCCCGAAACCGATGCGGAAACAGAACCCCAACCGCTGATTGAAGGGGAATTTTTAGCGTTGGATATGCCTGGAGAGGCGATCGCCCAACTCTACGACGCGAACCTGCCGCCCGGTATCGCAATTGGTACGGTGGATGCCAGGGCGATCGTCCTCGGACCGGCTGACGATTTGCAAACCCTCGTACAATGGGAAGCCCTCAGCGGAACCTACCCAGCCAAAGGAGAAATCGAAATTCTTCCGGCGGGTCTTCGGTTTCAGAATACCTTGGTGCAGGTAGCTGATTCGATCGTCCAGGCGGGTGGGATACTCGTGGGCGATCGCTGGCAAGCGGAATTTTTACTCGACCAAACGCCCCTCAACGCATTATTGACCCCAGAACAAACCCAAGGCTTCGATTTGGGAACCGCAACTGGACCGATTCAGATTGCCGGAACCCTTGACGCTTTCGATCTCGCCAGTATTGAAGGATTGGGTCAACTGGATTTAACCGTTGGTGGGGGAACCGTCCGCGCCGTCGGTCGGCTAGCCCAGGGACAATGGGCCGCAGATGTGGGACTGACCGATACGGCGATCGCCTCTTTCCTCCCCCCAGAAACAACCCAAGGACTGAATCTGGGTCCGGCGACGGGTCAACTTGAATTCGCCGGGTCGATCGATTCTTTCGATTTGGCCAGTATTGAAGGATTGGGTCAACTGGATTTAACCGTCGGTGGGGGAACCGTCCGCGCCGTCGGTCGGCTAGCGCAGGGACAATGGGCCGCAGACCTGGGACTGACCGATACGGCGATCGCCTCTTTCCTCCCCCCAGAAACAACCCAAAGACTGAATCTGGGACCGGCAACGGGTCAACTGAGTTTGGCCGGGTCGATCGATTCTTTCGATTTGGCCGGGATTGAAGGGGGAGGTCAGCTCGATTTAACAGTCGATGGCAGCAACGTCCGCGCCGTTGGTGGACTGTCGCGAGGTCGGTGGGAGACAACCTTCGAACTGGCGAATACGCCGATTACCCCATTCCTGCCGCCGAATGCTACCCAAGGATTGAACCTCGGACCGGCGACGGGACAGATTAGCCTGGGAGGAACTCTCGATTCTTTCGATTTGGCGAATATCCAAGGCGGGGGACAATTAAACCTGACGGTGGCGGGGGGAGATGCGATCGTCGCCGGAGAGTTGGATGCCGGACG
>JAXHUC010000042.1:0-22010 GCA_034189805.1 Cyanobacteriota bacterium
TTTTAATCTGCCCGTTACAAAGAGTTCGCCATTTTTGATGAATCCTAAGTCTCCCGTGCGCAGGAAGGGGTGGTGGGGTGGGGAATGGCCGTGACCGTTGTAGCGACCGTTGTGGTGACCGTTGCCGTTGCCGTGACCGTTGCTGCGACCGTTGACCGGATAAATTTCGAGGGCGCGCGCGCGAAACGTTCGCTCGGTGATTTCCGGTTGCTGCCAGTATCCCAACGCCACGCTCGGACCCGATACCCAGATTTCGCCAATTTGTCCGGGTTGGCAAGGCTGGAGAGTATGGGGATCGACGATCGCAATTTCTTGGTCTGCTAAGCTTTTGCCGCAACTGACCACCCCACGGGCATTTTTCGCGCCGGCCTCGACGCGGGCGACGCGATGTTGGGCTAGGGCATTGGCATCGATGGTTTCGACAGTCGGGAATTCATTCTTCGACCCGCCACTGACGAACAACGTTGCCTCGGCCAACCCGTAACAGGGATAAAATGCTTCCCGGCGGAAGCCACAAGGAGCAAAAGCCGCAGCAAATTGCTCGAGGACTTTTTGGCTGATCGGTTCGGCACCGTTGAAGGCGACATCCCAACAACTCAAGTCGAGATCTTCGCACTGTTCCGGGGCAATTTTGCGCGCGCACAGATCGTAGGCAAAGTTGGGGCCGCCGCTGCTGGTGGCTCGATAGCGAGAAATCGCTTGCAACCAACGCAGGGGTCTTTGGAGAAACATTAACGGCGACATCAACGTTGCCGGAAAACCGCCGTAAAGGGGTTGCAGAACGCCACCGATCAGACCCATATCGTGGTACATCGGTAACCAACTGACCACGCTGCTATCGGGTGAGTGCTCGAAGGCTCGATAGATGCCCTCGGAGTTGTGCAGGAGGTTTTGGTGGGTGATGGCAACACCTTTGGGCGTGGCAGTCGAACCGGAGGTGTATTGGAGGAATGCCAGGGTATGGCTGGAAATATCGGGTTCGCTCCAGTTGTCGGCTGCCGCGAGGTCGAGGCGATCGCTCACCAACCACTTCAAGTCTTTGAGTTCTGGTGCGAGATCGAATTGTTTTTCTAGGGTGGATAAGACGTTACTGGTGGTTAGGGCGATCGTGACACGGGCATCGGCCAACATGGATTGGATGCGCGCGACCGAGCGATTGGGTCTGGGAGGATAGGCGGGAACGGCAATTACCCCAGCGTAGAGGCAGCCGAAAAATGCCGCAATATATTCGAGTCCGGGAGGGTATAAGAGGACCGCTCTTTTCCCTGCGAGATCGGCGGACTGGAGAACGGCAGCGATCGCCCGTGAGAGCCGATCTAACTCTTGGTAGGTGAGACTGAGTGCTTGGGTTTCTCCATCGACCAAAAAGGTATAAGCGGTTCGATCGCTTTGATGGACGGCCCGATTGCGTAGAAGCTCAACCAAAGTGCTGGCACGGGAAGAATATTCCAAACGATCCATTCAAGGTCTACTTTGTTTTTTTTTACTCTAACTAAAGTATCTCCGATCTAACAATCTGTCTAGAAAAGTTATGACTCGTTTAAATGACTGAAAGGGGGGAATTTTATCCTTCTCAAGGGTCTCTCGAGGGAGGAATTACTAAGTTGGAGTCATAGCGGTGTAAAGAATAGAAGAGTTGGTAACAAACGATCGTGCAATCCGATTAACCCATAAATCGTCTCAACGGAACTTAAATTTTCCCGATCGGAGAACGGTCGGGAGGCAGACAACCGATTGCCTGAAAAATCGATAGCACGCAGCGAGAAAATTCCGAGTCTTCAAATTGTTATCAATTTCTTCCTTCGCCATATCAACTTACACTAATCTCTCTCGATCGTGACGGAACGTTTGACTGTTTAAAACAGACAGATGACTTGCTCGATCGAGTCTTGAAAATTATCCTTTTCTTCCATTTAGCTAATTTTCGATTTTGATTGATAAGCGTACTAAAAATTGATATATTTTCCCTACGGCAATATATTACCACATTCAAAAAACCCCGTAAACTCGTCAAATTAATGACTCTATTCTCAACAACTAAGCGGCGATCGGGGGCAAAAAGGGGGCAAAAAATCACTCGATCGCATTTTTCACAGACGATTCTCGATCGATTTTGAGGGTTTCGTTTTGATGCATAGGCGATCGGGTCGGTTCGAGGTCGATCGTTAGTTCTTATAAGTTGTATTGTAATAAGGGTGAGTTAACTGGGCATTTTTTAACGTTCCCAAACCACCATCAGCTTTTCGTTTGATGTGGTCGATGGAGTTGAAGCGGCTGGGAATATATCCCCCACAAATTTTACATTTCGGACAGCCAGGTAGAGCCTCCCGAATATAAGCTGCCGTTTTGGTTTCGCGAGAAAATTTTTTCCCCGTTGTTTCATTCCCCTCCAATTTTTTAGAGATTCTCAACGCCCCAAACTTTTTCTCATCCTTAATTTCTTTTAAAACTTTAGTGCGTTCCGTACCCGATAGTAATTTATCGAGAATTTCGACAAAAAAATCTTTGACTCGATCTTTGGCTTGTAACGCTCCTTTCCCTTTAAGAAGTTGAGGAACCATATCGTAGTTCCAAATTAGCCATTCAAAGTCTTTGCGAACTTTAATAAAATCATTAAATCGCTTTTTATCTTCCAAATAGACCAAAAAACTTAAGACCCCATAGAACGAACCAATTTTATGTCTGCCCAGGTGAGTATAAAAATAGACCATCGGATGTAAGCCTAGAGATGAAGGATGAATGCTATTAATACGCTCGGCAATTTTCTTGCAATTTTTGAGCATGGCAAGAGTTCGACCTCCATCCAAATCGGATTCAAAGCGATCGGACTCTAGTTTGTTCGCAATAGTCACAAAATCTAAAATCACTTCAAGTTGATTGGAAGCCGATAATTTTCCCACAATTGGCACATCTAAGGTTTTAATGGGATTTTTCAGCTTCGGTAAAAATAATAACTCGTTAATCTCTTGCGCGGTACTTTCAATATTTTGTTGAATATCTTCAGAAAAAGACGACCAATATTTATGACCGCTTCCACTTCTAGCAATTGCTCGCGCTGCAACGCCTTGAGGTGTAGTTCTAGCTTTAATCAAGCGCATTTCAATTTCGCTAATCGGTGCGGCTTCTTGATTAATTTTAAAAAATGACTCTTCTGCTTTGCGCGCGTCTCCTTCTACCCATTGCAAGGCAATTCCCAAAGCGCCTAAGTTTCTCGCTCTCTCAATTTTTTTCGGATCGGTTTGAGACGAGTTTAACATTGCAAAAGATTGATAGTCTTTATAAGCTCCTACTCTTGCTTTGATGAGCGCTCGCGTGGCTTTTGCGGCTGTTTTCTGTTGATATTTTTTTGTCTCCATAATCGTCGTTAATCCAAGCAATTAAAGAACTAATGCGATGAGAGCCATCGACCACAAAATAATAACTACTCGAACTTCGCCAGAGAATAATTGCCGGGATGAGATCGCCATCTAAAAAACTTTCGATGAATCCACAGATTTTTTC
Organism: Cyanobacteriota bacterium; assembly: GCA_034189805.1. Taxonomy (GTDB): domain Bacteria; phylum Cyanobacteriota; class Cyanobacteriia; order Cyanobacteriales; family Geitlerinemataceae; genus Zarconia. Next base: position 3,502 of record JAXHUC010000042.1, read on the forward strand.
AGAAGTCCATTCGTTCGTCTCTCGTTGAAAATCGGGCTTGCGCAAACAAGGGTAGAAAAATGAATTTTGTTCTAAGTCTCGAATATCGATCGTGGTTTTATTTATTCCCATACCTTGTCTGCTCGACTCTAAAACTTCAAAGGCTTCTCTTTTTATTAGAGCATCTAGACTAACGGTTTGGTTGCTTTTTGAAGTTGCCATGAGCTACAAAAAATTTAAAATCTTAAACTTGAATATTTAACGGATTCTCTAAATTCAGAATACAATATCAGATACTCACAAAAAATTACTTTATTATTTCTTAATAAACTTAAGAGAAAGACGATCGAATTTTCTCGGGTTGCTTTGTTGGAGTAGAGCGTAATTTTCAAACGTAATTTTCAAATAGTCATCGGAGAATCAATATAAATCATCGGTTCGGGCATGGAAAACGTCAAATTATAAGTGGAAAGTTGACGGGCAATATCCTGATTGGCTAGTTCGACCAATCGCTTGCGCAAATTCAAAGAGTCTTCCCCCGAACTCGTCAAAAAAAAGTTGACGGTGGCACGAGTTTTTTGAGGATTGGAAAGCTGGGAAAATCGAATTCTCGTATTGGCTTTCTCGATTCCCCAAAATTTATCCGTACTTTCAATTACCACGCGGCGAACGAGGGCTTGTTCGCGTTCTTCTAAAATGCGAGAAAAATCGAGATCGAACATGGCGATCGCTTTTTTTCCTCGGCTGATATTTTCGATATGTTTGCCAGCCATAATCGAATTGGGAACGATGATAATCGTATTGCGACCGGCCGTCCGAATTTTGGTCGAACGCAAGCCAATCGATTCGACGCGACCGTACACATCTTCTTTGTACGGATTGAAGTTAACTTGAATGTATTCCCCCGGTCGGTAGGGACGATCTAAGAAGAGTTCGAGGGTGCCAATCAGCCGACCGAGTGCTTGTTGGGCCGCAAAGGCAACCGCCACCCCACCAATCCCGATACTGGCAGATATGGCAACTAAATTCAATCGCAAACCACGCGCAAAAATCACGATGGCGAACAAAATGATGATAATATTTGTTAAGGTTTCAAATGCGAGTGCCACTTCGTTCACTTCTCCTCCTAACCGCTGAACGACGGCGATCGCATATTGACGGATAATTCGCTGCGCCAGTTGTGAAGAAAACCAAACAATACTAATTGCCAGGGCTAAATAAATAAAAAAGCCCAGCAGTTGATACAATTGTCTGTATCTCAATAAAACTTTTAAACATAAAGAAATAAAAAATAGCGTTCCCACCGTCACGATCGAACTTCTAAAGGGTTGGATAAATTCTCGATCGATTTGTGCGGTATCAATCGAAATAAATCGCCCGGTCAACCGCAGGCAAAAACGACAGACAAATGGCAGGATGCGACCGAATGTCGGTGCGACAGCCAGCGAACCGATTAAAAATATTCCCAATCTGACGATTGATTCTAACAAAAATCGTTGAATGGTTTCGTTGAGTAGTAACGATTCTTGAGAAAACTCTGGCATCTTACCTTGAGGTTTTAGGTGTAGATTCTAAAGATAGATTTTAGATATAATTTTCAGATACAAACTCTAGATATTCATCGGTTGTGTAATATCAATTGTCGTTTCTTCAAAGCTAAACTTAATATTATATTTATCTAAGTCTTCAATAATTTTATCTTTGGCAATTTCAAGTAAGTTTTTGCGTAGCTCCATCGAACTTTCCGCCGCACCTAAAATATAGAAAATTAACTTTGCTTTGACATATTTTTGCCCGGAAGCATCAGTAGCTAATTCAAATCTAACTTGAGTAAAGCGCGGATCGATTCCCAAAATATCTCGAGTACTCTCGAAAATTAATTGTTCGATAAATGCGCGTTCTTCCTCAGAAACATCTCGCAATAGAATCAGATTTGCAATTGAAATGACTCGTCTAGAGCGAGTCATATTTTCAATACTCGTTTGTGCCAGCAAACTGTTGGGAACGATAACGAGGGTATTTTTTCCCGAAAGGCGAATTTTCGTCGAACGCCAACCGATCGATTCCACTCGACCCAGAGTACTATCGGGCAAGTGAATGTAGTCATCCACCGAAAAAGGGCGATCGATATATAAAACAATACTCCACAAAATCTGTTCCAACACTTTTTGCGAGGCTAATGCAATTGCTACCCCACCGATTCCCAAACTTGCCAGCAACCCGAATAGATTAATTTGATGAGCCTGGGCAAAAATAAAAATAACAATTAAGACGATAATGGCATTAGAAATAAATTTTGCTAAAACCAATAATTCGCTATTAATTTTTTCCCCATTTTCGAGAGCAGCTTCGAGTAACTGACTGTCATACAATCGATCGAACAGGTTAAATCCTAAAAAACTCAAATTGATGGCGACGATCGCCCCGACGGGGATTTCGAGAACTTCAATCCAATGGTATTCGACGTTGGCCAATAACATCAGATCGAATCCAATGGCGACAAATGACAGCGCGATCCAAGTTCGAGCGGGAGCAAAGACTTCTAGATAGATCGCGTGAGCCTCTCCTCCCCAAAAATGATGGGTTAACGTGCGAACCGCATGAGGTAGCTTGAGATAAGAAAAACCGACAATGAAGAGAACGGAGAAAAAAATAATCGTGCCCAGCAGCAAAATCGTACTAATTTTTAGCGTTTCGGGTAAGTTCATGGGACTTTCGACTCTCGTGCAGAAATAATTCTCAATTGGGGCAAACCGCCCTCCCGGTCAAACCAATATTGCCGGAACGACCGAACCACCTCACTGCTGCCAACTCAAGCCTTCATTGTAATGGGTTGTTTTGAAATCGGGCTTTCTCCAGCTCGGGTCGATCGACGGTACTATCAGAAAAAGAACACCCTCGATCGCCCGGATGTGGAATTTGTCTGGACGATCGACATCATGTGGATTGAGAGTAACGATGGCGACGATCGCAGTGGAAAACCTACTCACGCCGGATATCATGCAGCCCGCACGGTATCTGGGCAACGAATTCGGGATTGCGCCCAAACCCTGGGAAAGTGCCGCCGTACGCTGGGTGCTGACCTATCCAGAAGTCTACGAAGTCGGGTTCTCCAATCTCGGTCACGTTATTCTGTACAACATTCTCAACGCCGGACCCCGGCAACTGTGCGATCGCGCCTATCTCCCCGCCCCGGATTTCGCCAGTAAATTGCGCGACACCCAAACCCCTCTCTTTGCCGTCGAATCCCGCCGTCCCCTCACGGATTTCGATATCCTCGGCTTCAGTCTCAGCTACGAACTCGGGGCGACCAATATTCTCGAAATGCTCGATTTGGCAGGCATTCCCCTTACCTGGCAAGAACGCGCCCGAACCGGAGACTATCCCCTAATTTTTGCCGGGGGACAAACCGCCACCTCCAATCCCGAACCCTACGCCGACTTTTTCGACTTTATCGCCCTCGGAGATGGGGAAGAACTGCTGCCCGAAATTGGCATGGTGATTGCCCAAGGGAAAGCCAACGGGTTGAGTCGGGAAGCCCTGTTGCTCGATTTAGCGCAAGTTCCTGGGGTTTACGTGCCGCGATTTTACGACATGGCCGCCGATGGATCGGTGCATCCCAACCGTCCCGATGTACCCGCGCGGATTCTGCGGCGCGTCGCCACCCCCATACCCGCCTATTCCGTCCGCCCGGTTCCCCACATCCAAACCGTTCACGATCGCCTGACGGTGGAAATTCGCAGAGGTTGCACGCGGGGCTGTCGGTTCTGCCAGCCGGGAATGCTCACCCGTCCGGCGCGAGACGTGGACCCCGAACAAGTGGTTTCGACCATCGAAAACGGGATGCGACAAACGGGGTACAACGAGTTTTCCCTGCTGAGTTTGAGTTGTTCCGATTATCTGGCCCTCCCGGCGGTGGGGATGGAGATTAAAAACCGACTCAAAGACGAAAACATTTCTCTTTCGCTTCCCAGTCAGCGAGTCGATCGATTTGACGACAATATTGCCGATATCCTCGGGGGAAACCGCCAGCCGAGTTTAACCTTTGCCCCGGAAGCGGGAACCCAGCGGATGCGGGATATCGTGAATAAGGGTCTCACCAACGAGGAACTGTTGCGGGGGGTGAAAACCGCTTACGATCGCGGCTGGGATAAAGTAAAGCTTTATTTCATGATCGGCCTGCCGGGGGAAACCGATGTCGATGTGGTGGGCATTGCCGAAACCGTCCGCTGGTTGCAGCAAGAGTGCTATACCAAGGGGCGCAAGCGTCTGGGAGTCACCCTGACGATTTCCAACTTTACCCCCAAACCCCATACCCCCTTCCAGTGGCACTCGGTCTCCACCGCTGAATTTCTGCGCAAACAGGAGTTGTTGCGGGGGGAATTTCGCCGGATGCGGGGGGTGAAAGCCAATTATACCGACGTGCGGATTTCGGCGATGGAAGATTTTGTCGGCCGGGGAGACCGTCGTCTTGCCCCGGTGGTCTTGCGGGCCTGGCAGTTGGGGGCGGGGATGGACTCCTGGTGGGAAAGCCTCGATCGCGCGTTCGGGGCCTGGACTCAAGCCATCGACGAGTCGGGTTTGACCTGGAAGTACCGCCAAGTAGAAGCCGGGGAGTGGAACGCGATGGCCGATACCCCTACCGAAGATGAGACCCTAACTCCAACCCAGACCGATGCCCTATTTTTAGATAAACCGCTGCCCTGGGACCACATCAATACGGGAATCGACAAGCAATGGCTCGGTGAAGATTTGCAGCGGGCGATGGAAGCAGCGACCGTGCCCGATTGTTCCTTCGACGGCTGTTCCCATTGCGGGGTGTGCAGCCCCGATTTCGGTCATAACGTGGTGATTCCCCCCGCGCCGATTCCGGAGTTTCAAGGTCACTTTACTCCCAAGTCCGATCGGGTGCAGCGATTGCGGGTGTGGCACGGGAAGTTGGGTCAGATGGCGATGGTCGGTCATTTAGATCTGGCGAAGTTGTTCGATCGCGCCGTGCGACGGGCGGCAATTCCCATCTCCTTTACCGGTGGGTTCCATCCCGGACCGCGCATTTCTCCGGCGAACGCCCTATCCCTGGGGGCGACGAGTACGGGAGAAATTGCCGATTTCGATTTGGTCGAATCGATGGCAGTGGCAGAATTTCAGGAGAAATTAGCCGCGCAACTGCCAGCGGGAATTCCCATTTACCGGGTCGAAGAGATCGCCACGCGCACGCCGGCAGCAACGCAACTCTTGCAACAAGCCCGGTATCGGTTAACATTGGCTGGGGATGCCGCATCGGACGCGCCGACAGAGGCGCAAATCCGCACTTGGATCGCTTCGATTCTCGATTGCAGTTCGATCGAAGTCGAACACACCACCAAGTCCGGGAAAAAGAAGCGGGTCAATCTGCGCGATCGCCTGTTCGAGCTGGAATTAGAGGAATTGGGTGAGGAAAGTTTCCGCCTGGGATTTGTGGGCAGTTGTCGCAACGATGGGAATTTGTTGCGTCCGGCGCAAGTGGTTTACATGCTCGAGGAAGCCAGCAAGCGGGTGTTTTCACTGCTAAAGGTGCATCGAGAAGCGCTAATTCTGCAAGCCGATCTCGATTGAGAAAAAAGTTACCATCTAAATTGCAGATAACTCCCGCAAACGTGCTATGGTAATAGTCAAAGTATTAACTCGCACACAGGCTAGTTAACACCAGACTTGACGACAACCTAATGTCTGCTTCAGAGTGCGAAGTCCCCTAAAGACGTTTCCGGTACGGAGTCTGGGTCGAGCGCGAAAGTTCCGTATTGGAGACAAACGATCGGGGTCTCCTCTGGACGGACAAGGGCGGTACTTTTCTGTATTTACGCGCCACTGTAGCGATCGAATGCAGAGTCGTTTTTTTAGATTAGAGGTTCACGAGTTAGCGATCCGATTTCCCTGTAGTGTTGCCCGCAGCACGAGTTAACCCCAGATCCGAAATCTCGAAATCGAGTATTGAGGTGGGACTGGGAGACGAGCGAACCCTTCAACCCACGGGTGCGATTCCGACTGCGCTGCAATGCAACAACCTATTTGAAGAGAAGATCGCCCCATCTTGGATTGCCCATCTTGGATTGACTGTCTCGATGCGATCGACAAAATTTTCGCCTATGTAGAGATTGACCCATTGCTATGTGCCGGAGACGCACGCACCGCAGTGTCTCTCGCAAGATCGAGTTTTGAGGAAATTGAATGCCCAAACAAATTATTATCGCAGAGCAGCATCGTATCGCTGCGGTTTTTAGTGAAGATCAAATACAAGAGTTAGTCGTCGCCACCGGGTCTCACCAAGTCAGCGACATCTATCTGGGAGTGGTAGAAAACGTACTGCCCGGTATCGATGCGGCGTTTGTGAACATCGGCGATACCGAACGCAACGGATTCATGCACGTTACGGATTTAGGTCCGTTGCGCTTGAAGCGCTCGGCCGGTGCGATTACCGAACTCGTCGCCCCCCAACAAAAAGTGTTGGTGCAGGTGATGAAAGAACCCACCGGAACCAAAGGCCCTCGCCTGACGGGAAACGTGACCCTTCCCGGCCGCTATCTGGTGTTGATGCCCTTCGGCAAAGGAGTTCACCTCTCCCGCCGCATTCTCCGAGAAGCAGAACGCAACCGACTGCGGGCGTTAGCCATTTTGGTCAAACCCGCCGGAATGGGATTGCTCGTGCGCACCGAAGCCGAGGGAGTGAGTGAAGATGCCATCATCGAAGACTTAGAATTTCTCCAGCGACGGTGGGAAAACATCCAAGAAGAAGCCAGTACCACTCGCGCCCCGGCGTTGCTCAACCGAGACGACGACTTCATCCAGCGGGTGCTACGGGATATGTACACCACCGATGTCAACCGGATCGTCGCCGATTCCCATCGCGGGGTCAAACGAGTCAAACAACATCTGATTAACTGGAGTGGTGGCAAGAGTCCTCAAGGGGTGTCCATCGACCACCACAACGAGTCCCAAGCGATTTTAGACTACTTCCGGGTGAACGCGGCGATTCGAGAGGCTCTCAAACCCAGAGTCGATCTGCCTTCTGGGGGTTACGTGATTATCGAACCCACCGAAGCTTTAACCGTTATCGATGTCAACTCCGGATCGTTTACCCGATCGGCCACCGCCCGCGAAACCGTGTTGTGGACCAACTGCGAAGCGGCCACGGAAATCGCCCGCCAACTGCGGCTGCGCAATATTGCCGGCGTGATTATCGTAGACTTTATCGATATGGATTCCCGGCGCGACCAGCTTCAGGTGCTCGAACAATTCAACAAAGCCCTGCGCCAAGATAAAGCCCGACCGCAGATCGCCCAACTGTCGGAACTGGGTCTGGTGGAGTTGACCCGCAAGCGTCAGGGGCAAAATATTTACGAACTGTTCAGCCGTCCCTGTGCGGCTTGCAGCGGTTTGGGACATGTGGTCACCTTACCCGGCGATCCCGAATTCGATGCCGATGCCCAACATGCGGTAGAAGTGCGCAGCGTCGAACCGAGAACCCGCTTGCCCCTACCCGAACCGGTGAAAGAGAATCTAGAAGAGGCTGCCGAACTCGAGTCCTCGAACGATTTGCAAGAACTCGACTTAATCAACCATCCCAGCTATCAAGAACTCGGCGATGGGGGAGGCAATCGTCGCCGCCGCCGCCGTCGGATGGTCGTTCCCGAACCCGAGATCTCCAGTCGAGCCACCCCCTCCGATCCGATTCCCAAACCGACGACAGCCGAACCCGACTTTTCCGGGTCTCCCGATCTCGATCGCCGCAAAGAGCGAACCAAACTCGTCTCCCGCGAAATTGGCAAAACCGAGAGCGAACCGCCGGAAAAGGTGACGATCGAAATGAGCCAAGAAGAGCAAGACGTATACGCTCTGATGGGAATTTCACCGCTGGTTCGCCTCAATCGCACCCTGAAAAATCCTCGCAACGCGATCGTCTCGATCGTCGTTCCTGGAGAGAGCGCTAACGGCGAAACCCGCCACGAGGCGGCCCCGGACAACTCGGAAGAACCCCCGACGGCAACTGAAGAGCTGCCAGCGGACACCGAAGAACCGATCGCCGAAACGGTTGAAATGCCCCGCGCCGTCGAATCCGAAGACGATCGAGAACAGATGACCCTGCCCTTAGTCAAATCCGTCGAAAGCGAACCGGAGGAAGAAGAACCCGCCCTAGAAGTGGCCAGCGCGAGTCCCAATCGCCGCCGCCGCCGCCGTTCCTCTGCCAGTGCCTGATGGCTGCGATCGCCAAAAACCAAGCTGGGGAGGAGAACGATCGCTGGCGCGTTTTTCCTCCCGAGTGCGGTGTAGTTGCCGGGGTGGATGAAGTCGGACGCGGGGCGCTATTCGGTCCGGTGGTTGCCGCTGCTGTCGTCCTTTCCGCCGAGGCTCGAGAAGCACTGATGGTATTGGGCGTTCGAGATAGCAAAAAACTCAGTGCCCAGCGGCGGGAGAGCTTATCAAGTCAGATTCGGGATTTAGCGTGCGACTGTCAAGTGGGTGTTGCGACAGTCGCCGAAATCGATCGACTCAATATCTTACAAGCAACGCTATTGGCAATGCGACGGGCGATCGAGCAGTTGAATCCCCCACCCGAATATTGCGCGATCGATGGCAATCGACCCGTGCCGAATTTATCCATCCCCCAAGAAACGATCGTCGGTGGCGATCGAACTTCGATCGAAATTGCCGCAGCCAGCATTGTTGCCAAAGTCTGGCGAGATAACTGGGTGGTGGCGGTTGCAGCCGAGTATCCCGAATACGATTTAGCTCGGAATAAGGGATATGGGACGGTTCGCCATCGAGAGGCTTTGCAACGTTACGGTGCGACTCGAGAACATCGGCAATCGTTTGCGCCTTGTCGGGTTTAGGAATGGAGAGATGGGGGAGAGTGAATGCAAAATTAAAAATTAAAAATGCAAAATTCTCCTTCACCTCCCTCATTTCTTTCTCAAATATCTATTCTTTGAATTCTCAACTCTCACTCGGATTTAAATTATTCTGACTGTTTCGATCTTCAGTTAACCAATCCATTAATCGATCGGAATTTTCAAATTCAAACATAGCCTTTCCAAGTTGTTCGAGCTGGTCGATCGGTAAGTTTTGAATTTGCTCTTCAATCGGAACCTCCAAACGACCGAATCGATGTTCGATTTGACCGATGAGTAACCGTTCCAATCCCTGACGAAAGCCCGTTTGAAATAGCCATTTTTCTAGATCGGCATCATTTTCAAAATCTAATAAGGCTTCGCTGAGTCCTTCAAGTTGTTCTAAAGATAAGTCACGAACTTGCTTTTCTAAGTTAGGACTGATGCTACCAAAACGATGCTTGAGCTGTCGCAAAACCGTGACGACAATTCCCAAGCCGATGCCCTGTTCGATGCCTTGTTCGATGCCTTGCTGAATGCCTTGAGCGATGCCCTGTTCGATGCCTTTTTCCATCCAACTCGTGACGATATCCATAATTCCTCTCCGTTCTTGTAATTGAAGTCGATCGAGTTCCGATTCAAAAATTTGTTCTTCAACTAAATTTAAAGGTAAATACGTATCGATCAGTTTAGAAATAAGCTGCGATCGCTCGAACTTTAATCCTAAAGAAGCCAACAATCGCAAACATTCCACCTTAACCCTCGGACGCTCCTCCAGTTTCATTTGCATTTTTCCCATGAATGCCGCAGCAACGGGATTGGGCTGTTGGCGAAATTCTTGCCAATGCAATCGCGGTAAAGAAATCGAGACGAAGCTGAATTCTAATACCTGGCGATCGGGAAACTTCACGCGATATCCATTGGTTTCTGAGGGGCGATCGCCCTCCTCTAAAAAGACGACAATCGGGTAAATGGGAATTCCATACCGGCGATCGAGTTCGACGACATCGTGAAACATCCGCCTGGCTAACCCCGTTCGATCGCTCAGATGATGTTCGACGCGAATGAAAAAGCAAGTCTGGCGATCTCGCAATCGCACTCGTGCCAGAAAATCCGTCTCATCCAATCGAGCGGCGACAGTACGACCGAACTCCTCGGGTTCCACAAAGGCGATCGACTCACGATCGACTTCCCCCACTAAATGGGGTAAAAATAAAGCGATAAAGTCCCAGAAAAAGATAGATAGTAACTCATTGAGTAGGCGATCGCGTCCCTGACGTTGATTCAATCGATCTCTCCTTAGATGTAGACGATCCTCAAGGTAATTTTGCATGGGTCGGACATCCGGGCCAAACGCTCTCAACCTCGGGTTTTCCAAACCAACATTCAAGCATAACCTAGATGGGGATGTTCGGGGAGAGGGGGAGATGGGAGGACGCGGAGACGCGGAGAGGGGGGAAACGGAGGCAGGGGGAGAAACGGGAGAAACGGAGGCAGGGGGGGAAACGGGAGAAACGGGAGAATTGAGATATCGTTGAAAAACTCAGTGTTCGTTGCCTCTCAAGCCCCCGAAGCCTCTCCAGCTTCCCCATAATGGGTTTGATACACTACCAGAAAGAGTGTCTTGGGGTAACAATCAATAGGAATGCAGCCTTACCGTCACCGCGATCGAACAGCCTGGATTAGAGGTAAATTCTCGACCCTTCACGTTTGGATCGCTTCGTTTGCGATCGGTTTGCTATTCGTCTTGGGTTGGGGACTGTGGGTTCCAGCAGTTGGAGTTTCACCGGAGTGGTTAGGACATCGCCTCGAACAAGCTGTCTCCGTCGTCGAATCTGCTAGCGAATCTGCTGGCGAACCTTCACTGATGCAACAAGGTCTCGAACGCTATCATGCCGGGGATTGGCAAGGGGCGATCGAACTTTGGGAAAGCGCATTAGCCGAGGCCCCCGACGATGCTGTGGAACTGCTGAAATACTTAGCCCGCGCCTATCAAAAAGTGGGTCGGATCGATCGAGCCATTACCTATTTCGAGCGGGCGATCGCCAGCTACCGTCAAGCGGGAGAGTTTGCCCAGGTCGGACGCATTCTTACCGAACAGGCCCAAGCCTATAGTAGTTTGGGTCAGCACCAACGGGCGATCGCGATTTTGTGTGCGGAGTCTGCCGATCTCGATTGCCAACCCGATAGCGCCATCGGTTTGGCCCGTGGGAGTGAGGATAAGTTGGGGATGGCTGCGGCTTTGGGTAGTTTGGGAAATACCTACGGGTTGCAAGGCAAGTATCCTCGGGCGATCGAGTATTTAGAAGCTAGTTTAGCCGTCGCACGGGACGCGGGGGCGCAACATTATATTCTCGCGGCACTCAACAGTTTGGGCAACGTATACGGCGGTTTGGCGAAGCGGGATTATCGTTACGCTCAATTTGCCCGTCAGGCGGCTGACGACGCAGCATTGCAAACGTTTCAAGACAATGCCCGAAATTACGATCGCCTTGCGGTGGAATATTTTGAAGAGGCGATCGATTTAGCGGTGACTCTAGACGATGGGTTTGCTCGGGTGCGATCGCAACTCAACTCGATCCTCCCCTTGCTGCGATCGCAAACGGCCCAGACATCGGTCCAAGCCAGTCAGATTCTCGATCGGGCGCGCGTCACTCTCGACTCATTACCCGATTCCCGCGAAAAAGCCTACGCCACGATTAAGCTTGCCAGTTTTCTGCAACGGGTTCGAGCGCCTGACAGTCTTGTGGAAGGGATTCCCCTGTCTCAATGTCTCGATGCTGCCATTCCCAGCGAGGAAATTACCTTACTTGAAAAAGCCGTTTCCATTGCCCGCCACATTCGCGATCGGCAAGCGGAATCCTTTGCCCTGGGTCGGTTGGGTCACGTTTACGAATGTCGCCAAGAACCGGAAATTGCCCTGAATTTGACCCACCAAGCCCAACTCTACGCTATAACTCCCGACAGCCTGTACCTTTGGGAATGGCAAGCCGGCCGCCTGTTGGCCCAAATCGGCAAACCTCTCGAGGCGATCGAAGCTTACGAGCGATCGGTGGCCACCCTTAAAGGAATTCGGGGGGATATGGCGCGAGCGGGACGCGAATTTCAACTCGACTTTCGCGATACTGTCGAGCCAGTGTACCGGGAGTTGACCCAACTGAGGCTGGAACGGGCAGATCGGGCGAGTGCCGAAGCCGAGGTACAAGCCAATCTCGAAGCGGCCGTCAATGCCCTCGACGAGTTGCGATTGGCGGAATTGCAGGATTATTTGGGGGATGAGTGCGAAATTCTCGATCGCGATCGGGGAACGCTCCCCTTAGATCGGCATACGGCGTTGTTGAGTTCGGTAATTTTTGCCGATCGCATTGCCGTTATCTTGACGCGACCGGATGGCGAAGAAGGGTTTCGCTGGCAGCTTCATTGGGTGCGGGTGAATCGCCAAGAGGCGATCGAGATCGTCAACGACTTTCGCTTCAAACTCGAAAAGCGCTCCGATCTGGCCCATCGCTATCGAGACCGCGCCCAAGAGTTATACGATTGGTTGATTCGTCCCTTTGCCGAAGATTTAGCCGCCGCCGAGATTACGACGTTGGTGTTTTTGCACGATGGCATCTTGCGCAGCATCCCGATGGCCGCTCTCTACGACGGCGAACGGTTTGCGATCGAGCAATACGCCATCGGCAATACACCCACCCTTTCCCTGGATGCTACGGAACCGTTGAGTTCCGAAAACCTGCAAATTTTGGCTTTTGGCTTAACACAACCCTCGGCGATCGAACCGCAAATCTTTTTTCCCCCTTTGGAAAACGTCCAGTCGGAAATCGAAGGCTTAAAACAGATCGTTCCTGGCAGTACCGGGTTGCTCGACGCAGAGTTTACCCTCGCCCGCCTCGAACGCGAACTCAACGAACGCGCCTACCCCGTATTGCATCTGGCCACCCACGCGCAGTTCGGCATCGACTCTCGCAAAACCTTTCTGGTGACGGGGGAGGTGAACCGGGAAAACGGGCAGGCTTATAACAAACCGCTGACCCTCAATCGACTCTACCAACTCATCCAGAGTACGGAAAATCGCGATCGCCCCTTGGAATTACTGACGCTCACCGCTTGCGAAACCGCCGTAGGAAGCGATCGCGATGCCCTGGGAATTGCTGGGGTTGCCTTGCAAGCCGGGGCGAGAAGCGCGTTGGCGACCCTGTGGCAAGTAGACGATCGCACCACGGCCGAAACCATCGTCCGCTTCTACCAATACCTGCGAGACGGGAAAAGCAAAGCCGAAGCCCTCCAAGCGACGCAAAAAGAATGGCTGAGCGATCGTACTTCCCGACGATATCGCCATCCCGGTTATTGGGCCCCGTTTGTTTCGATCGGGAATTGGCAGTAGCTGGGGGACGCGGGGACGCGGGGACGCGGGGACGCGGAGAGGGGGAGGTGAGGGAGGTGAGGGAGGTGGGGGAGAGTGAATGCAAAATTAAAAATTAAAAATTAAAAATGCAAAATTCTCCCTTGTCCCCTTGTCACTTAACGGGTTCGATCCGCGCCAGCTTACAACATCCGAGAAAGTCGATCGAGCAAGTCCCGATCGCGATTCAACCAACCCCGGAGAAATGCTTTCTGGGTGTCGTTTTCCCGAACGCGCTGATAGCGATAGAATATTCTCGCCCCGCAAACGGCCATGGCGATCGCTTTGGGGTCTTCGGTTTCGAGCATTGACGGCTCGAATTTCGTCCCCACATCGAGTGCCAAAATTTCTTCGAGAAATAACAAGGCGTTATCGTGCCCGAAATTCACCGCCGTATCGAACATGCACAGTGCCAACGGGTACTTCATGTCATCGCAGTAGGCGGGTTTCCAGTACAGGTTGTAGTAAATGTCCATCAACTCGTCGTCGGTGAGTTGCGCCACCGATTGCTGCGGAAGTTCTTTGCTAGTTCGGTAGCGATCGTAAACTGACTGAATCACCCCTTTCATCGTCTGACCCCCCAAATCGTCGGGATGATCGGACCAACCTCCTTCCCAACGCAGGGTAAATTCTAACGCCTTGAAAAAATTAATCGGTGGACTCAGCGGTTCCATATCACTCGGTTTCATCGGTACAGTTTGGTTACAGCTTTGATTTTGTACGTTAACTTAATTCTGGCGTAACTCCTGCGGTTCGGTCGTTGCAAGTGTGTCAGTTTTGGGTTTTGGAAAACGAGTCCCGGAACGTTGATACACTAGCGAAACGATCCCTATCTCCGAATTAATCAATCCATATATGAGCGATCGAACCAAACCCACTTGGGCCGGTGAAGACTTACTTTCTCGATGCATCAACCTGTTAATTGGCACCAAACCGATTTATCGAGTGATGAAACATCAGGCGCGACAAGTCCTGATTAAAACCGCTGAAAAAAAGGGAATTCCCTGGCGAAAAACCTGCCGGGAACTGGAGGCTTCTGGAGTTCAACAGACCTATGAGGCGATCGCCAATCCCGAGATAACCTATCCCGACTACTATCGCGTTCCCTTCCACGCCTACGACGAGGGGAATTTGTGCTGGAAGGCGGCTTTTGAGGCGGAATCGGCCACGCAGTCGATGGCATTGCGGGTGTGGCCCCAAGAAAATCTCACCTGGGAAGCGGCACAAGAGAGATTGCGATCGAGCTTTCATCAAGTGCTGGCAAATTACCATCCCCAACCCGCGCACGATATCCTCGATCTCGGCTGTTCCGTCGGTCTCTCCACCCTCGCCTTGCACCGCTACTATTCCCGCACCCAACAAACTCCCGTACGGACGGTGGGATTAGATTTATCGCCGTATATGCTTGCCGTTGCCAAAAAACGGGACGAAAAAGGAGAAATTGCCGAATGGCGGCATGGCAAAGCTGAAGACACCGGTTTTCCCGATGCCTCCTTCGATATCGTTACCCTGCAATTTGTCATCCACGAGTTGCCCCGCCACGCCACTCGCGGGATTTTCCAGGAAGTGCGGCGGATTCTGCGTCCTGGGGGTGTCATGGCGATCGTTGATAATAACCCCAAATCCCCGGTTATCCAGAACCTTCCCCCGGCATTGTTTGTCCTGATGAAGAGTACGGAACCCTGGAGTGACGATTACTATACTTTTGATGTGGAAGCGGCGATGGCTGATGTGGGTTTTGAGGTTAAAGCCACCGTTGCCAGCGATCCGCGTCACCGGACTATTGTTGGAATTAAAAATTAAAAATTAAAAATGCAAAATTAGTCAGGATTCGGGTTCCGTTTTAGATCCTGCTGGGGTAACAATCGGTAGGAGCGGGTATGAGATTTAAATTTTGGGCAAGTCTCCTAAGATTTTGCTAAACCCGCCCTTACATCATTTTTCTTCGTATATGATACCTAAATATTTACCAATATTATACTTGATTTATGTTGATATTTTGATGGGTAAATTAAGAAAATTTTAGAAAAACCTTTCATTTCAAAATAGTGATTCACTACTTACCTTATAGAAATAAAAAAAGTGATTATAGCGTTTCTCAAATGGGTGAAGTATGACCAATGTAGGGGCGGGTTTAGCTAAAAATCTTACTATCACTGAGATTTGGAAATCAAAACCCGCCCTCGATTATGTACCTCGTTCAAGAGAGAATCGCTATATTTGAATAATTTGATTATTTTAGGGGGAGGTGGGCAGTTTTTTTAGAATATGAATAGGTTTGAGTAACTGAACTGCCCACCCTACAATTAGGACGATCGCATTTCCTCCTCCTCGGATTTCAAAAAGCTCCAGGCGAAGATAAAAGCGGAAATCAGCCATGCAATGGGACTGGAAATAATGCCAATTTCAATCAGGGTAGCTAGGGTAAATTGGCTGGCGAGAATAATTTGCTTGCGGGTGCGTTTTTTGTCGATGAGTTGCATTTGACTGTTGCGTTTTGGTTGGACATTTTTACGTTAGAAAATGGCAACCGCTCGCCTAGATCGAGTATGAGTTAGCTACAATCCAGTTAATGTCCAAGTTGCGTCCAACTTGCGATCGGGTGCATCATATAAAAAGTTCTCTGAAACAGCGGTATGGCAGGCAACGCATCACGATCGCTCCAAGTTTCTCCAGAAAAGTTTCCCCTCATCGAAAAAGCACTGTTGCAATTTCCCTCAAAACGGGATTTGGCAGCGCAGTTGGGAATGTCGCCGAACACCGTTACCAATTTTTTTAAAGGTCGAAACGTACAACGTCAGAAGTTTCACCGGATTTGTAAAAAGCTCAAAGTGG
The DNA here is from genome assembly GCA_034189805.1 of Cyanobacteriota bacterium. Taxonomy (GTDB): domain Bacteria; phylum Cyanobacteriota; class Cyanobacteriia; order Cyanobacteriales; family Geitlerinemataceae; genus Zarconia. The sequence goes on from JAXHUC010000042.1 coordinate 19,582, forward strand.
ACTGGCGGGAAGTTGCGGGGATTGCGGAAGTCGAGGAGAAAGACAATTCGCAACCAGAGGCTACCCCAGAAACTCCCCTAGAAACAGAACCGATTCGGCAGATACCCCACAATATCCCCAGGGAAGGGAAGGCGGGATTTTTCGGACGGGAGGAGGAACTGGGGGAGTTGCGGCGACGGTTGCGCGAGGAGAAACAAGTTGCGATCGCAGCCGTTGCCGGAATGGGGGGTATGGGGAAAACGGAACTCGCCGTTCGCTACGCACGCAAGTATCTTTCGGTATATCCCGGTGGGGTGTGCTGGATTGACTGTCGGGGAATCCCTGGGTTGCAAATCGTCGATTGGGTACGGGAAAAGTACCAGCTTGCACCACACGAAGAGTCTCAGTTGTCAGCACGGGAGGATTTGGCAGCACGAGTGCGATGGTGTTGGGACTACTTAGCCAGCCTCCCCACTCTGGTGGTTTTCGATGATGTCAGCCATTACTCGCAGCAGGTGGCGCAATATTTGCCGACGGATTCACTTCAAACCGGGGGAATTGAGGTGCTGCTGACGACGCGGTTGGATTTGGGAATCGAGCAGTTGTCGTTGAACGAGTTGCAGCCTCTGGCGGCGTTGGAGTTGCTGCGGGAAGTTTCGGTAAAGCAGGAGAAGGGGCAACTCGCGGGGATAGAACGGTTGGCGTGCGATGTGGCAACTCGGCAAGATGATGCCTCGGCGCTGTGCGAGTGGTTGGGATATTTGCCTTTGGGGTTGGAGTTAGCAGGGCGGTATTTGGCGCGGCAATCGGATTTGTCGTTTGGGAAGATGCTGGCGCGGTTGCAGAAGAAGGGGTTGGCGCACAAGGCGCTGATGGGGGATGAAACCACCGACCCCACTTGGACGCTAGCGGCAAAACGGGGAGTGGCAGCCGCGTTTGAGTTGAGTTGGGAAGGGTTGGATGAGAAAGCAAGAGTGCTGGGGTGTCAGTTGAGTTTGTACGCACCAGTGCGGTTGGGGTTTCTCTCTCGTGAAGTGTTAGAGGAGTGGCTGGAGGATGAAGATGCGGCAGAAGACTGGGTAGAGGCGAGAGGGGAACTGGAGAAACACCATTTGCTGCAAGCCGAAGATGGGGGATATCGGTTCCATCCCCTGATTCGGGAGTTTTTTGCCCTCAAGCGAGGAGAATATCCGGAGGCGGAGGAGTGGCAGCAGCAATTTATCGCGCAGATGGTGGCAGTGGCACGGAAAATTCCCGAGACACCGACGCGAGCGGAGATTCAAAGCCTGGAACCGCAGATTCCTCATTTGGTGGAGGTGGCAGAGCGGTGGGTGGGGGAAGTTGACGATGAGGATGTGATTACGCTATTCACGCGGCTAGGTCGGTTTTATCAAGGTCAGGGATTCTACTCCCTCGCCGAACCTTGGTATAAAACTTGCCGAGATATGGTTTGCAAACGTCTGGGAAACAACCACCCCGATGTCGCCACCTCCCTCAACAACCTCGCCTCACTCTACTTTTCCCAAGGGCGGTACGAAGATGCCGAACCCCTTTACCTAGATGCCCTGGCACTGCGACGAAAACTCCTGGGAGAGAACCACCCCGATGTCGCCACCTCCCTCAACAACCTCGCCTCACTCTACTTTTCCCAAGGGCGGTACGAAGAAGCCGAACCCCTCCACCAAGATGCCCTGGCACTGCGACGAAAACTCCTGGGAGAGAACCACCCCGATGTCGCCACCTCCCTCAACAACCTCGCCTCACTCTACTTTTCCCAAGGGCGGTACGAAGAAGCCGAACCCCTTTACCAAGATGCCCTGACACTGATACGAAAACTCCTGGGAAACGAGCATCCCCATGTCGCCACCTCCCTCAACAACCTCGCCTACCTCTACTCTTCCCAAGGGCGGTACGAAGATGCCGAACCCCTTTACCTAGATGCCCTGGCACTGCGACGAAAACTCCTCGGAGACAACCACCCCGATGTCGCCTCCTCCCTCAACAACCTCGCCGGACTCTACTCTTCCCAAGGGCGGTACGAGGATGCCGAACCCCTTTTACAAGATGCCCTGGCACTGCGACGAGAACTCCTCGGGGACAACCATCCCGATGTCGCCTCCTCCCTCAACAACCTCGCCGAACTTTACCGTTCTCAAGGGCGGTACGAGGATGCCGAACCCCTTTTACAAGATGCCCTGGCACTGTGGCGAAAACTCCTGGGAGAAGACCACCCCCATGTCGCCTCCTCCCTCAACAACCTCGCTGAACTCTACCGTTGCCAAGGGCGGTACGAAGATGCCGAACCCCTTTACCTAGATGCCCTGACACTGGTACGAAAACTCCTGGGAAACGAGCATCCCCATGTCGCCACCTCCCTCAACAACCTCGCCGGACTCTACAAATCCCAAGGGCGGTACGAAGATGCCGAACCCCTTTACCTAGATGCCCTG
>JAXHUC010000042.1:22110-28177 GCA_034189805.1 Cyanobacteriota bacterium
GGTACGAAAACTCCTGGGAAACGAGCATCCCCATGTCGCCACCTCCCTCAACAACCTCGCCGGACTCTACAAATCCCAAGGGCGGTACGAAGATGCCGAACCCCTTTACCTAGATGCCCTGGAAATTTGCGATCGAAGTTTGGGTTCAGCTCATCCCAACACCCGCATCATCTGGAAAAATTACATCCTCTTCTGGAAAACTGCCCTGAACGAAGGACATTTAACGATGAATGACTTGCAAACCCACCCCCTCGCCTCGCAAATCCAGGCTGCACTCCAGCAGTTGATGACAGAGTTGGAAGATACGGGAGAGGATGAGTGATGGCTTATCGAATAATCGAACTTACCCCCAAACCCGCATATCGATATCAATTCCTTATCGTCGAAAAACTTTTGCGTCGGCGTTGGATTTTTCTGAGTTTGACGATCGCCCTTTTGCAGTACACTTTCTAACTCAATCAAAGCAAATCGCAGAAATCGGGAGAAAACCGGAGATATTGAAGAGTAAAACTCGATCGCTTTTCCAGCTTACCGCTCAATTTACCCAAATCTTACCCAATCTCGCCAATTTTGGCAACTGAAAAAGAAATAATAACCGAAAAGACTTAAAATTAAACATACCTACCCCCTCCCCATCCAAATTTGGGGTATTCGTACCCTACCATCGAATGAGGCATGTTTAGCGTTCGGAACTCGGAATAGAAAATGGCAGGAGACAGAAAGGCAACTGTCGGCAGAAAAATGGTAGTCCCCCACCGCCGCTTTATCGCTGTAGCCATAAAAATTAGAACAGCCTGAATTGACACGATCGTCTTTCTTGCCCCGATCGCCTTCACCAACATCCTCACACTCCTAAGCTCTAGCTAAAGGCTGACGGCTGAGCGCTAATCGCTGTGATAGAATCTGACCCATACCGTTTGGCACAAGCATCGAAACACTTCCCATGCGCAAGCTCATCGTTCGGTTGGCGATCGGTCTGGTATTTGCTCTCTTCGGCCTGATTAATTACTACGGCAACGTCACGGAAAACCCCGTCACCGGAGAGCAGCAGCGGGTGCAACTCTCTCCCCGCCAAGAAATTGCGTTAGGGGTGCAAGCGCGGGACGAACTCGCCGCCCAACACGGGGGACTGTATCCCGATAACACCTTGCAAGAATATGTCGATCGGGTGGGAGAGCGGGTCGTGATGCAGTCGGAAGCCTCCCAACTCAATTACCCTTACGAATTTCACCTCCTCCAAGATCGCCAAACCATCAACGCCTTTGCCCTGCCTGGGGGACAAGTTTTCATTACCGCAGCGTTGCTCGGGCGCATGAATACGGAAGCCCAACTGGCGGGGGTTTTGGGTCACGAGGTAGGGCACGTCGTCGGACGGCACGGGGCGGAACACCTGGCGCGACAGCAATTGGGGGCGGCTTTGGTGAATGCGGTGGGGATTGCTGCGAGTGAAGACCCCAACGATGCCCGTCGTGCGGCGATTCTCGCCCAAGCGGTGAATCAAATGGTCAATCTGCAATACGGTCGGGATGACGAACTAGAAAGCGATCGCCTCGGGTTTGAATTCATGACCGAAGCGGGCTACGATCCGCGCGGTATCGTCGAATTGATGTCGATTTTAGAGTCGGCGCGATCGGGGGCGCAACCGCCGGAGTTTTTCAGCACTCACCCCAATCCCGGCAATCGGGTCGCTCAACTCGAGGAGAGAATCGGGCAAGCTTACCCCAACGGCATCCCGGAAAATCTCGACGACGGACGCGATCGATTCGCCCAAATCGTGACCGCGCGGTTGGGAAGGTAAATTTTTAAGAATCTTTGATACGTTTTCAAACGGGTTGAAACGATACGAGGGAAGGGGCAATGGATCTGACGGTATTGTATTGGATTTTGCTGGGGCTGATGGGGATTGGCGTTATCGGGGCGATCGTCCCCGGACTGCCCGGAACTAGCCTGATTCTGGTTTCCGTTCTGGCGTGGTGCGTGGCAACGGGATTTGCCGGAGTGGGCTGGCCGTTGGTGGCGGTGTTCGTCATTTTGATTTTGAGTGCCGGGATCGATTACCTGGCCCTTTATTGGGGCGTGGAGAAGGCGGGGGCGAGTAAATGGGCGACCTTCGGATCGATTTTCGGACTGGTTCTCGGGGTATTCGGACTGCTGCCCGCCCTCCCTTTGGGCGGCCCGTTGCTGGGGCTGCTGGTGGGTCCGGTAGTGGGGGCGTTTGTTGGGGAGTGGCTATATCGAGGAGAGTTGGAACCTGGGGCGAGGACGAAGCAGGCGTTTAAAGCCTGTATGGGTGTTGTCGTCGGGTCCCTCATCGGTAATGTTATCGAAGCCCTGTTAGCGATCGCGGCGATCGTCATTTTTATTTTCAACACTTGGCCGCCGTTGGGAGTGAGTTTGTAATTTAACGTCAGGCGCAGGGTTAAGACAGTTTCCGGTGAAGGTGGGGAGGCTTTGGGGGCTTCGGGAGCTTCGGGAGCTGGGGGAGAATGAATGCAAGATACACAAAATTATCCCTGGTCTCCTTATCACCGCGTCATCTCCTTCTCCCGTTTCCCCCGTTTCCCCCGTTTCCCCCGTTTCCTCCGTTTCCCCCGTTTCCCCCGTTTCCCCCGTTTCCCCCGTTTCCTCCCCAACTGGTGGGTTTTCGGTCGATTATTCAACAGGTGACAAAGTGAATAGACGATCGATTCTGACCTAAACTGAAAGATAGATAGCAGATGGCGGTAATCCCATCGCATCCGACTCCGATATTGGACATCTGAAAGTCGATCGCCGATCCGCGTATGTTCGTCGATGGGCGAACGTCAAACTAGCACCGAAGCAATCCATATGTCCGAGCGTATGAAGTGGGTTAACGCTTTGTCAACTCGTCCGTCCTTAGAAGCGGCAGTTGCAGAAGTTATCGAAACGGCCCAGCAATCTCTTTGTGTTCCCGCCGACTTAGGGTTGGTATTCATTTCTGCTGCCTTTGCCAGCGAATATCCCCGACTGATGCCGTTGCTCAAGGAGAAACTCGCCATTCCCCATCTGATCGGCTGCGGCGGAGGTGGTGTCGTCGGCAGCAATCCCGTCGGCACCCAGCGGCACGAAGTTGAAGGAGAACCGGCACTGAGTTTGATGTTGGGATATTTACCGGGGGTGAAGATCGACACCTTTCACCTTTCGGCGGAAGAGTTACCCGATTTAGATAGTCCGCCCGATCGATGGGTTGATGCGATCGGGGTATCTCCCCAGGAACGACCCCATTTCATCCTGCTTGCCGATCCCTTCCTCTCCAAAGTTTACGACCTCCTCCAGGGACTCGATTTCGCCTATCCGGGTTCCGCGAAGGTGGGGGGTCTCGCCAGTGCGGGGACTAGTTCCCAGGGCATGAGCTTGTTTTGCGACTACCAGCTTTACGAAGAAGGAACCATCGGCGTTGCCCTCAGCGGTAACGTCATCCTCGAGACGATCGTCGCCCAAGGTTGCCGTCCCATCGGCAACACCTACCGAGTCACCGAAGGGGAACGCAACATTATTTTAGGACTCGAAGAACTCGAGGCGGGAGAAGAAATTTCTGGTCGCGGCGAACCCCAGCCCCCGTTGAAATTGGTGCGCGAGTTAATTCAAACCCTGAATGAAGACGATCGCCAACTCGCTCAAACTTCCCTATTTATCGGCTTAGTGCGCGATGAATTCAAAACCGAGGTGGAACCGGGAGACTTCCTGATTCGCAACTTAATCGGAGTCGATCCTCACGTGGGGGCGTTAGCCATCGGCGATCGGGTGCGTCCGGGTCAGCGAATTCAATTCCACCTGCGCGATGCGAGAACCTCTGCCGAAGACCTCGAGACCCTGTTGCAGCGCTATCAAATGCCCTCTGGAGTGATGTCTGAGACCGTCGGAGCCTTTATGTTTGCGTGCCTGGGACGGGGAGAAGGACTCTACGGCGAACCGGATTTCGACTCCGATTTATTTCACCGCTATCTCGAAAACGTTCCCCTGGGCGGCTTTTTCTGCAACGGCGAAATCGGTCCGGTAGGAGGCAGCACCTTTTTACACGGCTATACATCGGTCTTTGGCATCTGTCGCCAACCGTGATGTTTCGCTCTCGGGGGCTTCGGAAGCTTTGTGGAAGCGAGACAAGGAGAATTTTGCATTTTTAATTTTTAATTTTGCATTTATTCTCCCCCATCTCCCCCACCTCCCTCACCTCCTCACCTCTCCGCTTCATCCAACAGGGCTTCCGACTTCCACCAATTCTCCCCCCGTACCAACGTATGCACCTGCCAGTTCGGCTCGGTGTCGGGGAAGTCGCTGCGGTAATGTCCGCCTCGGCTTTCTTGACGAAATGCCGCACTTTTAAGGATGAGATCGGCGATATCGAGTAAGTTGCGAGTTTCGCCCCATGTTTGTAGTAGGTCGTGAGATTCGCTCCCAGTGATGTTGACCGATCGATTGGGTTGGAGGGTCAGCATCTCCTCGGAAACGGGTAACTCAGCTAGCAGCGTCTGCCACTGTTCGATTTGGGCGATCGCTCCCTGCAAATTCTCCGCATCCCGACAAATCCCCGCACTCTGCCACACGAGACGGGGTAACTCTTCCCGTAAAGTTTCCAGGCGATCGCGCGCAGTTCGATCGATTTCGACGACGCGAGACTCGTTTTCGAGGGTCGAGGCATCTCCGATCTCTTCCCAATCGGGAAGTTGTAACTCTCCCAACTTCGCTCCAAACACCAAACATTCAAGTAGAGAATTACTCGCTAGGCGGTTCGCACCGTGTACCCCCGTACTGGCGGTTTCCCCGACAGCATACAGCCCCGGAATCGAGGTTTGGCAACTCAAATTTGCGGCAACTCCACCCATCCAATAGTGGGCGGCAGGGGAGACGGGGACGGGTTCGCGGAAAACATCGATCCCCCACTGACGGCACACCTGGATGATGTTGGGAAATCGATGCCGGATGCGATCGGGTTCGATCGTCCGAAAATCCAGCCAAACGCAAGCATCGGGTTCGTTGTTGCAGGTACTTTGCAAATAGCGAAAAATGGCGCGACTGACCACATCTCGGGGGGCGAGTTCTCCAGCCGGGTGGTAGTCGAAAGCGAAACGGCGACCGCGATCGTCCACTAAATGCGCCCCTTCTCCCCGAACCGCCTCGCTAATCAGAAATCTCGGCGCACCCGGTTTCGTTAAAGCAGTGGGGTGAAATTGAAAAAACTCCAAATCTCGCAAAACCGCGCCAGCACGCCACGCGATCGCCACCCCATCTCCTGTACTCACTGCCGGATTGGTGGTTTTGGCAAATACTTGTCCCCCGCCTCCAGTGGCTAAAACAACGGCTCTAGCACTCACCCAGTACACCTGAGAGCGGTACAACAAACTCGCCCCCCGGCAGCGACGGGTTTGCGGGTCGATCCACAAATCCAAGGCAAACGCCCTCGAGAGAATTTGAATGTTGGGACGGCTGCGGACTTGCTGGCTGAGAATACTGACGATCGCCCGTCCCGTGGTGTCGGCTGCATGGAGGACTCGCCGTCGGGAATGAGCTGCTTCTAAGGTTAAGGCCAGAGCGCTACCGTGGCGATCGAAACCAACACCTAAATCGACCAGAGACTGAATGCATTCGGGGGCTTCCTTGGCTAAAAACGCCACCGCTCCGACATCGCACAAACCCGCCCCGGCTTTGAGAGTATCTTCGATGTGGAGGGTTGGAGAATCCTCGGGGTCGATCGCTGCGGCAATTCCACCTTGAGCCCAATCGCTCGCAGATAGGGGTAATTCATCTTTGGTGACGAGGCCGATTTGCAGGGATTTGGGCAAACACAGGGCCGCATACAAGCCAGCGGCACCCGCACCGATGACCAATACATCAAATCCTGCGTGCAGTTGGGGGTTGGGTTCGGAATCCGACGCAGACAAATTTACCACAAACCGATCGTTCCTTCTTCGATGGGTAACGCCTTAATCTCGGCTTTACGTTTAAGCATAGTTTATTTAATCGATCTACTCACCGCCGGAGGACAGGGCGAAGCGTAGCAGAGGGTTGAAACCCATTAATTTTGGTCAGTTCGGATTGAGTTTTCCCC
>JAXHUC010000042.1:28277-46367 GCA_034189805.1 Cyanobacteriota bacterium
TCTCCCCATTCCCGGATACAAAAAGGCCCATCCCACGTGGGGCGAGATGAGCGGGGGTTACACGAGCGGGTTAGAGAAAATTTTCAGGTCGATCGACCTAGTAAATTCCGTTGTTGAGACGATCTCCGCCACTGTTAAACACGTTGGCCACGGGGGTGACAGTAAAGTTATCGAGGTTGGCTTGCAGCCGAGCTTTTTGCCGCTCGCTCAATCCATCGATGTTCAACACATCCTCAACCTTTTCGTAGGGTGCGTTATCTACCACTTTTCCCGCGAGAGTGGGATACATGCCGCGATACTTACGAAAAGCTCGGACGTTGGTGTTATTGAGATCGATCTTCTTACCGAAATCCGTTCCTAGCTTCTTATCGGCGGCATTTTGCGCGGAGAATTCTGCTAAAACGGGCAGGGGACGAACGCTCAGATCGGCAGCCAGCGCTCTTTGCGGCAGCGCCAACATCCCCAAGCAGCTTAGTAACACGCAAACCGCCGTCAACAAGCGAACCAATCGTTTCATCTTGTCAGCTCCTCTTCATACACAATTATTTAATATAAAAAATATTACCATTCCTAAAGTAATCTCAGACTTCGGATGGACGAGGAACTTCCAGCGCGCAGTCAAAATCGATCGCCAACCGGCTCAATTGTCCGGGGGTAGGAAAGCTGCAATATCGGCAAAGTTTCCGGCATAAGTGGGCATGGGGCGATCGTACCCTTTCAGGTGAACTTCACGGGCTTCGAGGGCACTCAGATCGAGCTTTGTCGCTTCTAGATATTGGTAGGTCGTTTGACCGAGGGCCACTTCTTTACCCAACTTCTTGGTACAGGACTCCAGACGGAACGCAGCGTTGACGGTATCGCCCAATGCGGTGTAATCCGGACGATCGCCGCTACCGGTGTTGCCGACCATGGCGTATCCGGTATTCACCCCAGCCCCGATGCGCAACGGGAAGGGGAGGGGATAGCGATCGCTCAATTTCTGCGTCATCTTCTGGAGGTTGCTCAGGGCTTGACAAATCTGCACCCCTTCTTTAGCCGTGACGCGATCTTGAGGGTGAAACCAAACGGCCATAATCGCATCGCCGATATACTTATCTACCCAACTGCCGGAGATGCGGATAATTTCTCCAGACTGGCGGAACCAAGTGCCGATTAATTCTGAGAGGATGGCTTCGTCGAGTTGGCGGGTGAGGACGGTGAAATCGCGGATATCGATGACCATCACCGAAATCAAACGACGGATGGACAACAAGGCGGTTGCCGTTGCCGAGTCGTCGCCCTCGAACTCTTCGCTATCTTCTGGCAGGGGGCGAAGGGGACAGAAAAAATCGAGCTGAGTTTGACCGAGGGTGAGGCGATCGCCATTTTTGAGGGTGACGGGAATGCTGACCCGCCGTCCGTTAACGAAAGTGCCGTTGCGACTGCCGAGATCGATTAGGTAATAGTCGCCACCATCCGTGCATTGGAGCATCGAATGATTGCGCGAAATCCACCGATCTCGGACGACAAAGTTGTTATCGTCATTACGGCCGATCGTCCAACATTTGTAGCCTTCTAAGGACAGATAGCGGTCGCCCGAGTCAGTGCGCAGAACTAGGTGGGGAGAGGATTCGATCGTTATCACAGGCTCTTCGTCAATTCAGATCGACATTTACATCATGTTGCACCCTTTTCAATTCTGCCCTCTGTTGACTGGGAGTGCCAACAGATAGGAGAGAATTTAGTGGGGGCGATCGCTTCGACGCGGATCTCGTCTGGCGAGATACCGACCTAAAGATATTGACCTAGTTGTGCTTTAAAGACCCAGTTACTCCGATCGGTTGCTCTGACACGATTGCCGGTGAAATGACCGGTTCGACTCTGGCTCGATCGCGACCCGAGCGCGGATTACCCGACCGCAGATAGAGCTGCCAGCCAAAAGAGAGCATCTACCAATATCGTACTCAAAACCGCCCCAGAAAACGCCCAATAGTGAAGGCGAGGGTTCGGACTGCCTAAAGGTAGGAGACCTCCCAACAGGAGAGCGGTTGCCAGAATTGCCGCCCAGAGAATTCCCCAAGGGGTACGGACTTGAGCGATCGCCTCTTGAAAAATCGGCACCACCAGTTCCGGTTCGACCCGCATCAACTCTCGCCAACTCGGCATTAAATCGACGAGATAGAAATAGCCGTCGGTGAGGGCCGTGCCAAAGAAAGAACCGAGTGCAAACCAGCTACCGACTAACAATCGACCGCGACACAGGCACCAAATCGGCAGGGGAAGGGCAATTGCTTCGACGGGTAAGTGCCATAATGGTTCCCATCGCAACCATCCCCAATATAGGGAACCGGCCAACCAACTGCCTGCAAAGCCCAGGAGCAGGTCGCCCCAGAACGCAGTAGAACGCCGTAATAGCAACGCCACGCTCGCTCCCACCCATCCCAAGGTTAGAGCTAAACTAACCCCAGGCAGGTGACGGACTAAAGGTGCTTCGATAAAGACGGGGACGGCCACTAAAAAGACGGAGACCGCAAAAATGAGTCCGGATTTTCTCAGCTCGAGGCCCCGCCAGGAAAGGACGAGAGAGTCTCGCTCGGCATCAATGGGGTAAGGTGCAGAGTTGCTAAAAGGAAAGTAAAACAACGTATTGTTAATATTTGCAAATTATCTTAATAAAGGTTATCACATCTTATCTAGAAGTATGGCTTATGGCTGACTCGCGGGCGATCGCTCCCCACTCGATGCCAAAATAAAGCCACATATATTTGTTCTAGACCGCTCCCGATTGAGTTCGAGAAACGCTGGAAAAGGCTGAAGGTGAGGTATTTGAAGAAATATTCGTGGTATTTGGGTGCGTGCCGCGCGCTTTAACGCTGTCTCTAGAAACGCGCAAACAGCGGTCAAATTTTAAGAATATCTTCACATTCCGTCCATTTTTTCTCAGTTTTCTGGAGATGCCAAGGCTCAAAATGAATCTTGGTATTGCATCTTCAACGTTGCGCTCTCGAAAAAACTTAACATCCAACACCCAAACTCGAAATGATTGTATCGTTCCGTAAACTGTTGCCGTTTTGCGCCCTGAGTAGCGTGGGAGCGATCGGCGCTTTAACCCTTGACGCGACGGCTACCCCAGAACCGATTGCCACTGCCGATACCGTTTCCGAGGCGATCGCCTGGACTCCTAACGTGTTCCAAGCCATTATTCTAGGGATGGTGCAGGGACTGACGGAATTTTTACCCATCAGCAGTACCGCTCATTTAAAAGTGGTTCCCGAAGTGTTGCAATGGGGCGATCCGGGGGTCGCGTTTACCGCCGTCATCCAACTGGGGAGTATCGCCGCCGTGTTGTCCTACTTCTGGGAGGATTTGGTGCAAGTGACCACGGGAAGCATCAAAGCGATTTCGACCTCGGACTATCAATCCCAAGATTTCCGCATTGCCCTGGGGATTGCCTTGGGAACCTTTCCCATCCTGATAATTGGTTTGCTGGTTAAATTTGTTTTTGCCGACTTTTACGAAACCCACGTCCGCACCCTGTTCGTGATTGCGATCGTGTCGATCGTTATGGGTATTTTGCTCGGAGTCGCCGAACGGCTTTGTTCGCACAAGCGAGATTTTGACAGCCTCACCATGTCCGACGGGATTTTGATGGGTTGCGCCCAAGCCCTCGCCCTAATTCCGGGGGTGTCTCGTTCCGGTTCGACGATTACGGCAGGTTTATTTATGGGGTTAGATCGGGCGACGGCCGCTCGATTTTCCTTCCTGCTGGGGATTCCGGCGATTACCCTGGCGGGGTTGGTAGAGATGAAAAGCGCCCTGGGGGATGGTGGCGAGGTGTCTTGGTTGCCGTTGCTGGCGGGGTTGATTTCGGCGGCAGTTTTCTCTTATTTAGCGATCGCCTGGTTGATTAAGTTCCTGCAAACGCAAAGCACTTGGGTATTCGTTTGGTATCGAGTGGCGTTTGGGATTGTCATTTTAGGGGCGATCGCAGCGGGAGTGTTGCAGAACGGATAGCGATGAGAAGGCAGGAGGCATTTGGCACAAATTGCACCCCGCCTCCTCATCCTTTATGCCCGATCGTCGCCATCGTCAGTCTCGAACAAATCCGTGGCTTTGCTACCCAACAAGCCAAATACCGCACCGATTCCCATTTGCCACGTCGCCGTGCAGTTCTCGAAGACGCGGATTTGCTGGGGGGAGAGTTCGGCTTTCGATGCCAGCCAGAGTGAGGTTCCCCCGGAAAGCAGGGTAATGCTAACGACGGTGAAGAAAACTTGTTGAAATGCGGGAGGAAGGTTTACGTTATTCATGATGGTGGCTCCTTAAAAATTGAGTTGAGAAGGATAGAGAAAACGATTCGATCGCTGTAATTTGGGGTTGGCTTTGGGGTGAGAATCGTTCCTCTTATCGATAGTTACAGTGTGACTTAGCCATCGCTAGGAGTCAGCATTTGCAAGGCTTTTGGAATGTATGACTTGTGAGTGAGTTGTGTATGAGTTGGAGAAAATCACCCCAAAATGCGATCGCTTGTTGCCTCCCCCAATGGAATTGAAACCGCTAAAATTGCCCTGACGGGTGAACAGTGGACGCAGGAAAAACTTGCCGAACACGTAGAAGTCGATCGGCAGACGGTTAACAAGTTTTTCAATCAGAAGCCTGTCAAAAGTCAGATTTTCGTCGAGATTTGTAATACTCTCGGTTTGAATTGGCAAGAGATTGCAGTTGCCACAACATCAAAACGCCAACCCACTCAACCGGCACCATCGGGTAATACCAACCCCTTCACCGACGGCACACCTGCACCGCCCGATCGCTTCTACGGCAGGCGAGACGCAATTTTAGAAGTCAAAAGCCGGATTGGAGGAATTAGCCCCCAGTGCATCAATATTGTGGGGCATCGGCGGGTGGGGAAAACCTCGCTACTGCGCTACATTCGCGATCGCACGATCGAATTTTGTCCGGAGTCGCAGCAGCCACTAATTGTTTCCCTAGATTTGCAAGATAATAAGTTTCATACCCCGGAAGGGATTTTGGAGGGATTGCGGCGCGGCATTGGCAAGCTAACGGGAACTGAACCTTGGCAACGGCAGGAAGACGACGACGGGTTTGCGGTGGAGGATGGATTGCAGGCGATCGCAGATGATGGATATCGGGCGATCGTCATGTTAGATGAATTTGAGGCGATCGCGAGGCGGTTGGTGGAATTCGAGGATTGGGGAGAAGATTGGCGATCGAAAGCCTCTGCGGGGTTGCTAACGATGGTTATTGCCAGCAAGCGTCCTCTAGCGGAACTCTATCAAACCCTACATCTGACATCGCCCTTCGATAATATCTTTAGTACCACGATTTTGGGGGCATTAGCGACGGAGGATTGGCAGCGTTTGGTACGCGATGGGTTTGGCGGTGAGGTGGGAACCTCGGAACTCGCTTGGATTGACGAGTTAGCCGGAGGGATTCCGTTTTACGTGCAGATGGCGGCATCGATGTTGTGGCAATACGGGGATTTGGCGAAGGCAGAGGCGGAATTTGTGTTTCAATCCCGATCGCATTTCCAGAAGCTTTGGCAGGAGTTGAGAGAACCGGAACGGATTGCGATAAAAAGGGTGATTCGCGGCGAAACGGTGGAGTCGAAGGTGATGCTAAATCTCCTCCAACGTTACGGAATCTTGCGAGAAGACAGTCGTTTATTTAGCCGCGTTTTTGCCGAGTTTGTGGCGGAAGAATGTCGGTAAATTTCGGGAAGATTCGATATAGTAATTTTAAACGGTTTGTTGTCAGTATTCAGCGATCGGGCAAGCGCGAAAGAATCTGTAAGGGCGGGTTTGGATAGATTCGATCGAACTTGCTGAGGATTTTCACACAAAACCCGCCCCTACCCATTGTGACCCTAGCAGGATCTAAAATCTCGCTCTGAATCTTTACAGTTCGTTTTCCCTAGGTTATTTGTTAAAAAATTATGGTTCTCAGCAATCCCCCCAATGCGGTAATATTTCCCCCAAGCGACCTCGAAAGTGACGAACCTCCCTTGGAAACCGATCGCCATCTGCAACAAATTATCCTCCTTTTAACCTGTCTGCAATGGTGGTGGCAGGAACGTCCCGATGCACCGGAATCTCGCCGCAATAACTTCTATGCTGCCGGAAATATGACGGTATATTACAGCAGCCGCCAGCTACGGAACGAAAAGTTTCGCGGGCCGGATTTTTTCGTAGTATTAGATACGGAATATAAGGAACGCAAAAGTTGGGTGGTGTGGGAAGAAGATGGCAAATATCCTAATGTCATTATTGAAATGCTGTCGGATTCGACGGCGGAAATGGATCGGGGGAAGAAAAAAGATATCTATCAAGACAGCTTTCGCACGCCGGAATACTTTTGGTTCGATCCTTATACTTTAGAGTTTAAAGGCTTTCGATTTTTTGGGAAATATGAAGAGATCGCACCAACGGAACGGGGCTGGTTGTGGAGTCAGGAATTAGATTTATATCTGGGAATTGTGGATGAGAAATTACGGTTTCTGACACCGCAAGGGGAAGTGGTTCCCACGCCATTGGAGGCGGCAAAGCGGGAACTTCAGCGAACGGAGTTAGAACGGCAGCGTGCAGAGGCAGCGGAGGCAGAGTTAGAACGATTGCGTCAGCAGATTCGCGAACGGGGAATCGATTTAGATTCGTGATGTTTTTTTGATTTTGGGTGCTGTAGGAGCAAAGCATTTTAGCGAAAAATCATGTTTGTTACCCAGATATCAAAATCGAAATGGTTGCTCAAATTCTTAACCCCTACAGAGTCGAATAATATGTCCTACAGTCAGTTCGATTTACAGACGGCTTTAACTCAATTTAAACTCAGCTTAATTGAAGAATCTTTTCTCTCGAAAGTTGTTCCTGTCAAACCGAGTGAATGGCTGGCAACTTCTCTCGATATTGGATTAAACTGGGCGATCGATAACAATACGGAAAAGGCGAGGGCGGAGGCGATAATCACACCGATTTTAATCGAGATTAAGACGAAACTACTGAAGGGGAATGTTTCTCTATTTTCTGGGAAAGATTTTTCCGTGGATGCTGCGTTGGGATTGAACGGACTTTGCGACTATATTATCAGCTTGTCGCCAAATCAATTGTTGATTACTGCCCCGGTTGCGGTTGTTTTTGAAGCGAAACGAGAGGATATTAATAGTGGATTCGGACAATGTATTGCGGCGATGGTTGCCGCGCAAAAGTTTAACCAACAGTATCAACAAGAAATTGAGACAATTTACGGGGCGGTAACAACAGGCGATCGCTGGCGATTTTTGAAATTGGAAAATCAGATTGTAACCATTGATATTGCAGAAGTTCGCATTCCTCCGGTGAATCATCTGTTGGGGATTTTAGTGGCGATTTCGAGTCCTGAGATGACTTGGCAAAATAAGTAGAAGTTAGATATAGAAAATGCGTCGTTTTCTTCGCGAAACTTGGGAAATGTGGTACTGGGCGATGTTTTGTCCGTCTAAGCTTCAGCAGCGGATGAATGAATGGTCGCCGAAACAAAAAAAAGGCGGACACAGACCTGATACAGCTTTTAACGATATTCTTCTATCTAATTTTAACTTTCGTTTTTTTTGTCAATATTTTTGTATTTTAATTGTTCTGAGTCTACCTCTGCTCTTCATTATCTGGAGTAACAGCCGGGGGATAGATGGGTGGCTTTTGCCGATGGTTCTGATGACTGCCTATGGGGCGGGCATTTGGTTTCTACCCATCAGTTTTGCCGTGCCGGGATTGTTTACATTGGTGTATTGGCAACAGCCAGAAGCCTGGATTGAAGGATTTAGGGATGGCTTCAGCGATGGCTTGGAGGACTTACCGCCATTGACTTCGATCGGTCAAGGATTTGCGGTGTTGGCATTGCTGTGGCTGCTGACGCTGATTATCGGTCGATGGCTGTTGGGGAAAAATCATCTGTCTGTGGGGCAAAACTTTATCATCATTGGCGGAATTTTCAGTACTTTTGCAGGGAGTTGGTGGGGTAGCCACAATTGGATATTTGCTTTATTGGTGGGTGGACTCACTGGCTTCTTTCTAGTTGCGAATCGCGATGAAATTACGGCTGAAAATTTGCAACAGTCTCGTGGCAATCTTGTTGAAGATGTGGCTTATGGCGTGGCGGTCGGCGTGGCGGTCGGCGTGGCGGTCGGCGTGGCGTTCGGCGTGGCAACACTTCCCCTGGCTATACTATTACTCGCCAGTTGGTTTGCCGCGTGGAGTTTATCCCCCGTTCGCCGGTTTGGACTGATTACATCGGGAGTCTTTGCCGCATTGGGGTTTAATCACTTAGGTTGGCAATGTCTGTGGGCGATTCCCGTGACTCTGGCTGGTTACTATCGCCTATTTCCGGGTTATCTTATCTCCCTGCCAGAGATGCTGATTCCCTCGATTCCGTTTCTGGGCCGCTTCAATATCGATCCCATACCGCGACTGACTCGACGGCTGCCTCAACTTCCCCCGCACACCAGCGAACTTCTCTGGTTTCCCCTTCCCAACCACGATCGCATTCTCGCTGCCGCCTTCCAAACCAATCCCTCAGAAGCCCTGAAAACCTTCGAGAAAATGCAAGCCATCGAACTTCCCGGCTTCCAAATTACCCTAAAAAATGCCCTGCCCCAAATTATCGCCGATCGCCTTTTTGCCACCCAAACCACCACCGAACTCATCGCCACCGCCAGCCCCAAACATCCCCTCCTGCCTCTGCTGATTCCCAGCTTCTACAGTTCAAATACCGAACCCCCTCCCGCCAACATCCGCCCGGAAATTTCCATCCTCGTTCCCCGACTCCAATCCATCGCCGAAGATGTAGAAGCGGCCCTAGAACCGAAAAGTGCGGCCTTGCGGGAACGGGGACTCGATCGCATTCTCAACAATCTTGCCCTCCTGCAAACTCAACTCCCCGGACTGGGACTCAAACCCAAAGCCAGGGAACGGTGGCAACCCGTCCTCCAACGCTGGCAGCGCGTTATCCAACTGGAACTGGAAACCCAGCAGCAACAATCCCAAGGGGAACTCCTCAACCCCTTCCTCTACGGCAACCCCCTAAAACGCGATCGCCCGGACATTTTCAGAGGCCGCCAAACCTTCGCCGACGAAATCGTCCGCCAAATTCTCGATCGCAACCGTCCCACCCTCGTCCTCCACGGCCCTCGTCGCTGCGGCAAAACCTCTTTTCTCTACAACCTGCCGCGCCTCCTCCCCAGCGATTTACTGCCGATTTTTGCCGATATGCAAAGTTCGGCCGCCACCCAGGACGACGGATCGTTTTGCTACGCCTTAGTTCGCGCCATTGTCAAAGACAGTCGCAGCCAGGGGGTGAAATTCCCGGAACTCCCCCCGCGTCAAGAATTTCGCGACAGTCCCTACGCGGCATTGGAAGACTGGTTCGATCGCGCTTTACCCAAATTGGGCGATCGTCGCCTCCTCCTCAACCTGGATGAATTTGAAAAAATCGGCGCGGCCATACACGCCGGAAAGCTGAGTTTGCAAATTTTCGACCAACTGCGCCACTTGATCCAACATTACGATGCCTTGGGCTTCCTCTTCTGCGGCGTGCAAACCCTCGACGAACTCGGCCCCAATTGGAGTAGCTACTTCATCAGCGTCGTTCCCATGGAAATGCTGTACCTCGAACCCGAGGAAGCCAACCAGTTGCTGGTGAATCCAGACCCCGAGTTCGAGTTACGCTACGACACTGGCATCGTCGATACCGTCGTCGCACTCACCCGCAGCCATCCCTACCTGGTGCAACTCATCGGTTCGGCAATGGTGATGGAAGCCAACCAACACCAAACTACCCTGATAACTCCAGATTTACTCGAAGCGGCGATCGATCGCGCCCTCACCCTCGGCGAACCTTACTTTACCAACGTCTGGACGGAGTTTACCGGAACCACACCGGAAATGGTCGTTGCAGGACAGGCATTATTAAAGGCGATCGCTGAAAACCGCGACATCCCCACTGCCAACCCTGCCTTGCAGCGATTGCTACGCTACCACATCCTCGAAACTCGGGAAAATGGCAGCTACAATTTTGAAATCCCCTTACTCAAACGTTGGGTGCGAGAACGAGCGATTTTCAACTCATAAATCAATTCGGTTGGATGTATTAGATGGCGATAAGATTTACAGGAAACTACGGAGTCGAAATCTATCGTAACGCATCTTTTTTATCGAGTATAATTCATACAGCGTGGAGTATAAAAAACACCGCTTTTTACTTCACATAAAAATATAAAATTATTCCACTTCATACCCAACAGTACCTCTATTTACTCAACCGAGTCTCAAATTAAATTATGGTTCTCAGTCAGTCCCCCAATGCGGTAATATTTCCTCCTAGCGACCTCGAAAGTAACGAACCTCCCTTGGAAAGCGATCGCCATCTTCAACAAATTATTCTCCTGTTAACTTGCCTGCAATGGTGGTGGCGGGAACGTCCCGATGCACCGGAATCTCGCCGGAATAACTTCTATGCAGCGGGAAATATGACGGTGTATTACAGCAGCCGCCAACTGCGCAACGAACAGTTTCGCGGGCCCGACTTTTTCGTCGTCCTGGATACGGAATACAAAGAACGCAAAAGTTGGGTGGTGTGGGATGAAGATGGCAAATATCCCAATGTGATTGTGGAAATGCTGTCAGATTCGACCGCAGATATCGATCGAACTCAAAAAAAGCAAATCTATCAAAATACCTTTCGCACGCCGGAATACTTTTGGTTCGATCCCTATACTTTAGAATTTAAAGGGTTTCGATTTGTTGGCGCATACGAAGAGATAGCCACAACACAAGAAGGCTGGTTATGGAGTCAAGAATTAGATTTGTATTTGGGAATAGTGGATGATAAACTGCGGTTTCTGACACCGGAAGGGGAGTTAGTTCCCACGCCATCGGAAGCGGCACAGCAGCAACAACAGCAAACAGAAGTCGAACGAGAACGCGCAGAAGCCGAACGAGAACGTGCGGAAGCCGAACGAGAACGCGCCGAAGCAGCAGAGGCAGAATTAGAACGGTTGCGGCAGCAGATTCAAGAACGGGGCATTAACTTAGATATGTGAGAGTTGTAGAATTAAATAATTAAATTTTGCGGAAATAATCGTATACTGTCGCAAAAGTTAGCCGATCGAGTACGAATTTTTTGCGAAGAGCGAGATATTTAGATACTTTTTTATTTGCAAACTCGATCGAGTTTTAGTGTCAATACCTAAAATTAAAAAACAACAAAAACATACCCTTATTTTTTCCTTCGAGACAACAGTTTCGTTCTCACGGCGAGTCACGGATCGCTGCGGAGAGATTCCTAAAAACAATGCCGGAAATGCCACCTCCAGTTGGCGAGAACACCGATCTAGACCCGATCGCAAAACTTCCTAAAATAGTCGTAGGGGAACGATGCCAATGCGATCGCCCCAAAATTAACAGAATATCGACTCATTTAAAACCTTATGCAACCGACTAACCCGAATCAATTTACCGAAAAAGCCTGGGAAGCGATTTCCCGTACTCCCGATATTGCCAAAGCCGCCGGACAACAAAAACTCGAAAGCGAACTTCTGTTCAAAGCACTCTTAGAACAAGAGGGTTTAGCGAGTAGCATCTTAAATCGGGCGGGGGCATCGGTGCCGAAAATTCGCGATCGCATCGAAGCCTTTATCGCCAAACAACCGAAAATATCTGGCAGTAGTAGTTCCATCTATTTAGGGCAAAGTTTGGATACGTTGCTCGATCGCGCCGATGCTTATCGAAAAGAATACGACGATGAATATATTTCGATCGAACATCTAATTCTGGGCTACCTGAAAGACGATCGCTTCGGAAAAAATTTGTTGAGAGAACTTAAAATAAGTGAATCCCAACTCAAAGAAACGATCGCCCAAATACGAGGTACTCAGAACGTGACCGATCGAGATCCAGAAGGCAAATACGACTCCCTCGAAAAATACGGTCGCGACTTGACCGAAGCCGCGCGCCAGGGGAAACTCGATCCGGTCATCGGCCGCGACGACGAGATTCGCCGCACGGTACAAATCCTCTCTCGCCGCACCAAAAATAACCCCGTCCTCATGGGCGAACCGGGGGTAGGAAAAACAGCGATCGCCGAAGGACTCGCCCAGCGGATCGTTAAAGGGGACGTTCCCGAATCCCTGCGCGATCGCACTCTCATCGCCCTGGATATGGGTTCCCTAATTGCCGGGGCAAAATATCGAGGTGAGTTTGAAGAACGCCTCAAAGCCGTCCTCAAGGAAGTGACCGAATCGGAAGGGCAAATCGTCCTCTTCATCGATGAAATCCATACCGTCGTCGGCGCGGGGGCAACCCAAGGGGCGATGGATGCGGGAAATCTGCTCAAACCAATGTTGGCGCGGGGAGAACTCCGGTGTATCGGCGCAACTACCCTCGACGAGTACCGCAAGTATATCGAGAAAGATGCGGCATTGGAACGACGATTCCAGCAAGTCTTCGTCGATCAGCCCAGCGTTGAGGATACCGTCTCGATTCTGCGGGGTCTTAAAGATCGCTACGAAACCCACCACAACGTCAAGATTGCTGATAGCGCCTTGGTGGCGGCGGCAACCCTCTCAACTCGGTATATCAGCGATCGCTTTTTGCCCGATAAGGCGATCGATTTGGTGGACGAAGCCGCAGCCAAACTGAAGATGGAGAGTACCTCCAAACCCGAAGAACTCGACGAAATCGATCGCAAAATCCTCCAACTGGAGATGGAGAGACTCTCCCTGCAACGGGAAAGCGACACCGCCTCTCAAGAACGGTTGCAGCGATTGGACAAAGAACTTGCGAACCTCAAGGAACGGCAATCGGCATTTAACGCCCAATGGCAGGCGGAGAAAGAGGTTCTCGACACCCGCAAAAGCCTAAAAGAGGAAATCGATCGGGTTCAGGTGGAAATCGAACAAGCCGAACGCAACTACGACCTCAACCGCGCCGCCGAATTGAAGTACGGCAAGCTGTCGGAGTTGCAAAAGGAACTCGAAGCCACCGAAGAACAACTCGAACAAACTCAAAATACCGGACAATCCCTGTTGCGCGAAGAAGTCACCGAAGCGGATATTGCCGAGATTATCTCCAAGTGGACGGGGATTCCCATCAGCAAGTTGGTCGAGTCGGAAATGCAGAAGCTACTCCACCTCGAAGACGAACTCCACGAACGAGTCATCGGTCAAAACGAGGCGGTGACAGCGGTTGCCGACTCCATTCAGCGATCGCGCGCGGGACTGGCCGACCCCAACCGTCCGGTGGCCAGTTTCATCTTCCTCGGGCCGACGGGGGTGGGTAAAACCGAGTTGGCGAAAGCCCTGGCGGCGTACCTGTTCGATACTCAAGATGCCATGGTGCGCATCGATATGTCGGAATATATGGAGAAGCATACCGTTTCTCGCTTGGTTGGTGCGCCTCCGGGATACGTGGGATACGACGAAGGGGGGCAACTTACCGAAGCGATTCGCCGTCGTCCCTATGCGGTGATTCTGTTCGACGAAATCGAGAAGGCCCACCCGGATGTCTTCAATATCATGTTGCAAATCCTCGACGACGGACGGGTGACGGACGCGCAGGGTCATACGGTGGATTTCAAAAATACCGTGATTATCATGACCAGCAATATCGGTTCCCAGTTCATTTTGGATGTGGCGGGGGACGATGCCAACTACGAGGAAATGCAGGGTCGGGTGATGGAGGCGATGCGCGCCGAGTTCCGTCCGGAGTTCCTCAACCGCATCGACGAAACGATTATCTTCCATGCCTTGCGTAAGGAGGAGTTGCGGCAAATTGTCAAGTTGCAAATCCTCAATTTGGAACGCCGTCTGGAAGATCGGAAAATGGCGCTGAAGTTATCCGATGCAGCCCTCGATTTCCTGGTGGAGGTGGGGTACGATCCGGTGTACGGGGCCC
Organism: Cyanobacteriota bacterium; assembly: GCA_034189805.1. GTDB lineage: Bacteria > Cyanobacteriota > Cyanobacteriia > Cyanobacteriales > Geitlerinemataceae > Zarconia. Next base: position 42,197 of record JAXHUC010000042.1, read on the forward strand.
GACCGATTAAGCGGGCGATTCAGCGAGAGTTGGAAACTCAGATTGCTAAAGCGATTCTGCGGAGTACGTTTACCGAAGGGGATACGATTTTCGTGGATGTGGAGAACGAACGGTTGTCGTTTAAGCGGTTGCCGGCGGAGTTACTGACGACGAACTAGGGTTTGAAGGAACCACGAAGGCACAAAGGACACAAAGTTAGAGGAGAAGTTGTCGGGTGGGCAGTTGTTTGGGTCGGGATTGAATGTGATACCGTCACCGTACTGTCCACCTTTCTCCTAACTGGGTTCTATCTTTATTGTTTGGCGATCGTTTGCCCCGATCGAATGTTGAAAATTAGGTTTGAAGATGATGAGTAAATTGAAGAAAAAGAATTCTAAAAATAAAATTTACTATCAGGTTTTTGGGGTAATTTTGGGAATGACTCTATTGGTATGGATTCTGCGCGGTTTCGGAGTGCTGGGATTTATGCCGGGATTGGTAATTTGGCTGCTAATTTTTATGTCGATCGGTTCTGGGGCGATCGCTACGTATCAAAGTTCGCGACGGTGGTGAATTAACTCCAACTAAGTTTATTGTTTTGGTCTAGTAGAGCATCTACTTTAAAACTGTGGAATAGAGAAAGTGACGATGCATACTCTAAAAGCATTAAATCAAAATTTTATTGCATAATTTTAGGTTGGTTGGAGTACTAGTTGCATTTTCTCCTCCTAGACAAAGCACCAATACCCAATATTGGAAGACTAGCCAGAATGGAAATAGGTTCAGGAACAGATTGAGTACCTTCATCAATTGGATCGGGCAAAGTATTTGGTAGAAGTTCGTTAAAGGAAATATTATCAATTAGGAAGTCGAAAGCAATCGAAGAACCTAATTCGCTCGTGACGGTCACTTGGCTACCCGCTGCTGGAAATCCAATCTGCGTCTGCCCTGATACTAGATTAGGCGGTAACTCAAATGATGCAAAGTTACCCAAGTTGTCAGATACGGTATATACAATTGACTCAGTATTACCGTTTAAGATATCGAGAAAAAAGTTATCGATAGAGTCTTGAAAGCTAATTACAAGTGGATTGGACAAACTTGAGTTTCCAAATGAGGCTGTACCGTATATCGATGTCTGGTTCGCAGGTAGGTTGGTTGTGCTAGTTAAAATCACACCACCATTAAGAGTTACATTGCCGTCGGATGTTTCAATATCAAGAGTTTGTGCAGTTCCCGCTTCAGAAAATTGAGAAGGACCAAATAGACCTTGGCTATCAAAATCTATTGTTACAGCAAAAGCTCGATTCAAACCATAACACATTGATGTAGCCCAAAATATTGAGCTAGTGGCGAAAATCGTAGCACCATATTTGTTGGTTGGCATTTTAGTAATTTTTTTAGTAGAATCTCGAATAACATTATTATATATTCTCCAGGCATAGTCAAACTATTTGAAAGTTATATGAGATCCGGTTGAATGACCATAATGCGGTAACTTTATAGATAGTCTTCCCCCCAGGTAATTTTTCATTTTAAACAGCGAATCTGAAAAATAATTTAAGACTTGAATTTATATCGAGTTCGCGCAATTTTTTACAGAACTAACAAAAGTTCTGATAGAAGTTTTGGGAGATAATTATTAAGGGTCGATTGTGGCGATGAGAATGCGAAGTAATAAGTCTAAATCTGCGGGAATGCAATATAAATTCAAATCTTGAGTTATCTGTTTTGTCTCGCGTTCGAACTTCCCAAACTGCCAAATATCTCCTGTCGAAATAGCACCCATGAAAATTGCTTCATCGCTATCCGTCCACAAATCTAAGGCAATCAGTTCTAGCGCCATTTGCAAAAAACCTCGAGACAGATCTGTATTTTGAGCTGCAACAACTAATAGTTTCTGATTCCCATCGAAAAAATAATCTAAAGAACCCTTAAGGCGATCGCTAACCTCAATATAATAATTAACTCTCAGCCGGGTACGAGTATACACAATCAAGTCTGATAGAATCGGAGCGATGAGAAACGATCGCCGTGCTTTATCGCTATCTAAACTGATGTAGGAAAAGCTATCTTCAATGCGAGATTTAAGGTCGGAAAGTCGATCGAGTGTTGCGTTAGACTGAGGCAATTCTAAAAACGATCGCTCCAGAGAACAGCCAAATTCTGCCAAGATATCGTCTGGTTCAAACGGCATCTCGAAATAGCAACCAAACGTATAGCTGCGCTCGGATTCGAGAATGGGAATTCGACTCATAGCTAAAACATTACGAGATTTAATCGAGACGACTTGCATTGATTCTAATTCCGATCGACCTCTTCCCGTTCACCTCATCTCGACATTTCCCCCGCTAATAATTACCCCAATCCGGGCACCCGGCCGTGTAACTACCTGAGACAGTAAAGCCGCCGTTCCCAAAGCCCCCGTCGGTTCGACAACGAGTTTCATTCGCTGCCACAAAAACAACATCGCCTCTTCGATCGCTTCCTCCGATACCGTCACCATCTCCGATACGTAGTGCAGAATCAGGGGAAACGTCACCGTTCCCAGAAACGGCGTGCGCGCCCCATCGGCGATCGTCTCGGGGTTATCGATCCGGTGCAATTGCTGAGTTTGGAACGATCGGGTGGCATCATCGGCCCGTTCCGGTTCCACACCAATCACCTGACAATTTTCGCACAATGCCCTCGCAGAAATCGCGCATCCGGAGAGCAACCCCCCACCGCCACAACAGACCAACAGCAAATCGAGTTCCCCCACTTCCTCAATCAGTTCTTTAGCGGTCGTCCCTTGTCCGGCAACGACGTGAGGGTGGTTGTAGGGGGGAATCAAGGTTAAATTTCGCTCTCGGGCAATCTCGCCTCCCAAGGCTTCCCGAACCACTCGCGCTCGATCGTAGAGAATCACTTCGGCACCATATCCTCGCGTGGCGGCAATCTTTACGGCCGGGGCATCTTCGGGCATAACGATCGTCGTGGGAACACCGAGAATTTGACCGGCCAGGGCGATCGCTTGAGCGTGGTTCCCCGAAGAATAGGTTAACACGCCCCGATCGCGAGACTCCGCCGAGAGTTGCGACATGGCGTTGTACGCCCCCCGAAACTTAAACGAACCCGCCCGTTGGAAGTTCTCGCATTTGAAATACACCTGACTGCCGACGCGGCGATCGACTGTGGTGGAAGTCAAAACGGGCGTGCGATGGGCAATTCCCGCCAATCTCGCGGCTGCGGCTTCGATGTCGGTATAGTTGACGGCGAGATAAGTGCGATCGATTTCTGGGGTGGAAATGGGGTAGGCTGCGGTCATCTTGAGAATTGGATACGTGAGGAGATGGGAGGATGGGGGGACGCGGGGACGCGGAGAGAAGAGGGATGAGGGAGAATTTTGCATTTTTAATTTTTAATTTTGCATTCACTCTTCCCCTGCTCCCCGTTCATCATTTTCTCCGATAAGCGTTCCAAACTGCATCGAATAAATCCAATCGATCGCTATCGAACCACATAATATCCCGATCGCGGCGAAACCAGGTGCGCTGGCGTTTGGCGAATTGGCGGGTATGCAGAATCGTCAGTTCGATCGCTTTCTCCAGAGAAATATCTCCGGCTAAATACTGTTTGATTTCGGCATAACCCAATGTATCGAGTAAGGGCAAATCCGGCCCGTACTTGCGGCAGAGTGACTCCACTTCCGCCACCCACCCCATTTCGACCATTTGATGGGTACGTCGTTCGATGCGATCGTCGAGGCGATCGCAACTCAACCCAATCTGCAAAATGGGATAGTTGGGGGGGCGTTCTCCCTGTTGTGCGGAAATGGGACGACCGGTGATATAAAAGACCTCTAACGCTCGCAGGGTACGGGTTACGTCGTTGGGGTGAATCTTTTGGGTTGCAGCTTCATCCACCTGTTGCAACATGGCGTAGCATTGCCGTTGTCCCAGGAAAACAAGCTGCGATCGCAATTCGGGACTGGGGGCAACTCGAGGAATTTTCAACCCCCGGACGATCGATTTGAGATACAGTCCCGTACCGCCGACTAAAAGCGGGGGAGAATCGAGGATGCGGGTTTGCGTATCCGACCCGTGAAACTTGCAAATCAGGGTTTGCGCCTGCTGTTGGTAATCGGCAACGGTGAGGGTATCTGTCGGTTGGCAAATATCGAGCAGGTAATGGGGAACCAGATTGCGATCGG
>JAXHUC010000043.1:0-45405 GCA_034189805.1 Cyanobacteriota bacterium
CGACGGGCTTGCTGCAAGGACATCAGGTGGTGCTAGAAGCCCTGGCAGGGGTCTCTTGTGGCGAAACGGGTTCGATGGAAAGTCTGCCGAGTGCACCCTCGATCTGGCTGACGCAAAATCCCGATCGCATCAACGCTTTACCTCCTGGTAGTCGTTGGCTGCTCTGGGAACCGACCCAGAATCCCCAGCGTCGAGACACCTCGAAGACCTATAATTTTCCTGGGATGACGGTCGATGGCAAACGTCCTTTGCAAGTTCAACTGCAATCGCGCATTTCGGCTGTCTTGTAATCTGGTTGGGGCGATCGTTCGAGTGCTGCATCTTTCAATTGCTCCTCAGAATTAAACCGTTGGCAATCGACTCTCCATTCTTAAGGTTGAATCTGGGGTCTCTCATCCGAGCTAGATATTCTGAAGCTTTAGCGGCGAATCAATAGAAACGGTTAGTGATTCGATCTTTTTACAACTGACAGTTAGTCTTTCAAGATTAATGCTAATTCTTCACAGGCCATCGAATCGTTAAATCGAGTTTAAATTATCATTTTTAGATTAAGTATTAATGAGTAATCGAGAGGATTCAAGCCAAGATTTACCCTCAGAATTTTGGCAAGGGGTTGAAGAGTTTAACCAACATCAATTTTATGCCTGTCACGATACCTTAGAAGCGATTTGGTTGGAATCGTGCGACCCGCAGAAAACGTTTTATCAGGGAATTTTACAAATTGCTGTCGCCTGCTACCATCTGAGCAATCATAATTGGAAAGGAACGCTGATGTTATTGGGAGAAGGAATCCGGCGCTTGCGAAAGTACGAACCGAGTTATGGCGGAATTCAAGTCGAGCCATTGGTCGATCGCAGTTTAGAAATGTTAGATATCTTGCAAAAATCGGGAGAATCGCAGGTTGCGGAAATTGCGAGTCAATTTGGCTTAGAAAATGGGAATTGGAGCGAAGATCGAGGTTCTTTGAGTTTGCCCAAAATTGAAAAGAGCCAAGCTTAACTCAAACGATAAAAGATATTGAGTTTAAATTCAGTTATTTTTCATGAATCCAGACCGCTCTAGAAATGACCAAAATTCAATATATTTGATACGATAGAGTACAACTTGTCAACACTGTTATCCAAGCGTTTCCCCAACATCGATTATGATTCCCCTCGCTCGATTTTCTCACAAGCTGGCATTGCGTTTTGGGTCGATCGCGCTCTTTCCCCTTGCTTGGGCGGTAGCAACGGCCACTCCGATCCAATCCCAAGTCAGTTCGGGAACGGCCCTCGAGGTGATTGCAGATATTCAGGAAGCCGACGCGAGAACCGGAATTGTCACGGCGCGCGGAAACGTGCAAATTAACTATCCCGCCCGAGACTTGCAAGCCACCTCCGATCAGGCTCAGTATTTTAGCAACGAGCGCCGCCTGGTTCTGACGGGGAACGTCTACGTTTTGCAAGAGGGCAATAGCATTCGCGGGGAAACGATCGTCTACCAGATCGATCGAGGACTTTTCGTCGCCCAACCCAAACCCAATCGTCAAGTCGAGTCGATTTACTTAATTCCCGAAGGAACTGAAGCCCCAAAACCCGCTCCTCCCGCCCTGCCTCCGGTTCAACCTTAACGATCGGGCGATCGACAATTGGTGTCTTTGGAGTCAGCAGTGAGAATTTCCCTGGAAAACGTCCACAAATCTTATAACAAGCGAGCGGTGGTTAACCGGGTGAACGTATCGGTTGCCCAGGGTGAAATAGTTGGTTTGCTCGGACCCAATGGTGCCGGGAAGACCACCACCTTCGGCATCGTTACGGGTTTAGTCAAACCCGATCGCGGTCGGGTCTGGCTCAATGAAAAAGAGATTACCCACCTGCCGATGCACAAGCGCTCGCATCTGGGGATCGGTTATCTGGCTCAAGATCCGAGTATTTTTCGCAACCTCAGCATTCGCGACAACCTGTTGTTGGTTCTCGAACAAACGGGGGTTCCCTATCGCCAAAGAGCGCAACGCCTCCACGATTTATTGCGAGAGTTTCACCTCGAAAAAGTGGCTTCAACTTTGGGAACTCAGGTTTCGGGGGGAGAGCGACGGCGGGCGGAGTTGGCCCGTTCTTTGGTGGTGGGTTGCGGGGAACCACTGTTCTTGCTCTTGGACGAACCGTTTTCCGGGATCGATCCGATTGTGGTGGCGGAAATTCAGCAATTTGTCGCCGAGTTGCGCGATCGCCAGATGGGAATTCTGATTACTGACCATAACGTGCGCGAAACCCTCGCAATTACCGATCGCGCCTATATCATGCGCGAAGGAGAAATCCTAGCATCGGGCAGTCCCGAAGAACTCTACGACAATCCCCTGGTTCGGCAATATTACTTGGGCAATAAATTTCAGCGCTAATTTCGTTTCCCTTCAGCCAAAAATCACCAGCCAGACGGGAATCATCACCAGCAACCCGATCGTGGTCAGAATTAAACTGCTGGTAATCAACTCTCGATCGAGGTCGTATTCTTCCGCCAGAATCAATCCGCCAAAGGCCGTCGGCATTCCCGACATCAGCACTAGAGCCAGCCGCGCGTCCCCCGACCAACCTAGCAGCGTCAATCCCCCTCCCAAAAGCAAGGGCAAAATTGCTACTTTCAACCCCGCCGGAACCAGCGCCACCTTGAGGCTTTTCCATCCTTGTAACTGTCGCAGTCGCATCCCCGTCAGCAGAAAGGCCGCAGGAATCACCACCAGCAAAGAGTTTTGCAAACCCGATTCGAGGGCACTTGGCAAAACCACCGATTGCGTGAGGACTCCAAATGCAAACACCCATAAAGAGGGAACGCTCAATACGTCCCGGATCTGCCGACCGATATTTTCTCCGGGTTCGGATTGTCCGAAATAGCTGGAAATAAATACGCCCAATCCGTAAGTGCCTAAAATATTGTGGGTGACTCCATAAATAATAATCAGACCCAGATATCGATCGCTCACCAGAAATGGGGCGATCGCCAGTCCGACAAATCCGGTATTGGAGATGGTGGAGGAAAGGATATAACTACCTTGGCGCGATCGACTGCCGATAGCATTGCGAGTAGCCGTTTCCGAAGATGGAGTTTCGGAAGGCTCCATTGTTAAAACGTCTTCGCGGTTTGGGTCGAAAGGGCGCTCGAAAGCTTGCCAGCTCAACCAACTCAACCCTAACCCTAACAATAAGACAACAATTGTAATAATCGGCGTAACGCTCGTCCCTTGAGAAAAATCAGTCCGTCGCGCGAGAGCGAGAATTTCTAGAGGAACCCCCACCCAATACAAACTTCGCCCCAGCAATCGAGGAAAGCGATCGGGCATGAAGCGAAATAACAACAAACCCAGTCCCGTCCAGAGGATGAGGGGGGTATACGCATGCAAAAGGGTTTCACTCATCAACAGCAGCGGCGGGAAATAAATAAATAGCGCCGGAAATTAAGGTCAGAATAACGCAAATCCAAAATGCAATCAGCGATGGCAGATACCAAACCTCCGATAGCGGTGCGATGAGTAACGAAAGGGCGACGATTTGACTGACGGTTTTGAGCTTGCCCCAGATATTTGCCCCACTAATTTTGGTCTGGTTGACCCGCCAACCCGAAATCGTCAACTCCCGCGCCAAAACTAAAAAGACTCCCCAAGCCGGAATGCGATCGATTTCGACTAACGCCAGCATTGTCCCTAAAATCAACAATTTATCCACTAGGGGATCGAGAAACTTTCCTAGGTCGGTGACCATATCGAAGCGTCGGGCCACGTAGCCATCTAAAAAATCCGTACAAGCGACAACCAGAAAAATAACCAGGCTACTCCATTGTCGAACGGGAGTGGGATCGTATAAAAAGTACAGTAAGAAGGGAATTCCCACCAGTCTCGATAGAGTAATCCAAGTTGCTGGAGTCATAAAGTTTAGGATATTTGGGGCTAGTTATGTATTGTACTCCGATCGCCCGATGTCCTCGATCGCCAAAAAACCTGCCCGCCGGACAGGTTTTCGTAGAAGTCAGTTTGGATGTTGTAGATACAGCGCTTGTAAGAATTAGATTTATAAAGCTTCTTTTTAGTAAGCTCCTTTGCGATCGAAGACCAAGACTTGAATCGTTTTGAAGATGAGCTGGAAGTCGTACATGATGGACCATTTTTGCTGGTAGGCGACATCCATGCTGACGATATCTTCAAAGTCTTTGATGGTGGAACGACCGTTGGCTTGCCATTCTCCGGTGATACCGGGCTTGACTTCCAAGCGCTTCCAGTGGTGGGGAGCGTAGTTTTCAACTTCAGCTTCGGTGGGAGGACGAGTACCAACCAGGCTCATGTCTCCCATCAGAACGTTCCAGAATTGAGGAAGCTCGTCTAAGCTCGTCCGACGAAGAAAGCGTCCGACGGCTGTAATGCGAGGATCGTTTTCGCACTTGAAGATGTGACCGCTCGCTTCGTTCTTGACGAGGTGCTTCAGCTTATCGGCGTTCATCACCATCGAACGAAATTTCCAAATTCTAAAGGTCGTACCGCGATGACCGCAACGGGTTTGGCTGTATAGAATCGGACCGGGGTCATCGAGGTAAGTGGCGATTGCCACCGGAATCGCTACGATAGCAGCAATTGCTAATCCAACGATCGCTCCTAGGATATCGACTAGACGCTTAACTTTATTATTAACGGAGGGGTGCACCCAGAAGTCTTCTTGGGGGATTTTAACTTGAGGTGTTGAGATGATTGCTGTATTCACGGTTGGCTTGCTGCTTGACTATTTATCCTTACACTTCACATCCTAGGAGATATTCGAGCGACCGGCTAGACTCATGCCCTTTATTTCACTAGAACTTTAATGATATCGAGTGTTTTTAAAGTTCTCGTAAAGCCCATTCAGAGGTAGGAATTCGCTGTCGGTAAAATATCCCATCAAAATTCAAAATTCGGTTGAGACGGTTGCATTTTTCTGAAAGGCAATGGATGCAACTCTCTCGGCTTCTTAGGAATTTGCTAGAACTCACCGCGATCGGTTGAATTTAGGACGATCGAAACGCTTAGATTACCGGCTCAAATCCTATTTTACATACCGCCATCACTCGATCGCCTCTATTCGATCGAGTCAAAGCTAAACCCTTACTATGTAAGAGCTTAAGACTTATGAAATCGATAGCATCTCGGAGGATATCGGTGGGTTTCAGTCAATCAATATCTAGAAGGCTAAGGTTAACTGGTTTAGGTGAGGGTTCGACTCGAGATTTCTGAGTTAAATGATTCGATCGAACTCAAGACCAAACTTACTTTTATTCATAGAATTTTAAAGTATCTAAATATTACAAATAATCTTGTAATATTCAGAACTTACTAAATAGATAACTTCTTTTTCTTACCACTACAAATACAAAAACAGCGACCCTACAAATATGATGACTCGCTTCAAACAAAAGAAGCATACTGTTTTATATTTACAGTTGCACTTCGGGATAACAAATTCGCTAAAGAAACAATGTCACTCTTAACAATATATCGTTCGATCTCAGATAGGCTCTAAAAGCGTATTGAAGAGATTCTAGAAAACGATACATTTTAAGCTCGATAACTTATCGGTTACATTCTTTCGAGATTGAAAGAATATTTATCGATCGGGTCGAAGTCTGAGTGACTAAGTTCGAGAATTTACAACGAAAGCAAACTGTTTTGGAGCTGTAACGCGAAGTTAAATTGAGTTTAAGTTATCGATTCGAGACTTTTTAAATTTTGCGCTCTACCCTAGAGCTACCAGCAATTTCAGCTTTTTACTTTAGGTAGAATTTCGCTTTAATCTCGAAAAGTGAGTCTATAGTACCACTTTTCTATGTATTTGCCACAAGTAAGCTGATTTTTATCTCAAAGCAGTTATCGTCCGATCGGTTAAATTACCTATCAGCTCGCAACAGAATCTACAAGATGTGCGAATCCCATCAATTGATTTACCAATAAACCTTGACATCCAATTAACGAATGCCCTGGCACTTTCTCCACGCTTTCTCCACACTTAAGTATTCGGTATTTCCCATCCAAGGGTTAGGGGTTCTTGCCAAGTTTGTTCGGAATTGAGGGTTACTTTCTGAAAATATTGGCGCAGGCGATCGAACTGCGCTCGATTCGGGCGGTAGGTTCTGGCACTCTCTGCATAAAACAAAGGCTCCGACCTTAACGCGCGATAGACTTGATGTCGATCGGAAGCCCGATTCAAGAGCGTATCTTCTGCGGTCGTCGGAACTAACCCTCGAGGAAGCTGACCCGCTAAAATGGCCAGAATTCGAGGACGACAAGCGCGTACGTTTAGCCCTCGACTTTCGAGAAGCGTGGTAATTTCCCGAAGGTCGAGAGCGCGATCGGGATAAACTTCAAGCAATTCGCGGACTAAAAAATAGTCGTTGTACTGCTGGGGCAATTCATCGAACGCTTGGGGATACAGCGGTAAGGTTGCCAAGCCGTACGCCACGCGCGAGCAACCTGGAGGTTGTTGGCTCGGGTAAACATCCTGGACGACAATCGCGTTGGGTAACTTTTGCCGCAGCCACAGGGCGATCGCTTCCCAAGATGCGCTCCCTCCCGTACACAAAGCCCGATCGATGCCTTCAACCGTTGCTCCCGTTCGAGCGAGCAACACATTTAATTCCCGATTGACATTTTGCACGAAGGGAACGAGCACCCGAGCTTCCAAGTCTCGTCGCACCACCGTCAGCTCGATCGACTCAAATGCGATCGAATGCCGATCTCGCTCTTGGAGGGCTAACTTCAGGGCTTGTGCGGCTTCTAAAAGAGCCGGTCTCGAGGGCAAACCGCGCAACCACCGCTCGAATCCCACGCGCGCCACCAGGTCCGGTTCTCCCGGTTGAGGTCGGGGAACTGTCGAGTTAAACCCGACTGCCGAGGCGATTTCCTCTCTCGAAAGTAACAGTTGAACGATGATATCGAGATCGAGTGCGTCCCCGCCATAGGCAAAACTGTGCTTGTCAAAGCAATCGTGCTTCAAATCTTCCCAACGCTCGGGCAAGCGCACCAATACAAATTCAGTGGTTGTCGCCCCCGCATCGATCGCCAGGATCGTTCCCGCTCTTTCGAGGGACACCTGCCATTCCCCCGGAGTTGCCCCGAATACGGGATCGCTCGGTAGAGCCGATAGCACTGTGGCGATCGCATCTTCAACAAAAATGACTTGCTCCGGATGCCGCACTAGATTCGATCGCACCAAAGCTTCGCGCAGGTTAAATCGATACGCTTCCGAAGCCTCTGTGGGGATATTGACGATTGCCCCGGCCAATCGATCGAGCAGTTCGCCGACGGAAGTCTGGGGCAACGGGGCGACGGGTAAGTGAGGTGAAACGGGAATCGGAATTTCGCTAGGCCAACCGCTTTGGGAACTCGTAAAGCTATCGTTGTCGAACCTGCCGTCCTCGATCGCGCTCAATAGGGTTTGGCAAGCGCGTTGAATATCGGCAAGGGGAATCTGTCGATCGGGCGAGTCGTCGATCGTCGGCTGCGCTCGACCGTCATCATCGCACCAGGGCAATCCCAAATCCAACCAAGATTTAAACCGTTCGATCGAAAATCCCGTTGGTTGGCGAGTTGATCGCGCGTCCTCTCGAACTCGAGCCAGGGCTTCGGGTCCGGCGGCAATCATCTGGTAGGCATTCTGACCGACACTCGTTTCCTCGCCAGCAGCGTAGACAACCGCCGGCAGGCGAAAAATGCGCGATCGCGATCTTGAAGTCTCCGACGGCAACCAGTAGATCGGATATAGTGCTCCGGTCAGGCGATTTAACAACACTGCCGAAAGACCCGTCGTCCCGAAGTCGATTCCCAAATACCAGATTTTGTCAGGTTGGGAGTCCCGAGATTTCGCCTCGGTCGGCGGATCTTGGGAAAAGGGTGCATCGGCATTTTCATCGGCATTTTCTGCCGTTGAGTCTTCCTCTTCTAAGACAAAGGCTGGGAAAATTGCATCGAGTTCGGCATCGGAGATTTCGGCATCGGAGAGTTCGGAAACGCTTGGCGTACGCTCGAGTTCCTCTGTTGTCTGGGTTTCTTCAGGGATGCTCGGAGGTGTGGCATCTTCCAAACGATGTAAATCCGACTCCAACTGCTCCATCGTGTTGGAATCGAGACAAATATTTTGCTCTTGCTCCCGGAGGGATTCATCACCATCCTCATTACCCGACAATAAATCTTCATCGGCAGATGCTAAGAGGTAATCATCTTCGGTCAGAGGAGCCTCGGGATTCATTTGCAGGGCTTCCCAAGTATGCAGAACCGTTTCCTCCTGGCGGTTTTGACCTTGCAATGCAACTTCGGGAATCAAATCCGTGAGGGCGGCGATCGTGTCCATTTCTCGGGCCTCCTCGAGTTGTTCTAGAGTCTGTTCTGGAGTCTGTTCTGGGATCTGTTCTGAAGTCTCCTCTGGGGTTGCCATTTCGCTATCGGCAGCATTGAGGGGTGGGCGGGCTGTTGCTGGGGGAAGGGTCGGTGAGGGAGGATGCAGTTCGTTCTGGGTTTTGGCGGGGCTGGTGGATGCCGTTTCTTCGGGTTGAGCCGATCGCTCGAAAGAAGGGGCGATCGCTCTTTCGTCTAAAGGCTCTTGACGGTTGGCGGCTTCTTCGATCGGCAAGGTATCGCCGGGACTGAGGCGATCGGATTGCGACTCTTGCAACTCTAAAGAATCTGCCGATCGTTCTTCATCGAGCAAACTGGCATATAAGTTCTCGAGGGGGCTTTCTTGGGTGGATCTCGATTGTCGGGTTGCCGATTGCTTGACGGCTGCGTCTAATTCCTGCTCGATGGCAGCGGCGGCTTCATCCGCCGAACGCTCGGACTCGGATGCGCAAAGGTCTAAATCTAAAAAGCCTAATTCGGTTTCGGCGTTGGGAGTTGTGTCGGCTGAGGTTCCCATCCCATCGGGGGAACTCGTCGATTCGGGTTCGCGGTTCATGAGGATATCGATCGCGTTGGCATGGAGAGAGTCGGTCGTTGAGGCAGTGGGATGGAAACCTCATCGAGAGGGTCCCATCGACCCGGATGCGGCGAGGCGATCGGGTGGCGGCTTTTCGACGGTTGCGTCCGGCACGATCGGTTGTTTTTGGAAGGGCTGTTTTTGAGAGGAACGTTCGGGCGATCGCCCTTTTAAAAGCGGCCATTGCATCGAATGCATCGAAATTGGCGGGCAATTCTCGAGCTGGAAAGATCGGATATCGGCGTTTGCGTCCCCCGGATCGGAAATATTCGCATCGATATTTGTCGCGATCGCCGTTGGGATTGCTAAATCGTGACAAATATTTGCTAAACAGATATTTTCTAAACAAATGTTTGCTAAAGTTTGATGTTGCTCCAAAAGCTGGGCAACTTGAGGTTGAAAATCTCGAGAACGGGCAGATTCGAGAATTCGATCGAGTCTGGCGACGAGCGATTGAATGCAAGCTGAAGCAGAACTCACGGGTGCACCTCTTAAGTGATAACTCTCAACGTATTGGCTGTTGGCTAGACCGATCGGGAGTAGCCATTCGATAAGCATCGTATCAAGTTCGCGGCCCTCGATCGCAACTTAAGATCTCGCAAAGGAGCGATCCGTTCGATCTCAATGGATGAAATGCTGTAGTAAGTTAAAATTCATCGTAGAATGTATCTACCGATCGAGCCAAACTTAAAACATAAAAAAAAATTAAGCCTGCCCAAATCACAGGGTTCTAACTCATCAGATCGTAGAATCGGGAGTCTCAATCGCTCTCGAATTCGCTTGACTTTGAGACTTTATAGCATGATGGCTTCATGGAAGACCGATATAACCCCCGCGATTCTTACACTAGCCCAGAGGTTGAGGCTTTAATCCGCTCAACACCTTTTTTTAATGGTTTGCCAGAACCTGTTGTTGATAGTGCCATTTCTCACGTCGTAACTCGCACTCATCCGGCCAACCAAGTAATCTTATTGGAAAATGATTGGGGTTCCTCGGTCTACTTTATTTTAGAAGGCTGGGCAAAAATCCGAACCTACAACCTCGATGGCAAAGAGGTCACCCTCAATATTCTCGGCAGCGGAGAACTCTTCGGCGAGATGGCCGCTCTCGATGAAGTTCCCAGATCGACCGATGTCATTACCCTAGCTCAGACGACGATCGGCAATATGCCCGCCCAAGATTTCGTACAACTGATTAAAACCGAACCCCTGGCAGGAATTCGTCTGGCTCAGTTGATGGGACGGCGATTGCGACAAGTCAATCGGCGGTTGCGCTTGCGCGAATCCGACAGTACGTCGCGAGTGGCCGATATCCTCCTGTTCTTAGCTGAAGGTCAAGGTATAGAAACCAAGGCTGGGGGAATGGAAATTCCCAACTTACCCCATCGAGAATTGAGCAGCTTGAGCGGACTGGCTCGAGAAACGGTGACTCGAGTGCTCAGCAAGCTAGAAAAAAAGGCACTCATCGAGCGCGATCGCGATATCATTCGCATCCCCGATCCCTACGCGATGGAAAAGTTATTAATGCAGTAATCGAGTCTAGACGATTCTGGAAGTTGCCATCGGCTCGGTCTGCGGCGAGCATCGAGGATGCGCTGGCAGCTTCCTCCTTCGCGCGCGGGAATTGACAACCTCGATCTCCCCTTTCCCAGTTCTTCTCCAACGATCGGTTCTATGAGCCAACTTCCTTCTCCCACCTCAGAGTCTGCTCCCTCCTCGCCTCCCAAAAGATCGCGTCCTCCTCTGATGATGGTGGAAACGGCGTTTCTGGCAAGTACGGCGAGTTTGATTTGGCTGATCAACGTCTACTTTCGCCTTACGTCTCTACTGCGAATGTTTTTCCCCATCCCGATCGCCCTGACTTATTTGCGTTGGGGGAAGCGGGCGGCCTGGATGAGCACGGTTGTTTCGGGCTTGCTCCTGACGGTTTTGATGGGACCCACCCGCAGCATATTATTTATTATGCCCTACGGCTTGCTCGGTGTTCTGTTGGGATGTTTGTGGCGGCGGCGTGCGAGTTGGTGGGTCTCTATCTCCATCGGCATGTTACTGGGATCGCTAGGAACTTTTTTCCAGGTATGGCTGCTCTCAGTTCTCGTCGGCGAAGACCTGTGGCTCTACGTTACCACGCAAATTACCCGATTCGCCGATTGGGGGTTTGAAAAACTGGGACTGCTCGCTCAACCCGATCTCCACTTGATTCAAATCCTGGCGGTGTTTGCGGTCTTTCTCAATAATGCCGTTTATCTGTTTGTGGTTCACTTAGTCGCCCTGCTGCTTCTCAATCGTCTGGGCAATCCCATTCCCCCACCGCCGCAATGGGTGCAAGTCTTGTTGGATTACGAGGAAGAGTAGAACGGGGAATGGTGCGCGGGTGTGGGTCTCAAGTGTCGAGCGGTCGTCCGATCGATCCGTAACGCTAAATATAGGGCTTGACAAACGAGCAAACATTCCCCCTTTCCACAAAACTGACCCGCAAAACTTGCAACCATCAAGGGTGCAAACTGCAATAAATTACTGAGAATTTCCTATCGTTCGGTCAGTTTAACTTATCGCGTATCGATCGCCACTTCAGGTAATGCAATATCTTGAAGAATTCTCACTAACTCTTCCACGCGAATCGGCTTGCTGATGAAATCATCCATTCCGGCAGCGAGGCAAGCCTGTCGGTCGTCTTGCATCGCGTTGGCGGTCATAGCGACAATCCGAGGGGTTGGGAATTGCCATCGCGTGGCTTGAATTTTGCGCGTTGCCATCAGTCCGTCCATTTCCGGCATTTGCACATCCATGAGAACGAGATCGTAAGGCTGGCGATGTAGAGCCTCGAGAACCTCTAACCCATTGTTGGCAATATCCGCTTCATATCCGATACGTTTGAGCAGGTGAAGTCCGACTTTTTGATTGACCCGATTATCCTCGGCCAGCAGGATGCGCAGAGGCAGGCGATCGATTTTCGCAGCACTGGCAAAACTGGTTTTGATCCCTCCAAAACAAGGCGCGACCTCTCCGGCTAACAGGCGATTGAAAACGCGGTAGAGTTGGTTTTGTTTGATGGGTTTTGTCAGACAGGCATTCGTATGGGGTTTAATCTTTCTGCACTGGCTGGTCGCATTGTTCCGAGAGACCATGACCACGCAGGGTATCGCGTGCCAATCGGGAGACTGTTTGAGAATGCTCGCCAGGGTGGCACCATCCATTTCAGGCATCTGCATATCGATGACGATCGCATCGAAACCCTCGCCGCTTTCGAGGGTGCGGAGGGCTTCGGCCCCTGAAGGAACCGCTCGAGGGACAATTCCCCAAATTTGCAGTTGCTCGGTTAAAATTTGGCGTTGAATCGCGCGATCGTCCACCACGAGTACTCGCTTGTTGGCAAACTGGGGTTGAACGATCCCAAGATTTGGCTCCGAGTCATCTTCAACCGCCGGGGTGCGGATGGTGAAGAAAAATGTAGACCCGCGATTCACCTGGCTTTCGACCCAAATTTGTCCCCCCATCATCTCGCACAATTGGCGACAAATCACCAGTCCCAGACCTGTTCCCCCATAACGGCGCGTCGTCGAGGCATCCACCTGGCTGAAACGCTCGAATAGGCGATCGAAACATTCCCCAGGAATGCCGATACCCGTATCGCGCACGGCAAATTGAATTTCACAGGATGGCTCTTTCGGATCGTTCATCGAATCCGAGCTGACTCCGACAACATTGACCGACACCACCACTTCACCAACTTCCGTAAATTTCACGGCATTGGCAAGTAAATTGGTGAGAATTTGGCGCAAGCGAGTTCGATCGCCTCGAATGCAGACCGGGGTTTTCGGGTCGATGGAACCCGCTAACTCCAATCCCTTACCCGCCGCTTTGGGCGCGAGTAAATCCAGGCATTCTTCTAGGCAGGTACGCAGGTGAAAGGGCTGTCGTTCGAGTTCGAGTTTGCCCGATTCAATTTTCGAGAGATCGAGAATATCGTTAATCACGCTCAAGAGTGCTTCGCCACTGTTGCGAATCGTCTCCACGTAGTCTTGCTGTTGGGCATCCAATGAGGTGTCGGCGAGCAGTTCCGCCATGCCTAACGTGGCATTGAGCGGCGTGCGAATTTCGTGGCTCATGGTGGCGAGAAACTCGCTCTTGGCGCGGTTGGCGGTTTCTGCGGCTTTCTTGGCAAGGCTGAGGGCTGAATTCTTGGCTTCCAACTGCTGCTGCATTCTCCGCAGTTTCAGTTGAGTTTCGATGCGCGCGAGAACTTCTTCGAGGTGAAACGGCTTGGTAATGTAATCTACCGCACCGACTTGAAACGCTTTCACCTTATCGAGGGTATCATCGAGAGCGCTCAAAAAAATCACCGGAATATCGGCCGTGGCGGGATTGGCTTTCAAGCGCTCGCAAACCTCGTAGCCATCCATATTCGGCATCTTGATGTCGAGCAAAATCAGATCGGGAGGATCGACCTTCACGGCATTAAGCGCCTGTTTGCCATTAATCACCCGTCGAACTTCGTAGTCGCGATCGCTGAGCATCTCGAAGAGAATGCGTAAGTTTTCCGGGATATCATCGACAACCAGTAAATCTCCCTTATGCGGATTTCCCTTAAACCTGTCGGGATCGGTATTATTCATGGCGTGCGCATTGAGTTAAATCGACGATGCGATCGAAGCCCAGAGCATCGACCATTTGGGTTAACGCTTTTGCCAGCGCTTCCAAGTCTGCGGGGATTTGCTCGATTAGCTCGAACAAACGTTTTTCCCGAGCGCCCAAAGCTGCGGTTTCGAGGTCGGTAATCCACCGATGGCTCATCTGAGCGATTTGAGATTCGATAGTTTCAAGAGATGTCGCAGGTTCCGAATCAACTTCGGAACTCAATTCGGATTTTTGGTAGACGTAGTGCACCTCGAGATGTTCGGCGAGCTTATCTAAGATTGCCGACTCTTGAAAGGGCTTGCTGACAAAATCGTCGCACCCGACCGACATGACTACCGCTCGCTGCTTGTCTAGAACACTCGCAGTCAGGGCGATGATGACCGTATGGCGATCGGTTTCTCGCGATCGAATCTGCCGGGTTGCCTCGTAGCCGTCCATGACCGGCATTCGCATATCCATCCAAATCAAGTCGGGTTGCCAGCTCTCCCACTTCTCGATCGCATCTCGACCGTTTTCGGCTTCGAGAACCTCGAAGCCGCGAGACGAGAGCATATTCACGAGAATGAGGCGGCTTTCCCACTTATCATCGACGATGAGAATGCGAGGGGGCGCTCCTTCGGGGACTAGGGCAAGAACCTGACCCAGGGTTTTTGCCGCTTGAACTTCCTCAGTATCGACTAAGGACATCGGTAGCTCGAATTCAAAGATCGTGCCTCGACCGATAACGCTCCTGACGGTAATTTTACCACCCATCAGTTGGACGAATTTTTGGCTGATGGGCAATCCCAAACCCGTTCCTTCTTGGGATTTGCGCCCGGTTTCCGTCTGAACGAACGCCTCGAACAGATTCTCGAATTCCTCGGAGGCAATCCCCGGACCGGTGTCTTCCACCTGGAAGCGCAGGAGAAACGGGGTCGAATCGATTCCTTCCTCTTGTGCGTTGGAGGTCAGTGCCGGACGATGGGTGGCCTTCACTTGCAAGCTGACGCGACCGACTTGGGTAAATTTAATCCCGTTACCGACTAAGTTAATCAGAACCTGGCGTAGTTTGCTCTCATCGGCCCGAACGTACTTGGGAACGTTGGCATCGAGATCGAAAACAAGCTGCAAACCTTTGGATTGGGCTTTGAGTTGCAGCATTTCTTCGAGACTGGCGAGCAAGCGATGCAAGTCGAAACTATTTTCGTTGAGGACGACTCGACCGGCCTCGATTTTCGACATTTCTAGTACGTCGTTGAGCAGGGCGAGTAAATGTTCGCCGCTGCGACCGATAATACTTAGATAGGTTTGATGTCCCTGGTGCAATGACGAATCGCGCGCGAGTAGTTGGGTAAACCCTAAAATCGCATTGAGGGGGGTGCGTAACTCGTGGGAGACGTTGGCGAGAAATTCACTTTTGGCGCGGTTGGCCCCATCGGCGTGTTCTTTGGCTTCTTGGAGCTGGGCGAGCAATTGCGCTTGTTGGACTGCAACCCCTAACTGGTTGCCCACTTGGGCGAGCAAGCCGATTTCTCGCTTTTCCCAATCGCGAGGTCCGATATTTTGATAGGCTGCGAGCAATCCCCACAAGGTTTCGCCAACAAAAACCGGAGTAATGGCATAGGCGCGGATGTGGAAGGCTTCTAGGATTTCTAGGTAACATTCCGAGTAACCCGCAGTGTAAATATCGTCGATCGCAAAATTTTCCCGATCGCGATAGCGGCCGCCTTGGGTTTCTTGGAGGTAGCTATCTCGCCAGACGGTCTTGATATTCTTTTCGATTAACGATTTCCATTCGTCTTTGACGGACTCGAAAACGAACTCTCCGCCCCAATCGGGATGAAATCGATAGACGGCAACCCAATCGCAATTGAGGATTTGCCGAACTTCATCGGTGGTCGTTTTGAAGATGGTATCGAGATCGAGGGAGCGGCGGATTTTTTCGATGGTTTGAGCCAAGGCTCGTTCTCGTTCGGCTTCCCTAGCTAAATCTTTTGCCCGTTTTTCGAGTTGTACGGTCAAAGCCGTTTGCAGTTGGGCTTTGTCTTTTTGCGTTTGGGCGAGCAGTTCCGCTTGTTTGATCGCCACCCCAAGCTGGGCGCTAATTTGAACCAGGAAGTTAATTTCCGTATCTTCCCAATTCCGAGGTCCGGTATTCTGAAACGCGGCAAGCAATCCCCACAAACTCTTACCTTTGTAGATAGCTATTATGGCATAGGCTCGAGCTTGGTAGTTCTCGAGAACATCGAGATAACAATCGGAAAATCCATGGGTGTAGATATCGTTGCAAACCCGAAACACCTCACCTCGGGTAAAGTCTCCTCCTTCCGTATCTTGGAGATAGGTATCGGTCACTTGAGGTCCGACTAAATTTTTGACGCTGCAATGGGAAATATCTTGGCGCAGTTGGGGATTTTCCCACTGCTCTTCCATTAGATAATTCCAACCTTCTTCCACGGATTCGACCACGAACTGACCGCTCCAATCTCGATTGAAACGATAAATGACAACGCGGTCTGCTTTCACGAGTTGCCGAACTTCTTCGGTCGTCGTCCGGAAAATGGTATCGAGATCGAGCGATCGACGAATTTTATCGATAATGGTGGCGACAGCTTTCTCTCGTTCGACAGCTTGGGTGACGGCTTGGGCGAGATAGTCCGATTGTTTCTGAAGTTGAGTGACGAACTCGGCCTGTTGCAGGGCGACCCCTAAATGGATAGCAATTTGGCTGACGAACTCGATTTCGTTTTCTTTCCACTGGCGCGGCCCAGAACATTGATGAATGCACAGCAACCCCCACAATTCTTTGCCTTTGAGTAGGGGAACGACTAAATTCGCCCGCACGTGAAAGCGAGCCAGAAGTTGGATGTGGCAATCGAGCAATCCGCGCGCATAAATATCCGCACAAGACCAAATTCGACCTTTCTGGTAGTAGTCAGCGTGGTTTTTGCCGAAGCATCGATCCTGAATGGGAGCCGCCAGTGCTGAGGGATAGGGAGGGACGACGGCCTCAGATACGAGTTGACCGCTGCCAAAATCCGAATCCGCATCGAAGCGATACATGCCGACGCGATCGGCATCGAGTAGCTGTCGGACTTCGGTGGCGGTGGATTTAAAAATACTCTCGACATCGAGGGATTCTCGAATTTTGGTGACGACGGCCAGCAGTGCTTTTTGCTGGGCGATCTGCGTCAGTTCCGATCGCGTCTCGGAAGAGAGTCGAGCCACCTGCGCTCGTAAATGGGCGATTTCGCGTTGGGGTTGGGGGTTTGTATCCCGTTCTGGGGTACTGGATCGATCGGGCATGGAGTAGAAGCGATGACTGCTATATTTTGGCAAAGACAACTAAGCTCAATATAGCGAATCAGAGTCGGGTGTCGGGGGCTGACAGGGGGTATATTTCTAGGTTTGAGGGGTTTGAACGATCGAGACCGTTACATTCGCATCCATTTTTTCGTTTCAGTGCGTCTCGAGGGTCTCCGTATTCGTCCGACGCTATTCTCCCGAACAAAGCACCAATTATTTTTTGATTGAGATTTAACGGAAAAACATCAGTTTGAGATGAGTCTATAAAGTTTTAATGAAGCGTTAACCTTCACTTAACCCGATATCTAAGTTTATTTTATAAATTGACTGAAGTTGGTTTTTCTACCTAGTTTAACCGACACGATTAATGACGCGATGTGCGACTTTAAATCTGCAAGCCTCGATCCATAGTACTCCTCGATCGATTGCCAGAGTGACTCGTCCCTCATTTGACAAAAACTCAAAACTAAAATCTGTCGCACGGGCTGTTACTTTTAATCGTTAATCTTTTGGAATTCAATATTTTCAACCATCAATCTGACAATCGAATTTGAGATAATCTCAAAAAATCGAGGGTCTAAGATGCTTTAAGCTTCGATCGGAAACGTTTCAAAAACTTGCGATCGTAGTTTCTTGGTGCATTTTTTGGGTGCATATTTTACCCGAGCGCAGCTTCAAGCAACTTGGGAATGAATTTTGAATTTACGAGATTGGAGATTTTAAAGGTTCGCTCGAATTCTGAATTACTTAACTCAACCAGGCATCAACTATGAATATTCAGCTCAAACCGATCGGTAGATACGAAACAGGACTTTTCGACGAAGGAGCCGCCGAAATTTCTGCCTACGATCCGGTGAGTACGCAACTATTTGTCATCAACGGATTTAACAAAAATATCGACGTTTTAGATCTGAGCGATCCCGAAAATCCGACAAAAGTCTCGGAAATTGACATTAGTGCATTTGGAGACGGGATTAATAGTATTGCCATTAAAAACGGCATCTTAGCAGCAGCGATCGAACCGGAAGATTCTACCCAACCGGGGACGGTGGCATTTTTCGATACCGCTGGCAATTCCTTGGGTTCTGCGACCGTGGGAGTCGTCCCGGATATGGTCACCTTCACCCCCGATGGCAGCAAAATCCTGGTAGCCAACGAAGGGGAACCGGGAGACGAGAGCGATCCGGTTGGTTCGGTGAGTATTATCGACATTTCCGGGGGAATTGCCGCCACGACCGTCACCACTGCCGATTTTAGCGCGTTTAACGGCCAAGAAGAAGCCCTACGCAGTCGGGGAGTGCGCATTTTTCCCGATAAAACTGCTGCCGAAGACTTTGAACCCGAATACATCGCCGTTTCCGAAGATGGCACGACGGCGTTCGTGACGCTGCAAGAAAATAACGCCGTTGCCGTCCTCGATATCGCCGCCGGAGAAATTACCGAAATCCAGCCCCTGGGGGTGAAAGATTGGAGTCAAGGGTTGCCCCAACTGACCCAGTATCCCTGGGATTTGAGTGGGGAAGTGTTGGGAACGACTCCGGCAGGTCAGGATATCCTCTTAGGGGGAATGTCCGGTCTGTTTTTCGAGAGTGTCGGCGAAGATGGCCGGCTGAATTTTATCGCCACCCCCGATCGCGGCCCCAACGGCGAACCCACCGATGTCGATGGCGACGGAACGAACGAACGTCCCTTTCCCCTACCGGACTACCAACCCCAACTAATTCGCTTCAGCCTCGATCGCAATTCCGGGGCGATCGCCATTACCGAAAAAATTGCCCTCACTCGCCCAGACGGTACGCCGCTAACGGGACTCCCCAACCTGCAAGCGGGGGATGCCGGTTCCGCCTATACCGATGAAGAACCCGTCGATTTATTCGGTAATCCCCTGGCGAACGATCTCTTCGGGGCAGATATGGAATCGATCGTCGTTGCCCCTGACGGTACGTTCTGGCTGTCCGACGAATATCGCCCCGCCATCTACCATTTCGATGCAACGGGGGTACTCATCGATCGCTTCATTCCCCAAGGAACTGCCGATGCCGCCGGGGTCGCAGCGGGAACCTTCGGCACTGAAACCCTGCCCCCCGTCTACGCCCAACGGCGTGCCAACCGGGGATTTGAAGGGATGGCCCTCGATACCGATAACGGTAAGCTATTTGCTTGGATTCAAAGTCCGATCGACAATCCCGATGTCTCCAACGCCGAAGCCTCTGCCGCCGGGGAACGCAGCGACTTCAACTCGCGCAATTCTCAAGTGTTGCGGATTCTCGAAGTCGATCCCGCCACGGGAAACCCCACGGGAGAATACGTTTACCTCCTCGAAGGGTCTAGCGGAGTTGATAAAATTGGCGACGCGGTTTACCAAGGAGATGGCAAGTTTCTGGTCATCGAACGGGATTCGGGAACCGATGCCGACTCGAAAAAATTCATCTTCGAGGTGGATTTAACCGGGGCGACGAATATCCTGGGAACCCCCCTCTCTTCCGCCACCGATGCCACGGCCCTCGAACAAATGACCGCCGATGATTTGGCGGCGATGGGGGTCCAGCCGGTAAATAAAACCAAAGTCTTGAACCTGCCCTCGGTGGGATACCAAGCCGGGGATAAGCCCGAAGGTCTTGCCCTGCTGCCGGATGGTTCCCTCGCCGTCATCAACGATAACGACTTCGGTTTGCTGGACGAACCGATTCCCGGCGACGGTTCCGTTCCCTTCAACCCCGACCCCACCCAAACGGTGCTGGGGATTATCGAGTTTTCGGGTTCCAACCAACTCGATGCCAGTAACGAAGATGGCGAGATTAATTTACAGAACCATCCCATTTTGGGTTTGTATCAACCCGATGCGATCGCCTCTTTTTCCACCAACGGCCAAACCTACTACATCACCGCCAACGAAGGGGATGCCCGCGACGAAGACGAACGGATTGCCGAGTTAACCCTCGATCCGACGGCATTTCCCAATGCGGCTGAATTGCAACTCGAAGAAAACCTGGGACGGTTGAACGTTTCCACCATCGACGGCGATGTGGATGGCGATGGGGATTTCGATCGCCTCTTCAGCTACGGCGGTCGTTCCTTCACGATTTGGGATAGTACGGGGAATTTGGTCTTCGATAGCGGCGATGCGATCGCCCAAATTACCGAAGAACTCACCCCGGAACTGTTCAACGCCAACGATGGCGACCCCGAGGAATTCGACCAACGTTCCGACGACAAAGGGGCAGAACCCGAAGGCGTAACGGTCGGCGTGGTGGACGGTCGTCCCCTGGCTTTCATCGGGTTGGAACGGGCTGGCGGTGGCGTTCTCGTCTACGATGTCAGCAATCCCAGCGACCCCGACTTCCTCCAATACGTCCGCTTCGAGGGAGATATCGCCCCGGAAGGCTTAACCTTCATCTCCGCCGAAGACAGTCCCGAAGGTACGCCCTTACTTGCCGTCACCAACGAAGTCAGCGGAACGGCCACCGTCTACGAAATCGAAACCCCGGAAACCTTTACCCTCCAACTCCTCCACGCCGCCGATCAGGAAGCGGGAATTCCCGCCCTCGACGATGCCCCCCGGTTCAGTGCCGTCCTGGATGCCCTGAAAAACGAAGATACCGACGGCGACGGCAACCGCGACTACATCAATACTTTGGTGTTGTCTTCTGGGGATGCCTACATTCCCGGTCCCTTCCTCTCCGCAAGCGAATCGGTCTTCGACGGTTCCGGACGGGGGGATATTCTGATTCAAAACGAATTGGGTTTCCAAGCGATTGCCCTGGGGAACCACGAATTCGACTTGGGAACCGGATTGGTTGCCGACCTGTTGCAAGCAGACGCAGAAACTGGATATCCCGGTGCTGATTTCCCCTATCTCAGCAGTAACCTCGACTTTGCCCCCGAGGAAGACCTCGCCCCCCTCGCCACGGCTGACGGACAGGAAGCCAGCGACATTTCCGGTCAACTGGCGGGGAATACAATTATTACCGTCAACGGCGAGGAAATTGGCATCGTCGGGGCAACCACACCGACCCTCGATAGTATTGCCTCTCCGGGGGATGTGGGTATCCGCCCGATCGAATTTGACTCTGCCAACCCCGACGATATCGCCAACCTCGCCCAAGAAATTCAAACGTCCGTGGATGCCCTCCTGGCGGCAAATCCGGAAATGAATAAGGTGGTGTTGCTCGCCCACATGCAGCAAATCTCGATCGAGCAACAGCTAGCCGAGTTACTCACCGATGTGGATATCATCGTCGCCGGGGGTTCTAATACCCTGCTGGCCGACGAAACCGATCGTCTGCGGGCGGGAGATACCGCCGATGGCCCCTACCCGATCCTGACGACGGCCGCCGATGGTAACCCTGTGGCGGTGGTGAATACCGACGGCAACTATCAGTATGTCGGTCGCTTGGTAGTCGATTTCGATGCCAACGGCGTAATTATCCCCGAAAGTGTCGATGCCAACGTCAGCGGGGCTTATGCCACGGACGATGAGGGCGTTGCTGCCGTCGGCGGAACCCCCGATCCAGATGTGGTGGAAATTACCGATGCCTTGCGAGGATCGATCGCCACTCAGGAAGGCAATACCTTCGGCAACACCGAGGTCTTCCTCAACGGCACCCGAGGCGACGTTCGCACCCAGGAAACCAATCTGGGCAACCTTACCGCCGATGCCAACCTCGCCGCCGCCAAGCAGGTGGATTCTGAGGTGGTGATTTCCATTAAAAATGGGGGCGGCATCCGCGACGATATCGGCGATGTCATCGTCCCGACGGGGGCGACAAGTCCGGAAGACTTTATCCGCGTTCCTCCCCCCGCTAACGATTTGGCGGGTAAAGCCGAGGGGGATGTTTCCCAACTCGACATCAGCAACGCCCTCCGGTTTAACAACGGCTTGACGTTGCTGACGGTGACGGCATCGGAACTGGTGGAAATCCTCGAACACGGGGTCGCTGCCACCGAAGATGGGGCGACTCCCGGACGGTTCCCCCAGGTGGCTGGAGTTTCTTTCAGCTTCGACGACGATTTACCAGCAGGCGATCGCATCCAATCTCTGGCAATTGAAAACGAAACTGGGGAAGTCCTCGACGTGGTGGTGGAAAATGGCGAACTCGTCGGCAGTGGCGATCGCACTTTCCGGTTGGTGACGCTGAATTTCCTCGCAGGCGGCGGCGACGGCTTCCCCTTCCCCGATCGCGATCGCCTCGATTTAGTCACTGAAGACGAAGACAATCCTACCCCCGAAACCCGGACTGGGGTGGCAACTTTCGCCCCCGACGGTTCGGAACAGGATGCCCTGGCGGAGTACCTGGCAACCACCTTCCCCAGCGAAACCCCGTTTAATACCCCAGATGTTGCCCCGGAACTCGACGAACGGATTCAAAACCTGGACTTCCGGCAAGATACGGTTCTGGCATCTTTCGTTCCTCCCATCGATGGCGGTGATGGCGGCGACGGTGGAGAAACCCCCGACGCGATTGCGGGTGGCGATGGCAGCGATGTCCTCACGGGAGAACGCAGCGACGACCTGATTATCGGGGGTGGGGGTAACGATCGACTGTTTGGCGAAGGGGGTAACGACACCCTCCAAGGCGGTGATGGTAACGATGTCCTCATCGGTTGGAAAGGAAACGATGTTCTATCTGGCGGTGCGGGAGGAGACATCTTTGTCTTGTCTCCCACCCACGATGCCGATACGATCGTCGATTTTTCCGTTACCGAAGATGCGATCGGCATCAGCAGCCTTCAGCTGTTTGAGGTGAATGTCGATCGCGTTGCAAGCAACACGGTTGTCTCGATCGGTGGCGTAACTCTCGCGACGTTAGTTGGGGTCAGCGATCCCTTAAACGATGCGAATTTCGTGATGGTCTAAACCTAAACCATTCCCGACCATTTGCGAGCGTGCCGAGCGATCTCGGCATGCATTCGGCCTTCAACCTCTCGATCGAATCCCTTTCAAAACGAATGCGATCGAGAGGTTTTCTCATCGAAAGAATCAGCCTGGGCGACCCGCTCAAATCGGGTTTAATACCAACAACCGCACCGATTGGCGAAACTGGGCATCGAGATATCGATCGCGAATCGGTTGCCACTGCTGCCAGAGTTGCCACTGTTCCAGGCGCATCTGTTCGGCAACGGTGGGTAGCACTTGGGCAACATCGCATTCGAGTTCTTTGGCTAAAAACTCTTGGAGTACCGCCCGATCTTGCATTTGACCGAGCAATCCCTGAATTTGCTTGAATTCTTGAATTTGGCTGGCATAGGCTTCGTCGTAACAATCGACAAAAACCTCAGTTTGATACCGCACTCGCTTCACCTGTTTGCGTAAGCTGTGAAGTTCGGTACTTTCGCGATCGATTTGTTGCAGCATTCCCAGGATATTCGCACTACTGCCATTGCTAAATTCATCGCCTCGAGTTGCCCCTACCCACCAACCTGGATGCAGAAACAGTTCGGCAACTAGCGGGGCGAGTAAATCGGGTAGTGCCTCTCGCATGGGAAGAACCGCCATTGCCTTGAAAACGGGTCGATCGAGCCAATTTTGCAAGCTGCGGTGGAGTTGGGCAAACCGATCGCCTTTTAGGGTTTTGTTGAGTTGCTCGAAGTCTTTCACCCGTTGTTTTCTTAAGCGATCGAGAACTTTCTCCAAACGTTTGCCTTCTTTCCCGGTCAAATTCGGTCGATAGCGGCTGACGAGTTCTTCCCCCAGAACGTCTAAATCCCTCACCGTTCCCAAAATATTGATGGTTTTGCGAATATTTCGATCGCTGGCTGCTTCGGGTAACTCCAACACGCGATCGAATACGGCGATCGCCGTTCGCAACCGTCGAAACCCAATTCGCATTTGGTGTAAGGGTTCCGGGTCGTTATCTTTAAGTACTTGTTTTTGGTGTTTGAGACATTTTTTCAAGCTCCGTCCGATCGCTCGTTCGGCGTAGTCTCCTAATGTCAAAGCTTGGGTTGAAACTTCTGATATCATCTTCGCGGAACTTTGTAGAAGTACTCAGTAAAATGGTGATTAATTTTGCCGTTCCAATTCTTTTTAACGATTTTTCGCTTGTATGGAGGATATTTAGAGATGTTTTTAGAAATAATACAAAAAATCTATTTATTTCGATCGAATTCAAAAAACGGAATGAAAATATTTTTTATTCCTGTTAATACTCTAATCGTGAATTTTAATTTACATTTAATGACGAAAATTTAAGGTTGAATTATGTCAATTTTAATCCACTAGCTACCTTGTTTTATTTAAAATATATTAAGAGAGCCTTTTTGAGAATTAATCCGTCGATTATTGACAAATAAATTGAATTATTCACAAGACTAAGGCAACGATACTCAGGCAATATCGATCGCCAACCCGAAAAATCGGAATTTCATTTTCGAGAGCGTCATAAAAATTCCCTTAAAATCTTTAATCGATCGTTTTTAATCTTTGCGCTGCCTTTACCCAGTCCTTTTGGAGCCTCAAGACAATGGAATTAGCGCGATCTCACCTCCCCTTTCAATTCCTGGTAGGGGAGGTTTCTTTCAAAGTCGCCCCGTCCCGATTCGGCTTTCCCGTCTACAGTCAATATCACTTGTCCTTGCGCGTACCCGAGCGATGAGAATTCGTATCGTGCAACTCCACTTCCATAACCTTTGGAAAATTCGTTAAACCTTTATCCGAATCGGAGAATCAGCCGAGCTTGGATGCATATAATATATGTATTCCATGGGTGCAGCTCATATATCAACTTTCAGAGGATACATTATGGCTAAGCAGAAGAAGTGGCTAAAAGAGTATCTTGTCTATATCTTGACCAGTTTCGGTTTACTGACTGGTACGAGCGGATTCTGGCTTGCAGGAGCCGTGACCTTTGAAGCCCCCAATCACGATGCTCCCCGTCGTTCTTCAGGCGGTGCGTCTCGAGGGCAGATCGAATTTGTCGTGCCGGATTTACCTAATCTCGATCTCGATATAGATGACACGACTCGTGGGACAACGGTTTTTGAAGCCCCTAGAACGGATGCCCCCTCACGTACGACGGGTGGTGCCGCTCGCGGGGAGGGAGCGTTTGAGAGTCCTGGAGCTAGTGCACCCGCGCGTACGAGTGGCGGAGCCGCTCGGGGAGAAGTCACCTTTGAAACTCCCGGTCGCGACGCTCCCAACACAACCACCGGCGCGGGTTCTAGAGGAGCGCAGCATACGGTGACGGCGTTAATCCCGAACACCAATCACGGTCGAACGGTTGCCTCGCGCCCGACTTTTTACGTCTACATGCCAGCGACATCAGTCAAGCGGGTATTATTCAGCCTGCAAGACGAAGATCGCAACAATCACTATCAGACTTTTTTGCCTGTTGCCAGCCGCAAAGGTATTATTAGTTTTACGCTTCCTGAAGATGCTCCCCCTCTTGAAGTGGGTAAAAACTACGAATGGCATTTTGCGATCGTGGAAGGAGAATACCTGCGTCCAGACAGTCCGAGCATCGCGGGATGGATCGAACGAATCGAACCCAGCCAAGGCTTAGCCGATCGAGCTAGAACGGGAACGTCTTTGGAGTTAGCCGCATCTTACGGTCAAGAAGGTGTGTGGTTCGATACTCTCACCACCCTCGTGGAACTCAAGCGATCGCAACCTGACAATAACAACTTAATCTCTGAATGGACGGAGTTGTTAGAACAAGTTGGCTTAGGTGCTTATGCTGCCAACCCGATTTTGGAAACCGAACCCCTAACCGAGTAGTTTCAACAATCAGTCAATGTGGCTTAAGCTCAAACAGCTCCTCGGACAGTGGCGAGGAGTGCTCGCGATTGCCCCCAGCGTCGCCGGTTGCGTTATCGTTGGGGGTACTTTGGGTTGGTTCCAAATCCTAGAACGGGCAACATTCGATCGTTTTTTTCAGTTGAGACCTGCTGCTCCCCCTGACGATCGTATTGTTATCGTCACCATCGATGATGAAGATATCTCGCAAGTCGAGAACTGGCCGATTCCCGATGAATCGCTCGCTCAACTGATTGAAAAAATCTCGAGCGCCCGGCCCGCAGCTATCGGTCTCGATCTATATCGCGATTTGCCCGAGGAACCCGGTCATCAGAAATTGATCGAGGTGTTTAAAAACACGCCAAATTTGATTGGTGTGGAAAAAGCGATCGGAGAAGATGTCGTCGGACCACCTCCGGTTCTAGAAGAAGTCGGTCGAGTGGGATTAGCCGATCTGGTTGAAGATCCCGATGGTAAAGTTCGCAGTGCATTAATTTCTGCGAGTGGCAAGCAGGGTTTCAGTACTCGCTTAGCCATCGATTATTTAGCCTCGAAGTACGACATCAAACTTGAAGTCGTCGATTCTGAAAAAAAGTACTATCGCTTGGGAGAAGCACTCTTCATCCCCCTGACGGGTAACGAAGTTCCCTATAAAGGACCCGGACACGATTTTGGGGGTTATCAAATTTTCTTGAACTATCGTCGCGGTCGGCAAACGGGTCGAGATGAGGTGCGTAGTTTTAAGGAAGTCTCGATGACAGACTTACTCTCGGGCAACTTCGATTCCGAGTTAATGTACGATCGCATTGTTTTAATCGGACCGACGGCCGAAAGTACCAATGATTTTTTCCTCACCCCCTACCCCGGTAAAATGCCCGGTGTTGAAGTTCACGCCCACATTATCAGCCAAATCTTGAACGCGGCACTTGGCGATCGTCCGTTTCTGAAATCGTGGAATCACCAACAAGAAGCCGTTTGGGTTGTGGTTTGGTCCTTTGTCGGGGCGATCGGGAGTTGGGTGCTTTTAGAAGCCAATCGATTTGGCAAAACTTTTTTTTTCGTCAGCACGATTTTAGTTATTTCTGGCTCGGTGGTCAGTTTAACGACGTTCGGCTGGGTATTATTTTTGATGGGTTGGTTCGTGCCGATCGTCTCACCGATCTTGGCGGTCGTCATTTCGGCAATTATTGCGACAAACTATCATAGTTATTGGCAACTTAAAAGTGCCAACGCGCAGTTAGCAGGGACTAACTTACAGCTAGAGGAAGCCAACGATCGCCTCAAAGAATACTCGCAAACCCTCGAAGCCAAAGTTAGCGAACGAACCCAGGAATTACAAGAAGCAAAAAAGCTTGCCGATGCGGCAAATTCTGCCAAAAGCGAGTTTTTAGCCAATATGAGCCACGAACTGCGCACGCCCCTCAATGGAATTTTGGGCTATGCTGAAATCTTGCAACGAGATCGAGCGGCCACCGCAAAACAGCAAGACGGATTGAGTATTATTCATCAGTGCGGTTCCCACCTGCTGACGTTAATTAATGACATTCTCGATCTCTCGAAAATCGAAGCGCGAAAGCTTGAATTACACGCCCATGAATTTCATTTTTCATCCTTTTTAAAAGGAGTGGCGCAAATTTGTTCGATTAAAGCTCAACAAAAAGGAATTTCTTTTACCGAACATTTCGATCCCCAATTGCCCCCAGGAATTCGATCGGATGAAAAACGATTGCGTCAAGTGCTGATCAATCTGCTGGGAAATGCCATTAAGTTTACAGATACCGGTGGCGTAACCTTAAAAGTGCAAGACGTAGGGAGTGTCTCCTCCTCAGAACCTACCGATTCAGATAGCGAGAGCGTTTCCCATCGCCTCATTCGTTTCTCGATCGAAGATACGGGGGTGGGAATGACCCAGGCACAAATTCAGAAGATTTTCTTGCCTTTCGAGCAAGTGGGAGATACAAAAAAACAATCGGAAGGCACGGGGTTGGGACTCGCGATCAGCCAGAAAATCGTCCAAATGATGGGCAGCGAGCTGAAGGTCAGCTCTGTACCGGATGAAGGCACTGTCTTC
This sequence comes from Cyanobacteriota bacterium, assembly GCA_034189805.1. Lineage (GTDB taxonomy): Bacteria > Cyanobacteriota > Cyanobacteriia > Cyanobacteriales > Geitlerinemataceae > Zarconia. Next base: position 27,685 of record JAXHUC010000043.1, read on the forward strand.
GAGATAGACTTGGTGCTGCAAGTCGCCCGAGATTGGCTCGAAGAAACCGTCGAACCGAGCAACCGCAAAATTATCGGTGTTGAGGGCGCGCGACCGAAAATATTACTCGTCGATGATAACTGGCAAAATCGATCGGTTGTGGTGAATTTACTCGAGCCGATCGGGATTGATGCGATCGAAGCAACCAACGGACTCGAAGGGTGGGAAAAAGCCCAAGAATTCGTGCCCGATGCGATCTTTACCGACGTAACCATGCCCGTCATGACAGGTTTTGAGATGATCGAAAAGATTCGTACTTCCTCTAGACTCAAAGATGTCAAAATCATCGTATCTTCGGCGAGCGTGTTTGAATCCGATCGCCAAGCAGCATTAGATGCGGGAGGAGATGACTTTTTACCCAAACCCGTTTCGGTGAACCAACTTTTCGCAACCCTCGAAAAAGCGCTGGGCTGCGAGTGGATTTACGAAGAACCGATTGCAACTTCTGCTGACTCCTCGAGTACCAACGGACAGAGCGCGTCCATGCCGACGGTTCCCCCAAGTGACGAGATATTACAGAAGCTCTACGATCTCGCCCGACGGGGCAATCTTAAGGGTATCGAACGAGAAGTTACTCAACTCGAACTCGATGATACGACTTTAGAGCCGTTCGCCAGCCAAGTTCGGCAACTGACAAAAAGCTTCCAAGTGAATAAAGTGCGAGATCTGATTCAGTCTTATCTCCCACCGGGCTGATGCACTTTGGGTTGTATCGTTCTTCTGGATAAGACTGAGACATTAGAATCCAAGAATCCACTTCTTGGGTTTTGTATGGCTCTAGATTTGTGCCACTTTTATTCAGAATAACGATATTTCTTGGAAATTACACAAGAGATTGTCATCCACGTTCAAATCCAGACTTTATCTACCGTTTTGAAGATTTACTAAAAGAGCGAGCCACACCTGCGGCTCGCTCTTTTGTTCTTGAGGAAGAAGTGGAAGCGGAAATGTCGCTCCCTAGATTTGGATGTCAACGTCAACGGCAATCTCTTCAAGAGCAATATCCTCACTTTTGTGGGAAATGTTAGCCTCTAAATCGGCCAGCCAAGATTTGATGGGTAATTGCTGAAGATTTCGGGTCATTCTCCAGAGCAAGCTCCGCAATAAATTGACTGACTTCTCGAATCCATCATTCTCGGCAGCATCGTTTTCATCCGTCGGCAGTGCCTGGAGAGAACCTGCTAAATTTGCACCAATTTGAGGGACGATCGAATGTTCGCTCTGCTCGTGTCCGGAGATATGCCAGGTTGGCAGATGAATGTTCTCCGGATGCCAGATTTGTGCGTTGGCGTTGGCGATCGGTAAAAAATCAGAAGCGGGAAAAACAATCAGTAGTATAATGATGACTGATACAAAAAAACGCCACACGCCCATTTTCTATTTTCACCTCCTATTTTCTAAAATTTGCTGTAGCGAGATAGGAGCTAGTGAATTGCCAGCAGCAAAAGCACTTCGCTCGGTATGATGCGATCCTCTCTCGAACGGACGCATCAATTCAGAACGTCATCGGTTCTATGGCATCTTTTGCCATTCGCGATGAGTCTGAGACGATCGCAGTTAACGCGATCGCGCCTAAAGTTAGAAATCTAAAAATGCACTTCGCCTCAAGCAACCCTGGAAATCGAGCCGAAACCGAACGCCGCCTATCCAGTCGATCTATTCCGACCTCACACAAATGTCCCTTAAAAGCCAACAGAGAACGATCGCTCTCCGAATACTCTTCGCTGGACTGCTACTTCGTCAGTACTAGAGTTATCCCCTTGTTGGAGATCGCTCCAGCCACGTAGCTTGAAGGTGGGAGGTGCGACTTTAATTAACAGTCGATTCGGGAAAAGTTCCGATTCGATGCCAAATCGCTTGGATTCTTTCTAGACCGACAGCTCAATTCTCAATCCTCTTGGATATGAAGATGATTCAGCCAGCTACTAACCACCAAATTGGCACGTTGGCTGCTTCAGAGCGGTGTACGGTTGTGATTTAAAGAGTAAGTGCATTGTTTCGCCAACCTACTTGTAACCTGAAGCTTTGCTAAAGTCAGACTTTGCTCGGTCTTCGATATCAGCTACACTAGATTGGTTTACCTTTACTTTCGAGTACTTGCACAAAGCTAAACTCGATAAGCTCGGTCTAAATTCTTACCTTAGATATATACTAACATTAAGAGTCAAAAATGGGTAGGGTATTTGAGCTTTTTTGAGAAAAAAAATTTATCCGGATAACAGTCGTGCGGCGTTGAAAAATGAAGGATTGAGGGAAAACGAGGAACTTTAGAAAAATTGTATCGATCTTGACAAGTTCTGAGGTGAATTTTGTAGCGATCGCGACTTTAAGCCACAAGAAACGATTTCTATATCTCTGATAATATCCTTTTATCCCATCAACCCCACTACTTTTATTGCTCGATCGAGGGAAACTCCAATTTTTTATCGATCGCCGACGGGATATCGAGGCTCTTTTATCGAAGATCGCGTTGGCGGAGCGGGAATTGCTATCTCAGGGATACCCGCACTCAACGGTTTGAACTCTCCGAGCGCTGTCAAACCTTCGAGAATCGCATTGCGGACGATCGGTTCGGGTTCTCGGCGCAGCATCAAGCGAAAAGACTCGGCAATCGTTTGCTGTTGGCTGCGATCCAAACGATTTTCGTTGAGAGCGCGAATCAGTTGTCGCACGGCGATCGTCCGGCACAGAGGATCGACATCTGCGAGCCTATCGAGATAGCCATCGAAATTCTCGAAACCCAGAGAGTTCTCTCTCGAACCTCGCACCAGTTCGGCTCGCAGCAAAACCGCTAAGATCGCCAGCGTTGCCATCCCTTGGAGAATAACCGCCAGTGCTAGGGCGTGACTTTCCATTCCCATCCACAGGGCTAACACCAGGTAAGTTCCCAGAGCGGCCAAAATACCGCAGACAATTGCAATCGTCAGTTGTCGGTTTGCACTCGAAAATAATTCATTCGCGAGCTGCCGAATCGGATGCCAGTTCCAGCGACCGATCGAGTACGAGACAAACATCGCCAGCACTCCCATTCCCAGAGATACTGTTAACTGCGGGTTCCACAGCACCATTATCAGAACACCCATGCCAAACAACCAGCCTTGGGATTCCTTCAATCGTGCCGGAGAAGGCAATTTACACGCAGCAGACTTCAACCGAACTCGCGATTCTCGTTGAATCCAGTTAAGGAATTGCCGCCACTCAGATAAAGCCTGTCCCACGTTACTTTCGCTCGCGATCGGAGCCTGTGTTGTTTGATTCTGGGATTAGTGTAGCGCACGATCGTTGCCCGTTTTCAGATTCGGACTCGAGATGGTGAAGCCGCGTAAATTTAAGACTCTTTCAAGCTTTATCCCGTTTGCAAACACTTAATTTTCGCTACGATCGATGTAGTGAAATAAACAGTTCTATACTATTCAAATTCTTTTCGTACTTTACAAAGCAATATTTTGTTCCCGGTGGTTGCAGCCGTCCTAGCTTCACCCACTCGCTTCACGAGAACATCGAATTTCAACTCTAATTGGATTAATTATGGCTTCCCCAGATCGCGTCAAACAATACCTCGCTTATTGGTTTCAATTAGGAAAAAAGCTTTGGGTTCGCAACGGCGAGCAATCTGTATGTCCTCGTTCGGTGATTCGCGGCGACAGCTACAGCCCGGAATTTGAAGCCTGCTGGCAGTTAATTTGCTCTCCCGAATCCGGAGACTGCTATTTGGAGGGTATGCCTCAAACCATCGGGCAGTTGCTCGAATCTGAATGGGAATTAGCTCCCTGCGCTCGATGCGAACTCCTCGTCCCCATGCGCGAGCGAGGATTACCCACCCCAGAATGTCCCTGTAGCGACATTCCCACTTGGCCAAATACGGAACTCCCTCAACCGCGCTTACCGATTAGTACCCGATCGCACCTGACTGATATTCGATCGCGATTGCTCTCCCGAAAAGGACAAACACAATCGGAAGATCTGGCAAATGGCGATCGCCGATCTGGTCAATACTAGAATCCTCATGGAAGTTCCCATATAAGGCCAACTCAAGTCCCAGAGTGGGTTAAGTCTGGCTAATCCATCGCGCAACAGACTCGATTGCCGTTTGCAAAATCGCGACTTGAGTTTTTAAGGGAATTTCTCGAAACGGATAACGGATGCGACCCGTACGTACGAACTCGCGATTGCATTCTTCAATCTCGGATAGAGAGGCTTCCTTTAAAGCTGGACAAACTGCCAAAGGCATTTCGGATGCTCCCACGAACTGAGGTTGAAAATGATGCGATACGTACGTCAGGGAACTGCCCGGATGATTTGAGGTCGATGCTGGGAAAGGGGGAAGGGCTAATTCAAAAAACCCTGGAGATAATCGATGTTGAGATAACCCCGTCGGATCGCGAGATAACAGCAGTATATCCTCGGGTAATACTGCACGGATGCCACAGTACACCCGATGGACGCAGTGTAAGTTCGTACCGCAGCCGACATAGAAAAACAGTCCCGGAGCGATGCAACCCGCTGAGTGCAAAGAAAAATATGCATCCACTCGATCGAGCTTTTGCATCCACTGGCGAATGGCGACGCACTCTGGATAAATATCTGCCGTAAAATTCCCTTCTAAATCCCGAGAGCGATTTAACCCCAGAAGATCGCGCAGTGTCGCGTTTTTCGGCAGGTCTCTTGCATTTCGATCCAGAAAATCTGGGTCTGCCACGGGTACGATTGAAAATTTCACCCCAGGCAGTGGTTGCCGCACCAAACGTCGAACCATGGAAATGGCAGTTAAAGGACTGATAATCTCATCGGCATGACAGCCTGCAACCAGAGCGATCGTTCGATTGGCCTCTCGATCGCCTATGGTAACTCCGTAGAGCGATCGTCCTTCACCAGAAACACCAATCTCTTCCACCTCAGCCCCCAAAGCCTCAGTTTCTCGAATCAAACGATCGAGCTGTTTTAAGTCCGTCCAGTTCATATTCAACCTTCGCATCAAACGATATTCAAAACGGTCATGCGATTCAAGCTCGAAGAGGTGCATCCCAATCAGCCTGTAAATTTTTTCGCGCAAAATCACGGGCGAGATCGTCTGCCTCGAATAACTTTCGTTGAGACATGAACGGTTGCAACCAATTCCAACCCAAACGTCGATAAATCTCTTGCAACAGCTCGTGAATTGGTCGATAGTCATAGGTGCAGACTTCGTAACACAAATCGTCGAGTAGCTTGGCACATGGCTCAAATGCTTCTTCTCGATATAGAGAAACGATCTGCTCGACTCGTTTGTCTGCGTTATCTTCCATCAATTCTCGAATCACTTGGCGATCGCCAATCGCGTATCCCGAATGCGATAAATCTAAAACCAACTGCCGCAGATTTTTGAGATCGTTCCACCCTTCAGTATGGCGATAGCACTTCAAAGCACTGGTAATACTTTGCAATGCCGCCTCCAGTCGTCCGTTCTTGTGGTAGTAGATGGCTAGGCGAGCGTGGAGAGCCAAACTCGACGGGTTAGCAGCAATACCTCGCTCTAAATGGGCAATGGTGTCTGTCGTTGGTTGTTTGCGCCAACCCGGTGTGCGGATAAAATTACGAGCCGATCCGCCAAAAGTATCGATAATATAGCGATCGACGGTATCTGTATTAAACACATCCGGATCGTCGCCATGTTGTCCGATCGCGTAAAAGTCACCACCCAAGATTTCACCGATCCAGTCGAGTTCTTCCGCCATCGATTCCATCGGATCGTCCCCATCTTCAACAGCGTAAGCTTCCATATTCGTTAGCAAATAATGCAAATAGATCGGTAGCGATGGCGCAACTTCGATTAACTGTCCTTCTTCGGCAAGGGAGATGACAGGTAATTTTTGTCGCGCCATTGCCCTTGGATGCAGGTAGAGACCAACGGTTTCCGAGGTTGGGGTCGAGCCAAACGGTACGAAGAAGTGGGGCATTGACAAGTTGAAGGGAATGTCGGCTTCAAACCAAACATCTCCTAGAGATTTGCGATCGAGTCGATCGATAAGGGCAAAGTCTTGGCTGACAAAGGGCCAGTCGATTTGTTCTGCTAAAGCTTTCAGGTTATCTCGAGTGTCAGTCACGATCGCTCATCATTGCTGAGTAAAGATGGCTTGAAATTCGATTGCTTCTAACATTGCCGAACCGATCGGAGATTACACTCTAGGAACCTCGTAAGTCCAAAAATCGCTGGCCATATCCGTATTCGGAAAAATTGCCCGTGCTTCTTGGAGTAAATCGTCCAAGGTAATCTCATTTCCCGGTGCGTAACGAGGGCTGAAATGAGTGAGCAGCAACTGCTTTACTCCCGCTCCCAACGCCACTTGAGCCGCCATCGTCGAGGTGGAGTGAAGGCGCTGGTAGGCAAGTTGAGCATCTTGATGGGCAAACGTCGATTCGTGAATGAGCACGTCCGCCCCCCGCGCGAGTTCCACTGCATTCTCGCAATAAATCGTATCGGTGCAATAGACCACTTTCCGACCCGGTTGGGGTGCGCCGCACAAATCCGTACCGCGAATCAGGCGACCGTCGTCTAAAGTCACCGATTCTCCTTGTTTCAAGCGACCGTATACCGGACCGGGGGGAATCTTCAGGGCTTTGGCTTTGGCCACGTCAAATCGACCGGGGCGATCTTTTTCTTCCACGCGGTAGCCGAAAGCCGGGACTTTGTGTTCGAGACGCTCGCAGCGAACGACGTACTCCTCATCTTCGTAGATTACCCCCTTGTGATGCTTGTGAAAGGCGATCGGGTAAGACAAATGGGTGCGAGAATAGCGCGTGCAAGCCTGAAGGTAATCTTCCAAAGCCGGAGGACCGTAGAGATCGAGTTTGCTTACATCCCCGGCCATTCCCATACTCGCAAGCAACCCCGTCAACCCGAAGATATGATCGCCGTGCATGTGGGTGATAAAAATTCGGCGGATTTGGCTGGTTTTGATCGGGCTGCGCAGGAGTTGGTGTTGGGTTCCTTCGCCGCAGTCGAACAGCCACACTTCTCCCCGTTGGGTTAAACGGATGGCTACGCTCGAGACGTTGCGCGAGCGCGTGGGGACTCCGGAACTGGTTCCTAAAAATGTAATTTGCACGGGTTATTGTTTTGTCATGCCATTCGTACCGGGAGCAACCGAGCCGAGCTTTGCAGTTTTATTTGGGGAGGGCACTTCGATCGCCATAGAGTAGTGCCGATTCTGCCCTCTATTATGCCCGATCGCGCCCCGATCGCCTCAAAGGGGATCGGGAAATGCGATCGATTGGGTTAAAATCGATGCTATCTTATATTTTTTCGATTATTGCTTTCGATCGAAACCCAAAATTGTCTCGGTATTTTTTAAACTCACACTATATATAATGTGTAGTCTGTTGGAGGATGGTGCGTTGATGAAATTTACTCAAATTATCGCCGCCGCGAGTGAGCGACTCAAACCCTCGATCGCCCGCTCTACTGCTGCGGGAGGGCTACTGTTCTTTTCCTGGCTGCTGACCCCCACTGCTGTTGCGGCTGTGGAATTGCGAGTGGCGATCGAAGCCGATGCCTCAGAAGTCTCCGTGGGCAGTTCGACTCCGGCGACGGTGACCGATGGCAGCGGTCGAGTTTTAGGTCAGCTCGATGGGATGAATGCATTTCTGGCCGTTTCGAGTAACGATCGAATTGCCTTGAGCCAGTGGCAAGCCAACCAAATCTGGATCGAACCGACCGAGGGTGGATTCGTTTACATCGGCGATCGCTGGTATCGCGGTCGCACTCGACTCGTTCTGGCGGACAACAAGCTGACAGCCGTCAATCACGTCAATTTAGAAGATTATCTCTACAGCGTTTTGGGCGCGGAAATGAGTCCGAGTTGGGCTGGTGAAGCCCTCAAAGCCCAAGCAGTGGCCGCACGCTCCTATGCCCTCTACCAACGCAAACATCACCGCACCGATACTTACGATGTGGGAGACGATACTTTTTGGCAAGTGTACGTCGGCACGGAGAAAGAAGACCCCAATACAATCGCAGCGGTCGAGGCCACCCGAGGGGAAATTCTCAGTCATGACGGTCAGGTGATCGAAGCGGTGTTTCACGCTTCCTCCGGCGGACATACCGAAGACGTAGAGCAAGTCTGGCAAGAACCCAAACCCTATTTGCGCGGCGTTCCCGACTACGATCGCAACGCGCCGGTTTATCAATGGAACGAAACCTTTTCAATCGGCGAACTGAGCAATCGGATTTCTGGAGTGGGAACGATCGCTCGGATGCTTCTCGAAGAAACCACCCCTCACGGTCGGATTATTTCTATGATGGCGGTCGGTGATGGCGGAACCCGCACGATCGACGGGGAAGACGTACGCCGCGCTCTCAATCTGCGCAGTACCCTGTTTACCGTTGCCGAGAACGGCGATTCATTTAGTATCTCCGGTCGCGGTTTCGGTCACGGCGTTGGTCTGAGCCAGTGGGGCGCAAAAGCGATGGCCGAACAAGGATACAACTACCGACAGATTTTGGGGCACTACTACACGAACACCAACTTGTTGGCACTCGAGTAATCCACCGCGGGCGACGCAAGAATGTTAGAGTGCTATTTGTAGCGATCGCATCTAGCGATCGTCGGCAACGTTCGCCACTCGGCGCGGCAAGGGATCTCACCCGTCGAAGCCCGAGGCAAAAGAACGTCCGCAGCCGGGGATGGTTTTAGCTTTCGAGCTTCACCGCCACCGACGAATATCAACTTCAACGAGTGAGCGCCGCTCGCCGCTCTCTGACATGACAAGGGGAAAAAGAAAAAGTACGGCAACCTTAGAAGTCCAGTTGCTGCGAGAAGGGATCGTCGAATCGACCCATCGCGTTCAAGCTGTCATCGGCGACACCCGAGGACGAGTCTTATCGGTCGCCGGAGACCCCGAAGATAGTACCTTCGCGCGATCGGCCCTCAAACCGTTTCAAGCACTGGCAGTCATCTCCACGGGAACCCTAGAGCGGTACAAGCTGACCGATCGCGATCTGGCGATTATCTGTAGTTCTCACAAAGGCTCGATCGTCCAGGCGCGACAGGTCTTCCGCATTCTCTGGCACGCCGATATCGATCCGGCCCAGCTCCAGTGTCCCATTCCTGAGGGGAAAAACTCCGCCCTCGAACACAACTGCTCTGGCAAACACGCCGGAATGCTCGCAGTCTGCGGACAGCGCAACTGGCCTCTCGATAGTTACTTGCAACCCAACCATCCGGTGCAAACCCTGATTTTGGGCAAACTCGCCGAACTCTCGGGAATGCCAGCCGCTGAATTTATCGGCGCGCGGGATGATTGCGGCGCACCGACCTATCTGATGCAACTGGCTCAAATCGCCTCTCTATACGCTCGATTGGCTTCTGGGGATAATTTGGATTTGGAACGGATCGTCCGCGCCATGACTCACCATCCTCAGATGGTATCTGGCGATGGGGAGTTCGATACGGAACTGATGCGTTTGAGCGAGGGAGAACTCGTGAGTAAATCCGGTGCGGAAGGAATTCAGTGCATCGGACGAGTGGGAGAAGGTCTGGGACTCGCGATTAAGGTTGCAGATGGGGCGCATCGCGCCAAACGCGCCGCAGCCATCCACATTCTGCGACAGATGGGCTGGATCGGTCCGTCGATGGCCGAGAGCTTGGCAGAAAAATATATGAGTTTCGGCGACTTCAAACGCCTAGAAGTGACGGGCGAACTCTCGATGGTTTGAGAATGGGGTTTGAGAATTATTTGTTGGGGGTTGTAATTTGCGTCCCCATCGGCTTATACTAGTTAATGACGACGCGGGATAGAGCAGCCTGGTAGCTCGTCGGGCTCATAACCCGAAGGTCGGTGGTTCAAATCCGCCTCCCGCAACCACATCAAAAAGCTCCGGATCTTTAATAAGGTGCGGAGCTTTTTATTGGCATAAATTGTGTCGTCATCAAATTCTGCATTTCGGTTTTCCGCTCCAAGAAAGGAACTCACGCTCTTCGACGCGCGTCCACTAAGACGAGCGGCTCGATTGCTGGTATTAAATCTGACTGCTTGCGGCTCATCCTTTAATACAACTTAAAATCTTGGGTCGATCGAAAATTTCAATCAACATTGACTCATCACAGAGCGATCGCGCCGATGTTGAAATAAATGATAAAAATATCGAGAACGATCGCAATTCTCACTCGATCTCGTCATCTTATCGATGAAAATCCAGCTAGTCGAGAAATGAGAAACAACGGACGCTCGTTCCCTTTAAAAGTTACAAATTGTTAGAAAAGTATCGAGTCGAAGTCGATCGAAGACATCGAAAATTTAACTCGAAAACAAGACTGGAAAACTAGGGAAATCCACACTTCTAAAGATGGGATCGGGTGAGGAAAATTCGATCGATTCTCGGTACAATTAAATGTAGGGTGCGATATCTCCTACCAAAGAGAATCGCATCATTATGGCACTCCAAACCGAAGGGAGAGATGGTTTTATGGCTGGGAAATTGCAGCGACCGATACTTGTTGGCGGAATCGGTCTGTCGGTTGCTTTGGCATTGTGGGAAGGTTTAGATCGATCGACCGGAGACATAGGCGAATGGGGTATTCTCGGCGCGATTGCCGTAGGAGCAGGCGCGTGGTTATTACGTCCCCGCGTACCCGAACTCGATCTGAGTCCGATGCCTGCTGTTTGCGATCGGGCGATCGTGGAAAAAGAGTTCGCCAAAACCCAAGCAACCATCGATCGATTCGCCGAACAAATGAAAGAATTAGACGCGAGCGAGTCTGAGGTGAATGCTTCGATCGCCCCGTTTACAGAGGACCTCGATCGACTTAAAACCAGTCTCGAACGAACCGCGATCGACATTGCCATCGTCGGCGGAAAATCAACGGGAAAAACCAGCTTACTCGCCGCACTCGAGTCAGCCCGATCGGCTAAAAATAGCGAACTCGAACTGAATTTCGACGAAATTCCCGCCTTATTCACTTCTGAAGAACCAACCGAAGAAACGACTGCTTTCCCCTCCGAATTAACTGCCGATATCGTTGTCTTTTTAGTGAGTGGCGATATCACCGAACCCGAATTTGGAGCGGTCGAAAGCTTGCGGGCCGCCGGATATAAAACGATTTTGGTATCCAACAAGCAAGATCGATATCCCAGTGACGAGCAAGCGGCCATTCTCCAGCAGCTTCAACAGCGGATGCAAGGACTCGTCGATCCAGAAGATATCGCCAGCGTCGCCGCATCTCCCGCCCCACTGAAAGTGCGCCAGCACCAACCCGATGCCTCCGTCGAAGAGCGCCTCGAAACCCAGCCGCCCCAAATCAATACTCTCGCCCAACGCCTCGAATCCGTCGCGCAAGACGAACGGGAACCCCTCGTATTTGCCACCACCGTGCGCCATGCCAAAAGCTTACGGGCACGGGTCAAGCAGGAACTCGATCGACTGCGCCGCGATCGAGCCATGCCGATTATCGCCCAATACCAATGGATTGCCGGTGCGGCTGCCCTAGCCAACCCCGTCCCCGCCCTCGACTTACTCGCCACCGGAGCGGTGAGCGGTCAGTTGGTGATGGATTTAGGAGAAATCTACCAGCAGAAATTCTCCCTGGAACAAGCCAAAGTCACCGCCACCAACCTCGGCAGCATTATGGTGAAGTTGGGATTGGTGGAACTCTCGACCCAAACTATCAGCGCCATGCTCAAAACCAATGCCGTCACCTACCTGGCCGGGGGAGCCGTCCAAGGTGTCAGCGCTGCCTATTTGACGCGCATTGTCGGGCTGAGTTTAATCGAATACTTCCAACAGCAAGAGGTGGTTCCGACCGTCGAGAAAAACCAGGGGCTAAATTTAGATGCCCTCGCCGAAATCGTCAAGCGCGTCTTTGCGGAAAACCAACGCACGGCTTTCGTTCGATCGTTCGCCACCCAAGCCCTCGATCGCCTCTCGCCCAAACTCAAACCCGAATCTAACTCCAGCAACAATCTTGCTGCGAATCATTAAAACCCCCTCGAATTCGGGGGAGTTACTGCGCCTCGACTTCGGGTGATGGCTCTGCGACTTCCTTATCTTTCTCTTTCTCCTTAATCGGCGGGGCAATCATTGTCAGTGCCCCCGGAACACATTCAATTTCCACCGGAGTGGTGCCGATGTTTTCCCCATCGAGCACCACTTTTTGTGGCGGATTCGTCGTTACCTTCACCCGTTTGGTTTGCAAGCTGACGATCTCCTCGCGATTGGTCGGCATTTTCAGCAAAGCCGCACCGAGTAAGTTTGCCATCGCCTGGAGGGCTTGAGCGTCAGTTTTGGGAGCGGCAATGGTGACATCGAGCAAACCATCGTGGGCGATGACCGTTCCAGCTCCCTGTGCCATCACTGAGGTGGGCGGGGCGGCATTGGCAACGGTGACGGCTCCAGCTTGAAACGTTTTCACCATCCCTTCTATCTCAATTTCGGTTTCAAACAACTCCTGCTCGTTCATCTGTTGAATTCCCGCCATCAGGTAGGCGAGCGCTCCCCAACGATTTTTGGCTTCGCGATCGGCTTTTTCCACCATTTCCGCCTCGAAACCGATTCCCGCGAGTAAAATCATCGGCAACCCATTGCAGCGCGCGGCATCGACTTTGCGAGTATGTCCGTTGAGAATCACTTGGCAGGCGCTGCGAATGGGAGTCAAGCGAGAGGGAATCCCCAAAGCCACGGCAAATGCGTTAGCCGTACCTCGAGGAATAATGCCCAGCGGTACGTTGGTCTCGATGAGCGCGTCAGCCACTGCCGAAACCGTTCCATCTCCCCCAGATGCGATGATTAAGTCCGCGCGAGCCTCCATCGCTGCTTGGGTGAGCTGTTCTGCCCCGATTTCTGGGGTGGTCTCGCGAACCATGAGTTTCATTGCCGGTTCGAGAAGCTGTTCGATCAGCTTGAGGTCTTCTTCAGCATTCCCTTGACCGGAGATGGGGTTAAAAATCAGATGGGCCACCCGAGCTTGGCGCAGCGAATCGGCGACAGCCTCGGCCGTGGCGAGATTGATCGCGAGGGGAACGTCATGGAGGATACAGGCGCGCTCGATGGCTTGGAGTCCCGGTTCGCCGGGTTTAGCGAGGGGATCGACCAGAAAAATGACAGCGGTAATTTCGTTCTCGATGGCTTTGGCGGCAATTTGCAAATCTCCACCCACCCAACCCGAAAGCAGTCGATCGATTTGTAAGTCGGTTTCGGCTTGAATGCGTTCGGCAGTGTTGTAGGTAGCAACCAGACGAAAGCGAATTAAAAGGGAACGGTGTTTTTTGACCCAGTTCACCATGTCCTCTTTTTTACCGTCGTGAGCGACGAGCGCGATCGTGGCTGCCATCTTCAAGTACCCCCTAGCAAGTCTAACGTTACCCGTAATTGGTTTCGATCGGTCGATGCAAGTCGGTTGACGGGCAATTGTCAGCGATCGAATTTACTAATCAATAATTCTATAATCTTGGTGGGGTCATTGACGCGATCGCCAACATATCGCTACAGTCAAAGGTCCGATCGGTGGCTCGGGCGAGCTTGGGGAGCGGGGAAAGAGATATTTTGGTGTGAGACTTGGTGCGAGATCGAACTGTCCGAACTGTCGTGGCTACCGCAACAACCCAGAGCGAAAATGATGAACTTCCGAAAGTACGATTACTTGATGGTGCTCGATCTCGAAGCAACCTGCTGTGATAAACAAACCATTTCCCGGCAGCAAATGGAGGCGATCGAAATTGGCGCAGTGATGGTAGAAACTCAAAATTTAGCGCCCGTGGATGAGTTTCAAACCTTCATTCAACCCACGCGCAACCCGAAGTTAACGGATTTTTGCCGACAACTGACTTCAATTTCTCAAGCGCAAGTCGATCGCGCACCTACTTACCCGGATGCGGTCGATTTGATGCAACAATGGCTTGCAAGATACCCCAACTTCCTTTTCGGTTCTTGGGGAGATTACGATCGCAAACAATTCGAGCAGGATAGCAATTTTCATCGCATTTCCTACCCGATCGGTGCAGAACACGTTAATCTCAAAAAGTTCTTTAGTGCGAGCCAAGGCTTAAAAAAACGCTACGGTATGGCTCAAGCCCTGGAACTCGTGGGAATTTCTCTCGAGGGAACCCATCATCGGGGTATTGACGATGCTCGAAACATCGCCAAACTACTCCCCTACATTTTAGGAATCAAAACCATTTCTCCCGAATAGCGATGGGGAAAAGACCGTTGAAGTGATAAAGACATAAGCCTGTGACTGAAAACCTGTGACTGAAAGCCTGTAACGGGCGGATCGTCCGCCACGATTCCGAAACCTCTTGCGAAGAGGAGGCCGGACTTGAAGTCATATCTAACGTTTGCTAGAAATAACGTTCGAGCGTTCGGGGATATTTCACGAAATGGAGACGTTTCATTAAAGTTTTATATGAAATAGCGATGTGAGATGTAAAAGCGTTGACGATTGTCGAGAGTTCGATACGATTGCGATAGAAAGATAAACTGACTTGTTATAGACCCAGCCGCGACCGACTAGATTTAGAGGGTTTAGTCTCTAAAGTTAATGCGGAAGAGTCAATATAAGTGCCAACGCCTCGAAACTGAAACTCAGTTATTCCCGTTTCCGTGTTGTTCGGTTAAACTCAACCGAATTAAAAGCGATAGAGAGGTTTCACGTACTGGACTCCTGAACTCTGATGTCTAACAGTATGGACTTTTTCATCGCAGGTGGCAGCGATCGAAGTCCGGAAAACCCGTGAAGTTTCTCACCCCATCTCGTGTGTGCGCACATGGAATTTCTAGATCTCACGCAGGACATCGTGCGATCGCGATCGCACGAGATCGAGCTGTTCGATCGCCGAACCTAGTTTAGATAGCCCGATAGCCTTGCCTCACATTCCCCCCCCATACTCCATTCGATGCGCTATTCGGTGCGGGATCGTTGCGCAAAATTGACTGACTCTCAAAACCAAACCGCTCTTCTTCGATGCAATCTTTATATCGACATATTCAGATCGTATCGAGTTAGGCAAACCCGATTGCGCTCGAAGACAAACTCGCTGTAATCGGCGAGATCGTCAAGTCCGACGCAATTGAGCGTAAATTCAGAGATCGACCAAGCCGCAAGGAGTACGAATAATTTTTTCCATCGCACTGCTTTTACTGCTCTAGTAACTATCCTAACAACGGACTCGATCGGGCGGCAGGTGCGATCGCCGATCTCTATCGATAACATCGAAAGCTTGGCAGCGTGCAACCCATCTTGCATCGCATCGAGCGTGCGAACGATCGCCGCAGATGCTACATGTCTGGCTACATATCTAGAAAGAGGTGGGGGTGTCGGTTGGAGAAACATGAATCGTCAATCTTCTCGATTGAGGTTTCGATAGTCTAAATTTAGGCATTTGCGATCGGAGTGTATTTATCCCTCGTGCCACTCTCGAGATCGAGACACGCAAATCGCAAATGCCAATCGATTGTTACAGCAAGGACAGGCGGACTGAATTGTTACCCGTTCCGGGTGAGGTGACGCTTTGAAAATTGCCTGCGTTTTTGACGATCGACGATTTGCTCTGTCAGCCGCTCGAGGCGTTGGGCAAATTTGGATAAAAAAACACCACTCATCAATCGATAAGTGGGGAAGAAACTTGGGTGCGTGACTTGTCTTGCTTACTTATTAATGTACGAAGAACCAACCGCTTGAGGCTTCACCTCCAGGTATGAAAACATCCAATCCGATCGGGGGAGATCGCTCTGGTTATCTTCGGGGCCGCTCGAAGCGTTGGGCAAATTTGGATAAAAAAACACCACTCATCAATTGATAAGTGGGGAAGAAACTTGGGTGCGTGACTTGTCTTGCTTACTTATTAATGTACGAGGAACCCACCGCTTGAGGCTTCACCTCCAGGTATGAAAACATCCAATCCGATCGGGGGAGATCGCTCTGGTCATCTTCGGGACCGATCGAAGAAACTTAAGCCTGATGTGTATGAGAAGCTCGCACCCCGATTTTCTCGTAACTTCTTTCGAGCGGTTCCCCATTCTCGGTTCCCCGTTTCTTGACCCCGATCGAAGCACGGGGCAAATCCGGATAAAAAAAGCCCACTCATCAATCGATAAGTGGGTAAAAAACTTGGGTGCGTGACTTGTCTTGCTTACTTATTAATGTACGAGGAAACCACTGCTTAAGACTTCGCCTAGGTGAACGAACGTGTCTCATCCGATCGAGTGATGTATGGAGGACAGCTCGGGAGGATACCGTGAGGTTTTCGGGGCGATCGATTCCATAAATAAAAGCTCCCGGGTCTAGCACTGGGAGCTTAGTGGGAATAGGATGTATTATGTTTTTAGACTAGCAATCGAACGTGAGGTTTTCGGAAAGATAGTCGCGAAGAAAAAAAAGATTGAAATTCCTGTTACATTACTTAGCTAGCCTACCATTCGACGCTAGTCCGGCAATCCCCGAATCAACTCTCTCACCACATCGTTGATGTTGCGACCGTGCTTCTCACAATACGATTGCAGTTTTTTCGTTTCCAGTTTGTTTAATCGAATCCCGAATTGCTTGGAGTTGTTGGGAAATAAGTGCGATTGCGCACAATCAAAATCTGTGTGTGATATTTGAATTTAAGCAGCATCGCGCGGAGAAGTTCCACAGTCCTGTGGCCATCAACATGAGTCGAGCGTCAAAATCGGTGACACGATTTCTGTAAATCTCAGCTGCGGCACGATACCGTTTCACTCCGGCAAAAGCATTCTCGCACAGCACTCACTCCCGACTGAGTGCCTTATTTTCTGCCTTTTGTGCCGGGGTCAATTTTCCCCCTCTGGGTTTTTTATGACCGCTGCGAATATTGACATATTCTTTCTGTAACCCTTGAAAGCCTAAGTCCACTTCAATAGCGAGTTCATCAGGAATGGCTGCGGCTAACTCTTCCTCATCGAGTAACCGTTTGTCATGGACTGTACCTTCACGGGCCCGACTCAACACCAACACTCGCTTGGTTTCATCTATTGCTGCGAGGTGTTTTCGGGTGACTCGTCGCTTTTTTCCCGAGTAGTTCTTCTGTTGACGCTCTTTGTCTTGAGGTCGTTGAATCGGTCTTTGGGTGCCATCAATCATCACTCGCTTCACTCCGGGAAAACGCTCGACAAATTCATCTACACTATGCAGCTTGCGCTCTGGTAATGCTATTTTCTGACCCAAAGCTTTTTCAAGTACCGGTAGTAACCGATGTGTCCATCCATGAGCACAGGAGCGGTCAAAGCTAAACAACACGCTAGCTAGGGCGTGTCATCAGTTAAAAAAGGGTAGACTCGACAGACCCAGGGCTCGTATATATGGTGTGAGTTCGGGATGGGGATGCGATCGCACCTTTCTACGATCGCGCACGACTCCTAACCTTCTCAGGGCAGCAGCATCGGTGAGTGCTGGTAAGATGATGGCAACCCAGAAGGAGAGACAGGATGCGCAGATATGCCTTGCGTGATGACCAATGGGAGAAAATCAAGGATTTCTTACCCGGACTAGAAGGTCACGTAGGAGGAACAGCTGGCGACAATCGCCGGTTTATTGAGGCTGTGTTGTATCGATATCGAGCGGGAATCCCGTGGGGAGACTTGCCCGAACGGTTTGGAGATTTTCGAGTGGTGCATACGAGATTCAGCCGTTGGAACCGGAGTGGAGTCGGGAAAAAAGTCTTCGAGGAGAAAGCCCGCAGATGCAGACAATGAAT
>JAXHUC010000044.1:0-15295 GCA_034189805.1 Cyanobacteriota bacterium
CCAGAAGCTAGAGGACAGACTCAAGCGATGACTCGGGCTTGGCTGGATTGGGGTCGAGAAAAGGGATATCAATGGTAGGCAATGAAGCGTGGCAAAGCTTCGCCCGCAAAGCGATCGAGAAGATGTAGACGATAGGAATAGAATAAAAACGTCTACACTTGTAGACGTTTTTTTTAAACGATACAGCTAAAAGCAACCATGTCTCATCACCAATCGAGCGACACTAATCCTATTCCAGCCATCGCCAATCCTTTCTTCGATGGCGACAACCCCGCCAACCGCATGATTCTTATGGGAACTCCTCAATGGATTCGGAGTGTCATTCACCGACTGCACTGTTTGGGCGTTGCCGAAGTCGGTAACTGGAGTCCGGTATTACCCGTGGGTAAATCGGGAGAGGCGATGAGTATTTTGAAACGTCCGCGACGAAACAATGTCACATTAGGCCAGTAAAAATAGTACAGCAGAGAGCATTCAGCTATCAGCTTTCAGCTGTCAGCCAAAACCTTGCTGTGTCCAGCTTTTCGGCTTTAAATTCGTCCTAAGCGCTATGCGCTTTGCTATACGAATTGCTAAAGTCTGAATCTCAATCCAATGCCCATTCCCCGTTCCCCGTTCCCGGCATGGACGATCGATTCTAAAGACACCTCAGCTTACTGCCAGTTTCCCACCAAAACAAACGCCGCCCAATGGACGGGATGGGTAAATTGACCGCCATTCTCCCCTCGCAACAAACTCAGTTGAGCGCTCCGCAGAGCTTGCGCTTTCGTAATACCGGGGTCGTTCACCAATTCTTGATAAAATCGTTCCATCAGCAGCGCCGTAGACCGATCGTCTACAGCCCACAGAGAGGCAACGGTACTGCGCGCCCCCGCCCGGACGGCAAATCCCGCTAATCCCAGAGCAGCTCGATCGTCTCCCACTGCGGTCTGGCAGGCACTGAGAATTAACAGTTCGATCGCCGTTTTGCGTCCATCTCGCGATCGCAGCAAGCGGTTGAGAGACTCCACTTGAATGCGCCTGTCGTGAGCCAGGAGAAAGGTATCGTCGGCATTGGAACTAAATTGACCGTGGGTCGCCAAGTGAACGATCGCCGAAGGAACCGCAGTAATATTATTTTGCAAGCTGGTGGTGGTGAAAGTGTCGTCGAGCAATTTTTGGTTCAGACGCGCTCTTTGAGACTCTCGTTCGGTGAGTACCTCTTCAATATTGTTTAACTCATCATCCACCCAGTCTAAATCTGAAAACTCTTCTTTGGCATGTTCGGGCATATTACTCAATCCCGCCGCCAGGGTTGTTAATCCCACTTCTTGGATGGGATCGACACTCAGTAATTGCAATCCCGGCGTGATGGCGATCGCGTATTTTTCGATTAGATATTGCTCTCCGTCGTGCAAAACCGACATCGGCACGTTCCGCAGCACCCCATCGAGAACGAAGACGAGAGTATCCACTTGACTGGCAGCAAGTTCTGCTTCAATCGGACGAATCAGCCAGTCGTAGATATCCTGGAATGGACCTTTGGAGTTCCCATAACAGGTGAGAATTGCACTTTCCCCATAACAGTTACTCAGTTTTTCGGTGACATTGGAGGTTTGCGCCGTCAGATTTTCGATTTCTGAGGATATCTCTGAGGATGGGTCCGTTGCCAGGGCTTTTGCCGATCGAACACTAACTTCTGGCGCGGTCTCGGTTTTGGGTCTTTTATCCGGAACGATATCGAGTTCGGGAGGTTCGACTGCCCGTCCTCGCGTATTGCCCCCAACTCCAAACACCGTACTATCCAAGGTCGCCGGAACGATCTCTTGGGTATGGTGCAGCAGAATCGGTTCGGTTTCTTCCTCGGTCGGGTCTTTGCGGGTATCGGGTAAGGCGGCAATCACTTCGAGGCGATCGTCGATGACAATTGAATAAATCACCGCCGCTTTGGGATCGACATTATCGATTTGTTCGGGGTTGGCATCGATGCAAGCTTCCCGGAAAAAGTTATCCAACTCCGCCAGTTGCAGGGCTTCGATCGCATCGCGAGCGAGTTTGAGATTTTCATTTGGAACCGTTCCCCCTTGCGGAGGTTGCAACAACAACTCGACAAATTCTCGATAGATCGGTTCGACGCTTTCTCGGAAGGAAAATTGTAAATCCGGCGCAACGGCCGCCAAATCTCCCCGCAGGCTTTGTAAGGTAGTGACAGCTTCGCCATAGGCGGCGATCGCCTCTGTATATTTCGTCTCAACGTCTGCGGGGGGAGTGTTTTCCAGTTGAACTTTGAGGATTTGCCCCAACTGCAACTGCCACTGATAGGAAATATCCGATGCTTGAATGGCTTGAGACAATCCCAAGGCTTTTTGCGTCACCTCGCGGGCGGCATCCCAGTCTTCTCGAAATTGATAGAGTTTGCCCAACGTTCCCAAAGCAAAGGATTGGGCGCGGCGATCTCGAAGGCGGGTGGCAAGTTCGATCGCCTCCTGTAAAATTTGAGCGGTGGTCAGGTCGAAAGTTGGATCGATCGAGGAACCCAGCGACTGAGAAATTTCGATCGCGCTTTGAGCTAAATTCACCCGCGCGTCTACGGCAAATCGACCGGGTGGCAGGCGATCGATTTCGGCGTGCAGTTGCGGTATTAGTTCCCGCGCTTTTCCCCATTCCTTCTCCTCCACCCACAGTCGCAGCTTGTTGAGTTGCGCGTCGATGCGAGTCTGGGGGTCAACCTCCGCAGTCCCGGAGGCCTCTACGTACCGCTTCATCGCCGTATCGAGTTCGTTTTCGTAGCGATCGTTATTCTCAAACTCTTTGGCAATCTGCGCCAGGGATTGGGCGGTATTTCCCAAACTCAACGCCGCCTTGGCTTGAATTTGGGTTAACTCCATGCGTTCGGCAATTTTGAAACTCGCCGATAGTACCTCCGAAGCATTGAGGTAATTTTCATCGTATTCTCGATCTCCGTCCTGTTGATTCTGGGGGGAATCGTTCGGCGTGTCTGGTGAAGTGGTTCCCGATTCGATTGTTTTGGATTCGGGCGCTTCGAGTTTGCCCACCACCCGCAGGGTATTTCCCAGTCCCAACAAAGTTTGTGCTTTCAGGGCCGAATCGGGGCGATCGCGCAAGGATTCTTCCATCTCCCCGAGGACTTCGAGGGCTTGGCGGTACAATCCTAACGCTTGTAGGGCTTGGGCTTGATTGATTTGACTGGCAAGTTGTCCTGCCTCATCGTCGATTTCGTGGTAGATTTCGGCGGCTTGCTTCCAGGCGGCTAACGCCGACTCTGCTTGTCCGATCGCGAGTTGTTGTTGGGCGCGAACTTGGAGAATTTGTGCTACCAGGGGGTCGGTGCTGCCGTCTAGGGTTTCGATGGCTTGGCAATTGAGGGCGATCGCCTCGCAACTCAGAGCGATCGATCTTTGGGCAAGAACCCACTCGCCCAACTGCTGGTATGCCAGGGACAGGTTACTCAACGCCACGGCACGCGCGCGGTTGTTGCCCTCCCTAGCAAACGCATCTGCTGCCTCTTGGAGGATTTCGGCCGCTTGGCTGTAGTCTCCAGCTTGGTAGAGTTGCCGACTGCGCTGCATTCGATCGCTCGAGGCAAAGAGCGCTGAGATTTGCGGGGGGGCTTCAGTTCGGATGGAAGCGATCGTCGTCCGAGGGTTGCATCCCCAACCGATCGACACCAAAAATGGCAGCAGTCCCCAACGCACGGCTAACGGTTTCATCGCCCTCGCACCTCCGATGGCAGCTTTAGAATTGATTTCGATCGGGTTAAGAAGATGATTCTAACTCGTTTTCATGTATTTGTATGCTTTTGAGTAATGATTCTCTACTATGGCACTCCCTTTTTGGGTTAGGACAAAGAATCGATCGAAGGGGAACGGGGAATGGGGAACGGGGAATAGAAAGATGTCAAACACGTACATGCGTAGTGCGATATCGTCCCATCTTCCCAATACTCAATCGAGCATTTGCGACATCAACTCGTCTACCATTTCAAAATTGGCCGTCACGTTCTGCACGTCGTCCGACTCTTCCAAAGCATCCATTAATTTGAGGAGCGATCGGGCTTGTTCGGCATCGGCGATTTCCACGGTGGTGGTGGGAATCCAGCGCAACTCTGCCTGCACCACGGAAAATCCCCCCCCTTGCAACGCCTGAGAGAGGGTTTCTAAATCGTTGGCACCGGCAAAGACTTCCACACCCGCGAGATCTTCTTCCTCAAGCAATTCGTAAGACTCGGCCCCCCCTTCTAAGGAGACTTCGAGTAACTGCTCTTCATCCACCGTCCCGGAAATTTCTACAACCCCTTTGCGATCGAACATCCAACTCACGCACCCAGTTTCCCCCAGATTGCCGCCATTTTTGCTAAAAGCCGCTCGTAAATCCGCAGCCGTTCGGTTGCGGTTGTCGGTGAGGGCTTCGACGAGAATCGCCACGCCGCCAGGGCCGTAGCCTTCGTAGCGAATGGCCTCAAAACTATCGCTTCCCCCTCCGAGAGTTCCCGCCCCTTTGGCGATCGCCCGTTCGATGTTATCGTTGGGTATTCCAGCGGCTTTGGCCTTGATAATTGCATTCCGAAGCTGAAAATTCCCCTCGGGATCGGGCACTCCACTGCGAGCGGCGACGATAATTTCTCGGGAGAGGCGAGTAAATATTTTACTCTTAGCGGCATCTACCCTCGCCTTTTGGCGTTTGATATTTGCCCACTTACTATGTCCTGCCATGAATCTTGTGGTTGGAAATAACGTTCGATGAACTGACAAATGGTGAATCGCGAGTCAGATTTGGACGCTCGAAGGCACTCGATACGACCCGGACGTAAAAATAAAAGATATGGGCGATCGAATTACACCCTGCGAGCGGTTCGACGCACGGAGCAAGCAGTTTTCTCTTTTTTGGTCTTTTTTCTGGTTAGATTCGTTCTCCCGCAGGCGATATGGCTCACCTAGAGAGATTCACACCCGATCGGCAAACGGAGAAAATTGAGAAATCGTTCTCCACAGACCAATAACAGACCCGACTTGTCTCGTTCGCAGCGTCTGGCGCTTTTTGGCGATCGAACCGCTTGAATCGAACAACTCTAATAAAACAAAAGTTGCCGGGTTACCAGCGCTAAAACCGTCACCGCACAGGCGATCGCAAATTGTCCCGGAAGCATGTTCCACGAATAAGTCGTTGCCATGGTCAACCAATCTTGTTTGCTCGAAGTCAGCACGACGAGATATGCCAGGCCGGTAATATGGATGGTCAACAAGCCGCCCAAACAACTCAAACCCAATGATTCCACACAACGACGAGTCCGAAATGCCAATGCACCACACACCCAAGCCCCCGGCAAAAAGCCGAGGATATAACCAAAAGCTGGTTGTCCGATATAGTTGAGTCCCCCTCCTTCAGAAAAGATCGGAAACCAAGGAGTCAACCCTAACAAAATATACGCGGTTTGAGAAATCGCTCCGGCATTCTTGCCGCCGAGGCATCCCACCAGCAATACTGCTCCAATTTGATACGTTACGCCTAAAGAATAGGTGGAAATTCCGGATTCCGCTCCATTCCAGGGAGGAAGAGCGACCGATGCTTCTACTAGGGTGCCGCAAATGGTCAGCACCAGGCCGATAAAAGCCCACAGAAGTTCTACGAGAACGGACATAATCTTAACTATATCGCTCCGCGCTGGGAATGGGAATGGGGAGGTGGGGGAAGCTGGGGAGGCTGGGGGAGCTGGGGAAGCTGGGGAAGAAAGACCCCGGTAGGATTCTCAAAGTGTCTTAACTCTCCCTCACCTGCCTCATCTCCCTCACCTCCCTCATCCCCCTCACCTCCCCCATCTCCCCGTCATCTTCTCCCCTCTGCTCTCTTTTGTACTACACTGCGAGCATCAGCCACTGAACTATCGAGGTTGAATTTTCTCGTGTTCGTTTTTCAATTTTTCTTCAAGGTTCTCAACCTGGCTCTCCAACCCGCTCTCAAATGGTTGCGGGGGGTCTGTTCGATCGACCGATCGCGAATTTTGGCGGTGGTGTTGAGTGGTTGTGCGTTGCTTTTGGGCGGTTGCAGTATTACATCTGGGGCAAACGATTCCAGCGATAATGTTGTCGAACTGACGCTGTGGCACGGTATTAATCCGCCTCCCAACCGCGATGTGTTTGGGGAATTGGTCGATCGCTTCAACCAAAATCATCCAAATATCCATATCGCCCCAGCATATATCGGTCAACCCGACGGACAGCTTCCCAAGATTTTAACGGCTGTGGTGGGGAACGCGCCGCCAGATTTGCTCTGGTTTACGCCGATGCTGACGGGTCAACTGGCGCAACTCGGGGCAATTCGCCCGATCGAGGATTGGTTTAATTCTTCCCCTGTCAAAGCCGAAATCGATCCGGCGCTGCTGGGGGGAATGACGCTCGACGATCGCATTTGGTCGATTCCCATGGCAACCAACAACGCGGGGATTTTCTACCGTCCCAGTTTGTTCGAGGCAGCAGGCATTACCGAGTTACCTCAAACTTGGGAGGAACTGCGCCAAGCGGCCCGCCAGTTGACTCGAGATGAAGATGGAGATGGGAGGAACGATCGCTACGGAATGCTACTCTCTTTGGGGAAAGGGGAATGGGTGGTGTTTACCTGGCTGCCGTTTCTCTATAGTGCCGGGGGCGAGTTGGTGGTTGGAGGAGAGCCGGATTTGACCAACTCTGGGGCGATCGCCGCTCTCCGATTTTGGTCGGATTTGGTGGCGGATGGGACGGTGGTTTTATCCGGGCCGGAACGGGGATACGAACTCGATGACTTCCTCACCGGACGGGTGGCAATGCAAATTACCGGTCCTTGGACGCTGGCACAACTCGAAGCAACAGGAGTCGATTACGGGGTGATTCCCATGCCTGCCAATCGCCAACGGGCCGCTGTGGTAGGGGGCGAGAACCTATTCGTGATGAAGACGACACCGGAACGAGAACGAGCGGCACTGGAATTTTTGGAGTACGTCGCCAGCGAGGAGTTTCAAATTGGCTGGTCTCTGGGAACGGGGTATTTACCGATTAATTTGCAGGCGCGAGAAAGTGATGCGTATCGGGAATTCGTCGCCCAACAGCCAGTATTAGAGGTGTTTCTCGAGCAGATGAAATGGGCCCGATCTCGTCCGACACTGCCGAATTATTCCCGCCTCTCCGATAGTTTGGGACGGGCGATCGAATCGACGCTGCTGGGAACGCCTCCGAAACAGGCGCTAGAAAAGGCTCAGGCGCGTTTGGACTTGATTTGGTGAGTTTTAGTTTGGATACTTTTGGCGTTTGTCAGGTTGTGGTGCTTCAAAATGAAGGGTCAGTGCCTTCTTTCGGTCTTGTCAAGAAAAATTCAAAACTAGGTCAAGATCGAACCAGCGCTCAATCCATCGAGACCGCTTCTACATCGACAGTTTTCTCCGTCGCATTCGCTGATGACGTTGGATTTGCCGAGGGGGTTGGTTCTTGCTGACCCGCAGAGTCTGCTGCAACCGATCGAGCGCGACGTTCCGCAATCCATTCTAAGGCGATTTGATACGCTTCCCCAAGCAACAGCATGAGAATTGCGACATCATCAATTTGCCCGATAATGGGGAAGATATCCGGAGAGATATCGATGGGACTGATTAAATACGCTAACGTTCCCAAGACAACCCACCACCGATATTTCGGATTGCGCAGAATATTGCCGTACCAGCTTAAAAACGATCGTCCCTTATTATTGTTATTGTTATTTGTCATACAGCCACCATTGACGTTCTCTTCACTTCATTAATATTGCCCGATCGAGCTACGAACTTTGAAGTGTAGATATCCTAACCCAGAATTCTCCGGGACGATCGTACGCCAAAGATGAAGAATTGACATTTCACGTTTGCCGATCGGAGGTGGTACTTTAAGGTTGGCACTTCAGGCTCTGGGGCGTTACTCCACACGATCGAATATTACCGGATCGATCTTGCGGACAGTCCGAATCGATCGCCAGCATTTTTCTTCTCCAGCTCACCAATACCGAACGGGTCAAACGAAAAAACTCTCCTGGTAAAAGCGGAAAGAACCAGGAGAGAATGCTCAGTGATACACTTGCTATCTCTAGTGTCCGAACTGCCCGATCGAGTTTGGCAAAGAAAATGTAAAGAAATGTGGCTCAAAACTTGAAGATTGTTCGCGATGCATCACCCCCAACCGATCGCGCATATTTAAGGTAACGACGCGCGAGTGACTCGGGAAATATGACCATGCAAATTATTGCCGATCGCTATCAAATCCAGAAGCACCTCGGCAAGCAAACGGGACGGCAAACGTTTCTCGCGAGGGATGTACGAACGCAAGGGTTGGTGGTTATCAAAGTGTTGTCGATGGGTATCGATTTTGAATGGCAAGAACTCAAACTCTTCGAGCGAGAAGCCCAAACTCTGCAAACCCTCAACCATCCTTTGATTCCCAAATATTTAGATTACCTCGAATGGGACGATCGATTTGCGCTGGTGCAAACTTACGTTGAAGGGAAAACCCTCGAAGAACATCTCAAAGCCGGACGAACTTTTAGCGAGGGGGAAGTGCGCGAACTGGC
Source organism: Cyanobacteriota bacterium (assembly GCA_034189805.1). Classification (GTDB taxonomy): domain Bacteria; phylum Cyanobacteriota; class Cyanobacteriia; order Cyanobacteriales; family Geitlerinemataceae; genus Zarconia. The sequence goes on from JAXHUC010000044.1 coordinate 8,563, forward strand.
GAAATCCTTGCTGGAAATTCTCGTTTACCTCCACCAACTAGAACCCCCTACGATCCATCGGGATATCAAACCGAGCAATATTCTCTTAGGCGATCGATCGGGAAACAGCGTCGGACGAGTCCATTTGGTCGATTTTGGCTCGGTGGCGCATTTAGTGGCCCGAGAAGGGGGAACGATTACGGTGGTGGGAACCTACGGCTACATGCCCCCAGAGCAATTTGGCGGACGAGTGGTTCGGGCCTCAGATTTGTACGGTTTGGGGGCAACGTTGATTTATCTGGCGACGGGGTTGCATCCCACGGAACTGCCGCAGCGAGATTTGCGCTTGGAATTCGATCGGGTGGTGGATCTCGATCGCCCTTTTGCTGACTGGCTGGCGTGGCTCACCGAACCAAGTTGGGAACAGCGTCCCCAATCGGCGCGAGAAGCGTTGCAGGGTCTGGAAAAACCGTCCGTTCTTCGAGCGCGAGAACCAGAACAACTCGTTCCCGTTGCCGTGTCACCCGCGCGCAGCGAGGCAATGCTTACCAAAACCCGAGACTCTTTTGAAGTGTGCTTGCCGCCGAGGGGAATCGGGTTTAAGTCGATCGCCCTATTGACGACGTTCTTTCCCATGGTGCTGTACGCGATCTGGGGACTGGACCCAGCACTCAAGCCGTTGTCCGCAATTGTGGCGGGACTCCTCTTCCTGGGTGCGGTCTATTACAGCGCTCGAGAGGTGCGATTGCGAATCGATCGCAATGCGGTTTCCCTGACGCTGCGGATTTTCGGACGAACTCTCAAACGGTGGCAGTATGTTCGAGAGGGGGAAGTCGATCTGGAAAAAGGGCGATCGGCACTCAGCGTTACGGGTATTTACCTCAACCGTTGCCGGGATGGAAAGCGATCGAACTTATGTCTCCAAATTGGAAAAAATACCTACAAACTTGGCAACTGGTTTAGCAATGCCGAAATCGATTGGCTGCGTGCGGAGTTGCTCGATTGGTTGCGGTGAATGAGTCGCGATTAGAATAAACCCGGATATTGGGTTTGCATCAGCGCAACGTAGGAAACCCGACCTAACCTCAAGGTGCGATCGGGCATTCTGGCATAGAAAAAATTGGTGTCCTGTAAAATCGCATCTTTTAAGACGGCACCACTCAGATCTGCTCCGAGAAACTTGGTTCTAATGAGTGATACGCCTTCTAAATAGGCTTGCATTAACTTCCCTCGGTACAAATCAGTATCCGTCAAATTAGCTCGTGCTAGATTTGCGCCTTGCAGGTCTGAAAATCTCAAATCGGCTTTCTCTAAGTTCGCATCGCTCAAAATCGCGTTGCGGAAATTTAATTGACGCAAATCTCGTTTGCTCAGATCGATACCTCGTAAATCGAGACTGGAAAAATCTTTTTCTCCCGCATTCAGTCGCGCGAGAAACTCTTTTGTTGTGATTGCAGCCATCAGATAATATCCCTAACCCAAATCCCAGGGTGAATAGAAAGAATTTGATTTGGTAGGGCGATCGCTCGAACCAGTTCATATAACTTTATTTCGGAAAAGTGCGATCGGGCATCGGGTCTACAATCAATATTCCTGGTACAAAACTACGGGCATTTTGGTGCAAATCAGGATTAGTCTCGATCGCTGTTTTTGAATTCTTGTTTTATAATATTTAGGCAAGCAAATAAATTTTCACTCGTGGAAAAACTCCCCCAACTTAATTTTGGGAGAGTCTGTAATATTGTTTTTTAGACAGTCTGTCAAATTAAAGGCTGCTAGTTTTTAGTGTTAGTCCAGATTAGTCATCGTCGTCGCTACCCGTCGATGCAACTAAGACAATGATGTCGCCCTTTTTGAACGAATTTGATTTCTTGGACTTTTTCTCAGTGGGCACGGTGCTCAAAATTGCCGGTCCAAGTAATAGTAGTCCTATGAGAAGTTCCATTGTCTTTCCTCCTTTACAAGTGAATCTTGAGACAGACGATCGCTTGAAGGTGCGATCGAAATCATAGCCTTTGATATCTAAATATAGGAAAATATCGCCATCTCGACGAGATCGATTTCTACCAATTACATGGCTCAGTCGATCGTGAGGTTAGCGCAATTTCGTCAGGCAGATTGTTAAAAACTACATGGAAAATGGAGGAGTGTCACACTTAAGGCGTGAGCCTCACATAATTATAGAGTTCATTATGAGTGTCATGAAATCTAGGGTGTCTGTTCCGTCTAGCCCGATCGAACAGTATCGTCATATACTGTTGGTCAGTTGTATGTTCACATTATGGTTCGCATTCACAATTCCCGCTTTGAGTGGATACGAACCACCTCCCGATCAGAATCCTCCAAGCACGCCTGGAGGCACGACATCATCTTCTCGATCGTAAAGTCTCTAGAAGCAAAGCCACAAATATAACGATAAAGTCCAGGTCTAGTTAGGGGATGATTGACATTTAAGCACACAAATCATCCCTTAGTTTTTCTTAGTTTTATCAATTAACTATATTTTAAGCTCTTGATTTATTATATAAATCTCAATATATTATAATAATTATTCTTTTATAGTTTTGTGCTATTTTAGATATTTCTGAAACAGCACAAAACTATAAGCAAAATCAAATTACTCTTTCTAAGAAGTGGATCCTGATGAATCTCCTGGCGGTTTTTGGTCGGGAGGCGGTTCATAGCCAGCAAGTGTGCTTGATGAGCATACAGTTACAAACACAAACAAAGAGAAGCTCGCAATAGAGTAAAAAAGGAACTTCCGTCTAGATTTAAGAAAGTAAAACATCTTGGCAATCACTTTGTTAGACAAATGAGATTGCACCCGATCGATATTTTAGCCATGACAGCTTAATTACGTGTTGGTTCTAGCTCTAACTAATTTTTTGACAGTGAAATAAAACACTATTCTCTTTGGATCTGAATCTTCTATTATATTATATAATAAAAAAATATAAATGTCGAATATAAACCGCTATTCTTCCTATCTTTTACAGATAATTAAAAATATAGCTATAAAGAAAATATATTAATTCACATTCATAAGTTGGAAAACTATTCTTTATTGATAAAATCTATCTTTATTATTAAATAAAGTCTCAAATAATAAAGATAGCTTTTAATTTAATATATTTTAATTAAATTATTTTTTAAAATACCATTTTAGACAGCATTTATAACCTTTTGGATTAAGCCTGCCACTATTAATTTTTCCATGATGAAGCATATGAACTAACTTCGAGCTTTGCTTTTTTCCTCGTCCATGATAATTAGAAGCTTTTCCCTCTCCATTATCAGCAATGCGTAAAGTGTAGTATCCATCATTTTGTTTTCCTGTAACTATAAGCTGAGTTGTCCTTTTCGCATGTTTGCCGACATTACATAATGCTTCTTGTAAGAAATAACATAATTCTTGTTTCTGTTCGAGACTTAAGTAATCATCATCAATTGTATCAAATTTGACTTCTGTAATTTTTATCGATTCAAAATAGGCAAGATCGCGATCTAAGGTATTACTATAGATTTCATAAAATAGTTCATCTATGGGTCGATCTAAATTGAGAGTCAACTGGCTTCCCAAATGAAAACTTTTTTGAGTCGGAACCTGTTTTTCTAAGCGATCGCCTACGGCCCGTATTTCTCTATTGAGCTTCTCTAGTTCCGAAAAAAATTGAGTGGATGATAAGTTCCCATCATCAGTCCGCATTAAAATTGTGGCTAACGTTTGCAGGGGTCCGTTGTGAATAATGTTAAATGTTTGCTCGATTGTTTTTTTGAATGTTTGCTCGATTGTTTGTTTTTCCTGTTGTTCTCGAATTATCAGTCTCAATACTTTGTCATAGGCAACAAATGTCGTGCATATTAAATTTCCAAATAAGAATGCTAAGAGTGGAGGTACCAAGGGAATCCACCAACTGTAGTAAATTACTACATAACTCACGCCAAGAAGGCTGATACTTGCGATCGCCATCCCCAACACATTTTGCCGCAACAATCGAGTTCGATAGCCGATCGCCATCCCACCCAATCCCCAGCCGACAATCCACAAATATTCCCACCCTTCCCACCAAACTTGCAACATCGAGCGTCCGTCAAGGACTGCACTGAGAATTTGACTGACAGCATGAGCTTGAAACTCTGTCCCGCCAATCTTGCCAGAGGTATTTGCTATTGCCGAGGTCGTAACAAAGCTTTGAAAATTGGGATCGGTGATGCCGATAATGACGATGCGATCGCGAATCCATTCTGGTTTGACTTCTCCGGTTTCGATCTCCTGCATGGATACGGTGCGAAATGGCTGGGGACTGCTGCGGAAATTGAGTAAAACTTGTACGCCACCGTCATCCACTCCCATATAAGCTCCCGAATGAGGATACAAGCGCGGCAGTTCGACCTCTCCAAATTGCATGGCGCTGGGGTCGCGAACACCGTTATCGAGCATCAATCCCTTGCGTGCTAAATAGACTTCAGCTAAGCGCAAAGAGAGAGAAAACTTGTATTCTTTAGGGGTGGGAATACCCAAGTATTGCCGTCGTCCGTGGAAATCTGGATCGAGCGGAAAATCGTTGAAGCTCAGTTGTGTCGATGGTAATTCTTCTGGTGGCAGGATTTTTGGCGGTAAAACTTTTTCGATCGCAATCAGATTTTCGTATTTGGCAAATGCCTTCATCAGTTCGGCATGACCGGGTTCGACGGGTAGTTCTCGAGTGATATTGAGACCGATCACCGCAGGCTGGTAAGTCTGTAAGTGCTCAATGAGTTGGGCGAGGTTCTTGTCGGGAATCGGATACGTGCCAATTCTGTCAATATCTTCGGCATCAATACCAACGAGTAAGATTCGATCGTCTATTATTTCGACCGGACGCAGGCGCAACAACAGATCGAATGTCCTCAACTCGAACGATTCCAGCATTCCCGTCATTCGCGCCACCACAATCAAGGCAATAGCGAAGGTTCCCGGCAGCAAGCCCCAAAGAGCGATGTTCTGCCGAAAGTTTCTGCTAAAAATGTTCCAACGTCGATCTGGCACGATCGGTTTTTCTCCAACTCAATCTGTGATGTCCAGTCGCAAGATGGGCAGTTCTCGAACTCGAAGGCGATACTTACCCTGTCATTCAACTACCCACCCGATCGAAATACCCCGATAAACTCGACGAGTCAGTCAATCAGTCCCTCTTCGCGGGCGCGAATCTCGGTTTGAATCCGGAGATTTTTACCTTGTTCGGAATAAACTTCCAAAACATCGCGAATTTTCGTCCAGTAGTGCAACACCGTTCGCGGGGCGACGTTAATGCGTTTGGCAATGGCTTTATCCTGTAACCCTTCTTCAAACGCCAGCTTCAGCACTTGAATCCACTCCGGGCGAAATTCCTTGCCGCGACTGAAAGCCCGTAAGTCTTTGGTATGGGTTGCTCCCTGTAGGGACAACTCCACCCGCACGAGCATATCCTTGCCTGGGAGTTGTTTATCGACGATAGTAAAGCCCCCTTGATGGTTGTCGATTTGCGGCTTAATGCGTCTTAAGGCTTTGACATAAGTGGTTTGCACCGTCAGATTCAGTTCGGGATAGCGTTGCATCACTTCCCGCAAAACTTGAATGCCATGTTCGGTTTTTGCTTCTTCTGCGAGGTTCTCCTCCGGAATGGAAAGGTCGAAAATTGCTAGATGAGGTTGCGATCGCTCAATTTGGTTGCGAGTTTCTCGCGCCGTTCGAGCAATCAGAAATTCCGCGTCCGGATACTGCTTTTTCAAGCGAGAGAGGGTTCCGTCTAAAACGATGTCGTGGTCGTCCACGACCAGAATCTTTAGGCCTTGGGGTAAGTCTGGGTTCATCACTGCTAAATTATGGATTAGGGAGGTATGGCATCGAGGATTAAATCCGATCGAAAATGCCTTTGTCCCTGTGGGTTGGTTCAGTCAGGATGCACCGAAACTGCGGACATATTGAAATAACGCCGCAGAGATTGAGGCGATCGATGCACCTGGTTAGCCTGATAACAGTGATGATTCGACTGGACTTCTATGGTAAGAAACCACAATCGATTTTTCATCGTACAGTCGATCGCCTATTTTGGTTGAAAAATACCTTGCGCTGACAGGTAATTTATGACATCATTACTTGTTCGACGTATTGTAGACGCAAATGAGTGCGACTAAGAATGGCGATTCTACGGAAGTCTTTGAACATTACAAAATCTTTAACTTTTTTCTCTGTCCGCGATCGCACTGACAATTTGTTTCGATAGTTATTGTAGCGGATCGAGTTTCCGTAATTATACATACTTTTTCCGCCCGGTCGCTCCATCTCGATATGCGATCGTCTGCTGAAAAAGTTTAAAAATTCTCGATAAATAGCTCTAGTGATGCAGTCTCAACTCTTATCCGAACTAAAGCTGAGAAGACGTTGCATTTTTTCTAGATTACCCTATTTTCAATAGTATCAGAAAAATGTGCGATTTAGAAAATCGAAGAAAGCGATCGCATCTTTTCAACCCATTAAATTAAAGAGTATCGGGATCGATATTCAACTCCCGCAGTTTAGCTGCTAGCTTTTCATTTCGATCGCGCTCGACTTTCGCTTGTTGTTGCGATCGTTCCGCATCTTCCTCTGGAGTGGGAACGAGTTCGCCTTCGGGAGTAAAGAAGCGCACGAAATTCTCCTGGATTCCCAAAAATAGCTGTAACTGCTGACTCCACAAATGTCCCCGTTCGTTCGGTTCGATATCTTCGTATTTTCCGTCTAATAAATGATATC
>JAXHUC010000044.1:15395-45114 GCA_034189805.1 Cyanobacteriota bacterium
CCAATACGACGAAGAAATCCGGTCCGCGAAAGTCTTCCGATTTAAGTTGCTTGGGACTGTAATATATCGTCAGGTTGCCGACGGCATAGTAATCGGTTCTGTCTTTCCATAACCATTCCAGACAGGAGAGAAAGAGGAGGATTTGTCGTAAATGCGTTTCGGTTTCCAATTGGGGTTCGTTGCTATCGATTTCGCTCGGGGGAAAAGTAATATCTTCCCACAGATTTGAGGCAGATGAAGCCTCGGGAGTCGCTTCGGGAGTAACGGGTGGTGTTTGGATGGCTGTCATATCCGTTTGGGGCGATCGCACGCCGAATTTTCTTCTATGATTTCTTAAATTGTATCGAGATCGATCGCAGTCTGCGGCGTGCGATCGCCAATTACATCCGTTCTAAAACTTGAATTCCTAATAACGATAAGCCCAATTTCAACGTCCGGGCGCTTAAATCGCACAGGATTAATCGCGACGTGCGCTGTTGGGAGTCTTCAGCTTTCAAAACCGGGCATTGTTCGTAGAACTGATTGAATTTTTGGCTGAGTTCAAATAGGTAGGCACACAATCGATTGGGCAACAATTCTGCCGCCACAATGTCGATAACTTCTTCCAGACTCATTAAGTGCTTGGCGAGGGTTAATTCCGCCTCTTGGGTCAGCTGAATTTTGGCATTTTCATCCAAATTGCTAAAGTCGATATTTCCCTGACGGCTGATGCCCTGAACTCGCACGTAGGCGTAGAGGAGATAGGGGGCGGTATTCCCTTGCAGGGCGAGCATTTTGTCGTAGCTGAAGATATAGTTACTGGTACGATTTTGACTCAAATCGGCGTATTTGACCGAACTCAAACCCACTCCTTCGGCAACTTGGCTGATAAAGGCTTCGGTTTCCGTGCGTTCTTCGTCTTGCAGGCGAGTTTCCAAGTCAGTCCGGGCGCGAACGATCGCCTCATCGAGTAAATCTTGCAGCCGAACTGTTTCCCCGGCGCGGGTTTTCAGCTTTTTACCATCGGGCCCGAGTACCAAACCGAAGGGAACGTGAATCGCCTCCACCTCCTCGGGAATCCAACCGGCCCGTTCGGCCACCTGAAACACCTGGGCGAAGTGGGTGCTTTGTCCGGCATCGACTATATATATGAGGCGAGTTGCCGCGTCTTCTCCGATACGATAGCGCAGGGCGGCCAAATCCGTGGTGGCGTAGTTATAGCCGCCGTTGGACTTTTGAATAATCAGGGGTTGGGGCTTTCCTTCTCGATTGGTGTAGCCTTCGAGGAAAACGCATTTGGCCCCGTCGTCTTCCACTAACAAGCCTGCTTCTTCTAGCGCTTCGACAATTTCCGCCAAGAGGGGATTGTAGAAAGATTCCCCCCGTTCGGTGAGTTGGATATCCAACACATCGTAAATCTTCTGAAACTCGCGCCGGGACTGGTCGCACAGCAGTTGCCACGCTTTGCGGGTGTCTTCGTCTCCGGCTTGCAGTTTCACCACCGCATCTCGGGAAGCGGCTTTAAAGGCTTCGTCTTCGTCGAAGCGCAGTTTGGCTTTTTTGTAAAAGGCGACCAAATCGCCGATATCGAGGGCATCGGCGGTGGTGAGGGCATCGGGATAGGCTTCGCGCAGGTAGGTAATCAGCATCCCGAACTGGGTTCCCCAATCGCCGACGTGGTTGAGGCGGAGTACGTCGTGACCTTGAAATTCGAGGACGCGGGCAATGCTATCGCCGATAATGGTCGATCGCAAATGTCCGACGTGCATTTCTTTGGCGATGTTGGGACTCGAAAAGTCGATCGCCACTTTTTGGGGATTGGGGGTAGGGGCAACTCCCAAACGATCGTCGGTTTGAATCGCTTGCAGTTGGGCTTCGAGGTAGGCGGGTTGGAGGGTGAGGTTGATAAAGCCGGGGCCGGCAATTTCGGGAGGTTGGCAGAGGTCGGCAATCTCGAGACGATCGATAATCTGTTGGGCGATCGCGCGGGGGTTTTGTTTGAGGCGTTTGGTGAGGGACATGGCGACGTTGGACTGGTAGTCGCCAAAGCGGGGATTGCTCGCGGGGGCAATGAGGGAGTCGGTTCCGGCGAGTTCGTCCCCGAAGGCTGCGGCCAGAGCATCGTCAAACCGAGTTTCGATCGTCTTGAGGGTGGATGTCATGTTGGGAAATGGTATGATTAGCTCTGAAAGCAAGGTTGCCCTTACTTGAAGTTATCGGCTGCAAGTTATCGACTTAAGCATTAACTAATGTATCAAATCGGGTGGACGGATCGATCGTGGGACTAAGGGAAAAGCGCATCATTCACCAGTTGCAGAACCAGACGATACCCGCTTACGAAGCCGCGCTGGCCAAAAAGACGGGGACTCAGATACCATTGGAAGTCGATTGGGACAGCTTTTCGGGCTGCAATGAAGAAGTATTAGAGCGCGTCGAACGGTTCGGACTCAAGAAAATTGCCGATGCGATCGATGGGGTTTGCGTGGACGATTTGGGCAAAGAGGCTCTCAAAGAAGGGTTGGGTGCAATTTATCTGGTCAAGGCGGACGATCGCTCCCATGTTTCCGCGTCGATGGCCGGTAAAATCTTAAAAGTTTGCGTTGATTTCTCGGATATTTATAAGGGATATGTTTCCGAGTTTACGATTCAAGAAGTTTTGGAAAATGGGCTGTAGGTTCTCGTTTTTTCGATGAGTGTTGAGTCGAAATTCGCGAATCGATCGCTTTTTCTCAACTTCCCCGCTCTCCAGGGTTTCGAGACATAAAAAGCTGGGAAAATCTAGAACTGACAACTGGCATCATCAGCCTAGAAGTGTTAACCTATAAGCGCTAAGCCGGTTAATACTCGATAATTAGACTGAATCGAGATAACTTAAAACTTTCTTCAAATTCACTTCACAAAACGCGATCGAAGTTTATAAACGACAACTAAAATTTATCTTTTTTAGGATTGATGTCAGCAATACCCCAATAGAGATTAAGACAAGTTGAAGATATCGATCGACTTTTGGGGATCGGCATAGGATGCAGAAAGAACGAGCGTCATATTTGAACGTAACTTAGACCCTACTAGTACGCCAATCGCGCTAATAACACCGAACTAATAGATACATCAACCATCAACGTTTTTGGTATCGAACGAACCTTACATCGAAACACTCACGTCTCACGCCTGCTGCAAACGATAAATTGACCTCCAACAAACCGATCTCGAGTTCGATTTAAGTTTGGATGCGTGAAGTAGCGTTGCTCGATCGCCCGTGCAGAAAGCTTACAAGATAAAAAGCTAAACGTTCACTTCGATCGAGTCTCTGTCGTGTCAGAAATGTAAACTGCAATCCCAATACCATCAAGGAGATAGTATGACCGTAGCCCCTCCTAGAGAGGTTGCCGCACCCGCAACCCCCGAACAGAAAACCCGCTTGAAAGTGGGCGTTCCCAAAGAAGTGTTTCCCGGTGAATGTCGGGTAGCCGCCACCCCCGAGACCGCTAAAGTGCTGCAAAAATACGGCTTCGACGTACTGCTCGAATCTGGGGCGGGTGCAGCGGCCAACTTTTCTGACGAAGCCTACCGCCAAGTCAACTGCGAAATCCTCCCCGATGCCGCCAGCCTTTGGGAAAGCGCCGATATCGTCCTGAAGGTGCGCCCTCCCCAAGAGCATCCCGATTTAGGCAAACACGAGTCGGAATTGCTCAAAGAAGGGGGAACCCTGATTAGCTTTATTTGGCCCGCGCAAAACAAGGAATTGCTCGATCGCCTCGCCGCGCGCAAAGCCACGGTTCTGGCGATGGATGCCATCCCCCGGATTTCTCGGGCGCAGAAGATGGATGCCCTCAGTTCGATGGCGAATATTGCCGGATACCGGGCGGTGGTGGAAGCCGCGAACCAGTTCGGGCGCTTCTTTACCGGACAAATTACCGCAGCCGGGAAAGTTCCCCCCGCCAAAGTGATGGTGATCGGGGCTGGCGTTGCCGGACTCGCCGCCATTGGGGCCGGACGCAGCTTAGGAGCGATCGTCCGCGCCTTCGATACCCGTCCCGTGGTCAAAGAACAGGTAGAAAGCCTGGGGGCGGAATTCCTCGAACTCGAATTTGAGGAAGACGGTACCGGACAGGGCGGTTACGCTAAGGTGATGAGCAAAGAGTTCATCGAGGCAGAAATGGCGCTGTTTGCCGAACAGGCCCAAGAAGTGGATATCATCATCACCACCGCCCTGATTCCCGGCAAACCCGCCCCATTGCTGATTACCGAAGAAATGGTATCGAGCATGAAAGATGGTTCGGTGGTGGTGGATATGGCCGCCGAACAGGGGGGTAACTGCGCCGTCACCAAGCCGGGGGAAATCTACAGCTACAACGGCGTGACCATCGTCGGGTTGACGGATTTGCCCAGCCGGATGGCCGCTCAATCGAGCCAACTCTACGGTACGAACCTCTGCCATCTCCTCAAAGATATGGGCGGTTCGGAAAACTACAAAGTCGATTTTGAAGACGAAGTGGTGCGTGGGGCACTGGTTCTCCACACCGGAGAAGTCACTTGGCCCGCCCCCAAACCCAATACGCCCCCTCCCGCCCCCGCGCCGAAACCGGAACCGAAAGTGGTGGCGGCAGTTGAGGAAGAAGAATCGAGCGGTGGCGGCTGGTTGTGGATGGTTCTCGCCGGAGTTGCCCTGGTTGGCATTGGCATCGGCGCGCCGTCGTCGTTCTTGTCTCACTTCACCGTGTTCGTATTGGCTTGTTTCGTGGGCTGGCAGGTGATTTGGAACGTGAAACCCGCCCTGCACACGCCCCTGATGAGCGTTACCAACGCCATTAGCGGGATTATTATCCTCGGCGGGATGCTACAAATTTCCGGACCGTTGAGTTCGCCGACAACGATTCTTGGGGCCTTGGCGATTTTGGTGGGAACGATTAATATTGCTGGCGGTTTCCTGGTCACTCAGCGAATGCTGAAGATGTTCCAGAAGTAGGTTTGGCGGCGATCGAATTCGATCGCCGAATACGACACACAAGCAGTTTGACAAAGTAGAAAAGATGTCAAGTAATTTAATTACCGTCGCGTATATTGCGGCCAGTGCTTTATTTATCCTCAGCTTGGGGGGACTTTCCAACCAGGAAACCGCCCGTCAAGGTAATATTTTCGGCATCGCGGGGATGTCGATCGCCTTTGTCGCCACGGCATGTAGTGCGACGGTGACGGGGTACTCCACCCTAGCGGCGATGATTCTCCCCGGTGCGATAATTGGGGCGATCGTTGCCAGCCGCGTGGCGATGACTTCGATGCCGGAACTGGTGGCGATTCTCCACAGCTTCGTGGGATTGGCGGCCGTTTTGGTGGGGATTGCCAACTACCTGCAACCCGATCCCACCTTGGTGGGTTCTGAAGCCACCATCCACGAGATCGAAATCTTTATCGGCGTGTTCATCGGGGCGATTACCTTCACCGGATCGATTATCGCCTTCGGTAAACTGCGGGCAATTCTGGGCAGCAAGCCTCTGATGCTACCCGCGCGCCACTTTCTCAACTTAGCCATGTTGGGGGCTTCTGTCTGGTTGGGCGTTCGATTCGTGGGCGCGGAAGATGGACTGACTTCCCTACTGATTATGACCGGGATCGCTTGCGTGTTGGGCTTGCATCTCGTGCTGGCGATTGGCGGTGCGGATATGCCCGTGGTGATTTCCATGCTCAACAGCTACTCCGGTTGGGCCGCAGCCGCAGCCGGATTCATGCTTTCTAACGACCTGCTGATTATCACCGGGGCGCTGGTGGGTAGTAGCGGGGCGATCCTCAGCTACATCATGTGCAAGGCGATGAACCGCTCGTTCTTCAGCGTCATTCTCGGCGGCTTCGGCGCGACGGAAGGGGCGGCAGCCGGTGGCGGCACGCAAATTGTCGGCGAAGCCACGGCTACCACCGTCGAAGAAACCGTGGAACTGCTCGAAAATGCCAAAAGCGTGATTATTGCCCCCGGATACGGGATGGCCGTTGCCCAAGCCCAGCATGGTGTCTCTGAGGTGACGAAGATTCTGCGCGATCGCGGCGTGAACGTGCGCTTCGGGATTCACCCCGTTGCCGGACGCTTGCCCGGACACATGAACGTGTTGCTCGCCGAGGCGAATCTGCCCTACGACATCGTTCTGGAAATGGACGAGATTAACGACGATTTCCCCGAAACCGACGTGGTGCTGGTGATTGGGGCCAACGATACGGTGAACCCCAGCGCCATGGAAGACCCCACCAGTCCGATCGCCGGAATGCCGGTGTTGGAAGTGTGGAAATCCGCGAACGTGGTGGTGATGAAACGCAGTCTCGCCAGCGGTTATGCGGGGGTGGACAATCCTTTGTTCTACAAAGATAATTCCCAAATGCTCTTCGGCGATGCCAAACAAAACGTGAATGCGATTTTGAGTAAGTTGTCGGAGTCGAGTGCGAGTTCGAAGAAGAAAGTTTTGGCAAAGGTGTAGTGGTTAGAGCTTGATGAGAATGCAAGGGAGAGCGCTTTTTGAAAGTGCTCTTCCTTGTTAAAAGTAAGATTCCAAAAAACTGAATACTAAAAAAGCTTGCTGAGGAGATTTTCCCCGGCAAGCTTTCTTGTTGGATGTTTCCAACTAATCTGATTTAACCCGATCGGTAGGGTTTGAATTAGCCGTAAACTTTGGCGAATCTCTTGAAAGTTTCCAACTAATCTGATTTAACCCAATCAGTAGGGTAAAGTGCCAGCAAGACTGCAACCTGGCCTGCACAGGCGTTTCCAACTAATCTGATTTAACCCAATCAGTAGGGGCCTCGTCTGAGAGACCAGACAGAGCAAGGGTTTCAAGCGTCAAATCGACGCAGTATCGGTCAAATTGAGGCACGAAAACGCAAATTCGCAGAGATAAAGGAGGTAAACCGAGGACAAGTTCCAATCTAGAAAACGGTGAAAGCCAGAATACATAAGAATTCCGACTATTTAAATTTATAGCTCTGACCCAATGCAAAAGACGTGGAAAGGGGGATATCTACTTTTGAGGGTAGACAGGGGGAGTGGGAGATGACGCGGAGACGCGGAGACGCGGAGACGCGGAGAGGAAGAGACAAGGGGACAAGGAGAATTTTGCCTTTTTAATTTTTAATTTTTAATTTTTAATTTTGCATTCATTCTCCCCCATCTCCCTCACCTCCCTCATCTCCCTCACCTCCCCATCCCAGCTCCCAAACCAGACGCGATATCATGTGATGGCACGTCCTTGCAATCGCCAAACTCAAGAATATGTATCCTCACGATCGCCCGCCATTCGACCCGGATCTGGAAACGAACCCCACCCAACCCTTTTACTCCCAACTCAACACCGGAACCCTCCTCCAGTTCTTCGATCGCAGCTTAAACGCCCTCAAACGCCTCCCCAAAGAAGCTCAAATTCTCGTCGTCTTAGCCGTTGCTTTTGTCGGATTTTCAGCGATCGTCACCCTGATCAAAATCGTCAACTTCCTCCTGAGTATTGCCTTATTGGGGGTATTCGGGTACATAGTTTATAAGTTTATCTCGACTCCGAGCGTCGAAGATAGCGAACCCTAAACGAGACTCCAATGGCTAACCCAACCACCGAAAGTGGCATCTATCATTCTTCACCGTCGCGGTTTTTACGAATCCGGCAGTTGCCCCTTTTGGCACGGCGCGGGGGGGCTTTCGTTCTCGAAATTTCGATCGTGGCGGCGAGTGCCCTGGTTCCGTTTGGGTTGGGAGTTTACGCCAAGTCTCAAGCCATTGGCGAACCGGTTCCTATCAACAGCGCGTTAGGCAAAGTCGAAGAAGCGATCGTCCAAACCCTCGCCCTTCCCACCCTAGAACCCGAGCGCCGCGTTTCTCCCCTCACCAACTTATTTTGGTCGGGGGCGCTGGTTCTGCCCGTCGCTATCGGGGGTTGGCAGCTCTATCTCCTCAGTCAACGGGGTCAAACCTCACCCAAGCGCTGGTTGGGGGTGCAAGTGGTGACGGCCGCCGGAATGCCACCGACCCTCGTCCGGGTTCTAGTGCGCGAAGGGGTGGGTCGCTGGAGCTTGGTCTTCGGCGTTGCCTATCTCATCTGGCGCTTTAGCGGGGCGTTTCCGGGATTGGGCATCCTTTCGGGGTTGGTGGGATTGCTGCTGGCGGCCGACGGTCTGCTGGCCCGGTTCCACGCCCAAGGTCGCACCCTGCACGATCGGATCGCCGGAACCTACGTTCTCGATGCCGCCCAAACCTCGGCAACCGGATCGAGAAACGGCTATTCGGGCAACCCCCGCGCCACCCAACCCCTGCGCTGGAGCAAGCCGAACTGGTGGCGTTCTCGCCGTCGGTGGACGGAAGTCGAGGAAAACGAAGCGATCGCGGCGATCGTCCTTTCTCCCCAATCGGAAAACCCACCCACTGCCCCCGGTTTGTGGGGATGGATGCGCCAATATCCGGGAACCACCTTACTGACGCTGACGGGGCTGGTGGTCGCCGCCGTTTTGGGAACCTTCGTCGCCACCCAGGTGTACATCCAAGAACAAGAAAGCCTGCGGGACTCTAAAGAGCAGAACAACCAAATGTTCCTCGATTTGGTCGGCAAGCTCACCCCCACCCAAGATAACGTTCCCGACGAACGCCGCAGCACGATTTTGGCCTTGGGGGCGATCGACGATCCCCGCGCGATTCCCCTCCTGGTGGCGCTGTTGGGTCAAGAAACCGAACCCCCCCTCATCGAGGCGACGCAACAAGCCTTGGTGATGACCGGACCGAATGCCCTCAACGACTTGCGACAACTCAATCAAGCCCTGAAAAACGATCTCGAGGCGATGGAGTACGAGGGGGATTCTCCTGAAAAAGCGACGATCGCCCGTCGATTGCGCGCCACCCAACGGGCGATCGCCAAACTCCTCACCATCCATAGCGGTCAAATCCCCGGAGTCGATCTGAGTCGCACGGATTTAGGGCGATCGGCCGAAGATGAGTTTACCCTAGTACTCGACGGGGCGAACCTAGCGGGAATTCGCCTACTCGGCGCGACCCTCACCCACGCCAGCTTGCAGGGCAGTAACTTTTACGGGCCGGGGGAAGACGGACGCTTCGAGACCTTCGACGATGCGATCGCCGATTTGAGCGAGGCGAATTTAGAAGCCGCAGATTTGTCAGAAGCCGTCCTCTCGCGGGCGCTGCTCAACCGCGCCAACCTGATGCAAGCCAATCTCGATCGGGCCAACTTATCGGGGGCGAGTTTGAACGGGGCAAACCTCAGCAGCGCCCAAGCCATCGGGGCGAACTTCCAAAATGCCCGACTCGATCGCGCCAGCCTCACGGGGGCGGATTTGACCCAAGCCAATTTCACGGGAGTATCGTTCCTCGGGGCGAGTTTGGGTCGGGCGAATGCCGAAGGTAGCCTGCTCGAAAACGCCGACCTGCGCCAGTCCCAGTGGCAAGAAGCCAATCTCTCGGCGGCAAACTTGAAAGGGGCCGACTTAGAAAATGCCGATTTGAGTTCGGCGAATCTGATCGGGGCAAATTTGAGCGGGGCGAATTTGAGCGGGGCAAACCTGCAAAATGCCGATTTGAGCTTTGTGGACTTGCGCGGCGCGAATGTGGATGGGGCTGATTTTCAAGGGGTGAAATTTATCGCCTCCGGCGCGCGCAACGTGGATGAGTTTATCGAGCGATCGTCCGATTCTTTGCAATTTACCTTGATGCAAGGAGTGGACTTCTCCAACGTCAAAAATCTCGATGCCGATCGCATTACCTATCTGTGCGAAGGGGGAGCGATTCACCCCCAATGTCCCCGCTAGAAAGCCGTCGCGCCTAGCAATTAGGACACTAGTGAAGGTGGGAAACGGAGGCTTCGGGGGAAAGACTTTGGGTTAATTACACAACTATCTGGCGTTGTCCTAAGCAAAGTGGTGACTGCTATATGACAAGTCTACGCAGAAAGTACGATGCATTCAAACTTAGGTTATCCTAATCCCCGAATGCTTGGGGGTGCTGTTTACCATTGTCGCCAATCTCATCCCAAGTTGCTTTGGAATTCACCCATATATGATGAGCGACTTGAAGATTTTCATCACCCTCTATAATCAACCCAGCAGGAACGTACGTTCTTAAATCATCATTAGCACCCGGTAAAGATGAGCCACAGTTTTTGCAAAAGCTAGTTTGCCAATCATGACCGGGCTTTTGCCAAGTATTGATGAGTTTTTCGCCTCTAACCCAGCGAAAATCTTCATTTCTTATAACGACAACAGCAATTCCATTACTACCCGTCGATCGCCTACAAATCGAACAGTGACAAATATACACATCCGAAATATTAGTCGCGATCTCGAATGCTACTGCTCCACAATTGCATTCACCTATTGCCATAAGCTTAACAATTAATTCGCGGAACTTCAGCGTTTAGTCCAAGTGAAATAGGACCCCCTCTGACGACAGCTTGTGTCTCCTCGAGGACGATCTCAATTGTTTCTGTTCCTGAAGTTCCTTCCTGTATATATTCATAATCGGCACTCACTATATTTTCCCGGATCGAACCCCTAAATTCACCCGTTCGTTGACTTTTTCGGGCGGGGAGCCAGTTATAGTAACCCGTTGCCCGATCGCCCGTCTCTTCGATCGCTAATTCAAGAACATCCACAAACTCACCACTACCCGTTTCTTCTCGAAAGCAATGCTTTACAGAAACATCCGATCGGGCTTCCTCTGCGTTGCCATTCGTCTTTTGTGCGGAAGGATTGTCATTCATTCTCGAACACGCTGACAGCAGGAATATTGCCATCAACGACGAGACTAAATTTAGAGTATTCTTAAGCACTGGATACCTCCGTTAATCGATAGATATTAATAATATCAAATGCTATTTAAATTGGTGGTTTTGCGAAATAGTCATCTAACTCTTCATATCGATAAAACCTTTCGAGTAAACCAGTTTTGGGTAAGCATTCAGGTGTCATGTACGAGGAAAAACGATGTAAGGGCGGGTTTAGCAATATCTTGGGAGACTTGCCCAAATTTGAAAGTCAAAACCCGCCCCTGCTCATTGTTACCCCAGCCAGATCTCAAATGGAACCTGAATCCTTACAGTTTTGGGCGCAAACCATCAATCGTGGATTTCCCCATCGGGCATCGTCGTCCGAGACAGGTTCGCCCCCTTTAAGTTGGTCAAACTCAAGTCGGCCTCGAATAAGTTCGCCGCATTCAAATTCGCTCCGGCAAGGTTGGCTTTGGCTAGATTGGCCTCGAGTAAATCTGCCTCCCTTAAATTCGCCTCCCGCAAATCCGCGCGACTCAAATCGGTTCTCACCAAATTGGTTAAGTGCAGGTTGGCTTTTTGCAAGTTGGCTTCTTTGAGTTTGGAACTCGCCACCAAAGCCCCACCAAAATTAGTTTCGATCGCTTGAATCTCGCTCAAATGAGTTTGCGTCATCACCGCATTACTCAAATTCGCCCGATTTAAGATCGCTCGGGTGAGTTTGGCCCCGCGCAAGTTGCAATGACTCAGGTTCGCCCCGGTCAAATCCGCTTTCGTCAGGTCGGCATGGGTGAGGTTGACATCGCGCAAGTCGGCATTGCGCAAGTTCGCCCCCCGCAGGTTCACCGGTTCGTACATCCGCTTTTCGTACCGCAGATTCGCCCCGCGCAAACAAGCCCCCCGCAGACACGCGCCGCTGAGGTTGGCATTGCGCAAATCGGTTTTGCTGAGGTTGGCATCGAGCAGGTTCGCCAGGGCTAAATTTGCCTTGCGACAGTCAGACCCTTGCAAGTTCGCCCCGTGTAAATCCGCATCGCTGAGGTCGATTTGCCGCAAGTCCGACTGATACAAATTAATACCGCTCAATTTTCCGTGGGAGAGATTGGCATTCCCCAAACCCACTCGACTCAAATAGGCAAAAACTAGACTCGCCGATTGCAAGTCAGCACCGCCGAGATTCGCGCCGAGCAATTCGATCCCATCGAGGTTTGCCCCCCGCAGGTTGACCCCGGTAAAATCCATTTCGCCGGCTTCATGTCGTTGTCGTAATTCGTTGGCATTCACGATCGATTTAATTAAGATTGAATGTAATCAATAAAACTTGGAATAAAACGTCCAACGTTCGATCGATACATCGATCGAACGTAAGCTAGAAATCAATCACTAGGGATAAATAATTTCCGTCCAATCTGGATTAGGATTGCCTCGAGTTCGCCCGCGCACTTTAATTCGCTCGATCGAATCGAGATCCAAGTTTAAGTCTACGATCTTTTTTTTCACGAATGCCAAAATCTTGTCGGGATTGAGTTCTCGATCGCCTTCAAAGCTAATATACAAGCAGGCTTTTTTGACAGTTCCCATCGTGGTGATGTTACGACTTTTTAGAGCCAGGTCGAGCCGATCGATAAATGCTTTGGGCGGCAAAAGTTCAGATGCGCCCGTTGTCGGTCGATCGTCAATTTCCGAAGCTTCTGACATATCATCGGTCACTCGCAAATCGGCGTTGCTATTGTCGCGATCTGAAGAGATTAAAGCCCGTTCTTGTTGAACCAAAATTTCTTTAATCGTACCCAGATGAGATTGGAGTTTATCCGTTAGCATTTGCAGGGCTTGATACTTGAGGAATAACCCTTCAACATTCGGCTCGTTACTCAACGTATCTTCCAATCGACTTTCCACTTCCGATAACGTATTTTGAAAGGCGAGAGTTGCGTCTTTGACTTGTTGATTGACTAAGTTTTGAATTTCCTCTTCCAAATTCATTTTTCGGAAGAGGGAATCGGCGACTCGATCGGCAATTTTAAAAATATCCTCAGCCGGAGGGCTACTCTCGATTATTCCCTCAAAGCTAGAATTTTCGATGCGATCGACACTCTCAAAGTCAATACTCTGCTCGGTGAATTCTAGGTTTCGATCGAAAATAATCGCGCTTTCTTGAGACTCATCCGCACCAGCAAGTTCCGAAATCGGTTCCGAATCATCATAGCTCAATTGAGAATTCGTTTCGCTGTTGCCAATCTCTACATAAGAAATAGGTTGACTCGTCTCTAAACTCGACTCCAAATCAACCGAAAATAGAGATTTATCTCGGTTTTCTAATTCTTGAGAATTGGGGTCGACTTCAAGCTGCGTATCTTCCCATGCCACCTCCGAATTCTCGATATCGAATAGTTGAGTCTCATCATCATCTTCACCAAATTCCGAAGGTTCGGGTTCGATTTCCGAGGCAGACAGATCCGATGTAGAGATATCGTCATACAAACGCTGGGCGTATTTTGCCACAATTCGCGCAGTTTCCGAATGGCGATCGTCTTCGTTCGTTTCAATATTTCGGGCCGTTTCGTATAACTGACCTTCAAGTTCGACAAAGGTTTCAAAATTCGATCGCAAACGTTTGAGCAAATCGTAAAACTCTTTGGATTTGAGCGCCATCCAATTTTGCGGAGTGAAATCGAAGGGTCGATACACCACAGAAAAAACTAAAATTTTGGCTCGCAGTGGATTGGTATGCTGCAAGATTTTCGTGCGAACGTCAAATAAATCTCGTGCATCGGGTAGGGAATGGAGATTGGTAGAGGTCATCAGAGAATGGGGAGATCGTGAAAAAAACGAGGTAAGCATTCATCTGTCAGCAAGGGACATTCGGCTTTTGAACGAAACAAATATTCGTTGAATTTTGCTTCTCTCGTATTGGCTGAGAATACCCGATCTGCGAGAGTCCGAAGCGCGATCGTCGGCTCATCGAACTCCGTTGAAGCGAACGGCTGACGGTCGTTCGTGAATGCTGGCAAAACGAGCGCTCAAAGCTCAGTTCCCCGTTACAACCGGGAAAATATTCACCCAGAACGGCAAATCGCAAGATTCGCAGTTGGGGTTAGCAATGAGATATCGGTCAAGGTCGCGGTGCGGTTCTCCAGGGTCGCGCCATCTGGAAATTTTGATTAGTGCTTGCGAATGGAGAGCGAACTTTGACAATCGAAATTTTATCAACGAATTGAGATCGAAGGAAATTCCCACAGACAATTTTTCGATCGGCAAAGAGAATGAAAAAAGCGGGCCCGTACACCCGCTTGCTTCTTATCGAACCGAAAATCGAACCGAATCGCGATCGGCTAACGTTTGGGCCCTACAAGGTTGCCGTCGCTTTCACCACATTCTCCGATTCGTTTTCCAGCGAACCGTACAACCGATTGAGGGCGTTGGTGTAGGCGTGGGCCGAGGCGACGATGATATCGGTATTCGCCGCGTGACCGGAAAAGACTCGCCCGTTATGGCGCAGGCGAATCGTCACTTCCCCGAGAGCATCGATCCCCGCCGTTACCGACTGGACGGAAAATTCAATCAACTCGTTAGGCACGTTCACCACCCGGTTAATCGCTCGGTAAACCGCATCCACCGGCCCCGTGCCGATGGCCGCGTCGGTGAGTTCTTCGCCTGTCGGGGTGCGCAGGGTCACCGTGGCGGTGGGGCGGGCGTTATCGCCGCTGGAGACCTGTACCAACTCCAAGCGGAACAGTTCCGGGGGTTGCTGAATTTCGTCTTTGACGATCGATTCTAAATCCCAATCGGTGATTTCCTTTTTCTTATCGGCAAAGGATTTGAACTTGAGGAAGGCGTTGTTGAGTTCCGTTTCCGATAGCTCGAATCCCAATTCCGCCAGGCGAGTTTGGAAGGCGTGACGGCCCGAGAGTTTGCCCAAGACGATTTGATTGTTCGTCAAGCCGATGGACTGCGCGTCCATAATTTCGTAGGTGAGTTTGTGCTTGAGGACTCCATCTTGGTGAATCCCCGACTCGTGGGCGAAGGCATTAGCCCCGACAATGGCTTTATTCGGCTGCACGGACATTCCCGTCAGACTCGATACCAGGCGCGAGGTTTTGTAGATTTGCTGGGTATCGATTTGGGTCAGCGGTGCTTCTGATTCGGCAGGTCGTCCGAAGAAGGGATTGAAATACTGTCGGCGGACGTGCAGGGCCATCACCAACTCTTCGAGGGCAGCATTTCCCGCCCGTTCGCCGATGCCGTTGATGGTGCATTCGAGCTGCCGCGCCCCATTTTTCACCGCTTCGAGGAAGTTCGCCACCGCCAGACCGAGGTCGTTGTGTCCGTGGACGGAAATGATGGCGCGATCGATATTGGGAACGTTCTCTTTAATCCCCCGAATCAGCGCCCCGAACTCGCTGGGAGTGGTGTAGCCGACGGTATCGGGAATGTTGACAGTGGTTGCCCCGGCGGCGATCGCTGTTTCCAGGACCTGGTACAAAAATTCGGGATCGGAACGGCCCGCATCCTCCGGGGAAAATTCCACATCATCCACGAAGGTTTTGGCATAAGCGACCATTTCCGGGACGATGGCTAATACCTCTTCTCTGGTTTTCCGGAGTTTGTACTCGAGGTGAATATCCGAGGTGGCAATAAACGTATGAATCCGACCCCGCGCGGCATCTTGCAGGGCTTTCCCGGCCGCTTCGATATCTTTTTTGGACGCGCGGGCCAAACCGCAAATTGTCGGTCCATCAGCAGTTCCAACGCTCTGGGCAATTTTCGAGACCGCTTCAAAATCCCCCGGACTCGCATAGGGGAACCCCGCTTCGATGACATCCACCCCCAATCGAGCCAGTTGGCGGGCGATCGCCAGTTTTTCCTCAACGTTCAGGGTCGCGCCGGGGGACTGTTCGCCATCGCGCAGGGTGGTATCGAAAATAATAATGCGATCGGGGCTTTGCTGGGTCATGGATGTGTTCTCCTTGGTAGATTGTGAGTTCTGGTGTCAGTGTTGGATGTGTCGTTTTCATCTCGATGACGGCGGCGACAGTACTCGAGTCAATGTCCAACAGCGGAAGATTCAGCGACCCGATCTGACCACATTTCGATCGAGCGGTTGAAATATTGACTGCGATTGCAAATAGCCTAAAGCTGCTATTGTAGGCGATTGAAGGTTCGATCGAGTTAAAAACTGCCGAACGCTCCATAAATCTCTGCATTCCTCATATACGATATGCGCCCGATCGAGTTTTCCTGGGAGCAACGGGAGAAAATTTAGCTCCTCAAGCTACCCAAACCTCCGAGAGCTAACCCGATCGGAATACCTCCAGGCGATCGGCTAATATTACAATTTATGGGCAGTCGGTACATCGACTGTCGGCAGCGGCCTATCTGGCGGCAATTGCCTGTTTCGGTTTAGGGGTAATGCTCAATTCGGGAGGGACTTCTGGATTGACGATTGCGGCAGTTGTCGGGTCAATTTTGTTGGCAATCGTGGGGTATTTGTTAAAGCGATTGAGTCGGTTGTTTTACGTGTACGAGTTCGAGCACGCCCAGAATGATTGAGTAATGGGGAATACTCACTCTCTCCCTCACCTCCCTCACCTCCTCTTCTCTCCGCGTCCGGAGCGTCACCGCGTCACCGTGTCCTTCTTGTCTCCCTTAAGGGTTGCGATCGATTTGCTCGGGATCGATCCCCAATTCTTCTAGCGCGCGGGCCAATCGTTCGGCGCGTTGGTTCGCTGCATCGGCTTTTTGCTGGACTGCATTCACCTCTTCTTCCGGATGCAGAATCAAATCCCCCTCTAAACTAAACCATCGCAACCACAAGCGATCGATACTTTGAAAGCGACCCTGCCAAGTTCCCAGACTCAATCCCAACTCCGGCATGGCAAGCCGTCCGTCAGTTAAATCCATCGGTTCGTAATGACCTCCTGCCAAGCGAAATCCCTGCAAGCGATCGGTGTATCGACTGAAGATAATGTAATAGGGAACCCGTAAAATTTGCTCGTATACCTCCCATTTAGTCGGAGGTCGATCGATTTCCCGCTGCGTTTGTCCCAAATCTTCCCCTTCCGTTCCCGGCGACAACAACTCCACCACCACAAACGGATTGGCTCGTTCTTGCCAAGTGACGTAACTCAAGCGCAAATCCCCATCGCGATAGAGTTTAGAAACCCCCACCACGCCAAACCAATCGGGACGCTTGTACCACTGGGGATGCTGCACGTCGTAGTAAAGATTGAGATCCGCCGCGCTGTAAACCCATTGGGAATCCCAAGTGGTAGGCAAAAAGGTTAGATACAGCAATAGCGGTTGGAGAAAGTGAAATTCGTCTGGCAAGCCGGGTTCCTCGGGATTTTCGCTCGGCAAATCGTACATCGTGGGTAACGTCTCCCACGGCGGTAATGGCGGTTCTGATTGAGAAATGGATGTCATTGGGGAAGGAGGGGGAAGAGGTGACGCGGAGACGCTCCGGACGCGGGGAGATGAGGGACGGAGAATGAATGCAGGACGAGAGGTATCGAGTCGTTACCAGAAAAATTGACATACTCCCCCGACTGAAGTAAGGGGGATTCTGAAGCTAGGCAAACAAACTGAGTTGATGCGCTACTTCATGGCGTCAAGCTCGGAAAAGTTTGCAGACTTTGACACAACACCTCAGACTTGACAAGCGATTGTTTATTTTAACCTTTGCCAATACACATTCGAGCGCAGCTCATCTCCCTCATCCCCGCGTCTCCCTATCTCTAGACAAGGGAATGCTTTTCACAATTGACGCAAGCCCTTTTTTAGGTTGAACGAGATTTCAAAGTTTCACTCTCCCCCAGCCTCCCCAGCCTCCCCTGCTCCCCCATCTCCCCCATCTCCCAAATCCCCCCACGCGGTATCCTAGAAATCTCTCTTCACTCTCCTCGAATCCCTATGAGCGATCGCGTTCTGGCCGAAATGGCTGGCGAAACCCAAAACCGCAAAGCCGACCATCTGAAAATCTGTCTGGAAGATGATGTGGAATTTCGGCAGCAGACCACCGGACTCGAACGATACCGCTTTACTCACTGCTGTTTGCCAGAACTCGATCGCGATCGAATTAATATCACCACCGAGTTTTTCGGGAAAACCCTCGGCGCACCCTTGCTGATTTCTTCGATGACGGGGGGGACGGAGTTGGCGCAAACGATTAACTACCGGCTCGCGGCGATCGCCCAACACTATAAAATTGCCATGGGGGTCGGGTCTCAGCGGGTGGCGGTGGAAAATCCCCAATTACACTCGACGTTTGCGGTGCGAGAAATTGCTCCGGATGCCGTTATTTTTGCCAATTTGGGAGCGGTGCAGCTCAACTACGGCTATGGCATCGAGCAATGCCAGCGAGTGGTCGATTGGCTCGCCGCCGACGCGCTGATTCTCCACCTCAATCCCTTGCAAGAATGCGTGCAAACCCACGGCGACACGAATTTTGCAGGGTTACTTGACAAAATTGCAATTTTATGCAAAAAACTTCCCGTGCCCGTCATTGCCAAAGAAGTGGGAAACGGCATTTCTGCGAGGATGGCCCAACGGCTGATAGAGGCGGGAGTACGGGCGATCGACGTTGCGGGTGCGGGGGGAACGTCTTGGTCGAAAGTGGAAAGCCAGCGGGCCAAAGATGCCAAACAGCAGCGATTGGGGATGACCTTTGCCGATTGGGGATTGCCCACGGCTGAATGTATCGCCAGTATTCGCGCCGCCAACGCCACCATTCCCCTGATTGCCTCGGGGGGATTGCGCCACGGACTCGATGCGGCAAAGGCGATCGCCCTGGGTGCGAATTTAGCGGGTTTTGCCTCTCCCTTCCTCAAAGCCGCCGCCGAATCGGAAGCCGCCGTTGGCGATTTGGTGGACGTGTTGATGGCGGAACTGGTAACGGTTCTATTTTGTACTGGAAACGCCACCCTGGCAGATTTGCAAAGCGGGAAATCTCTGCAACCGCTACCATAGAAGCTAGGAAGGCGATCGCGCGCGCTCAACTGACAGAATCTATGAAAGTCGGGGCATCAAGACGAACGCGCGGGCATTCAGAATGCCAATCGACGATCCAAAGCGCGATCGGTCATCTCACAACTTCGATCGCGATCGATCGCCTCATCATCCAAACCTGCTGTTAACCCAACAACTCGTCACTCGCCGCAGTTAGCCCCGCACCGTTCTTTCATTCATCATCCGCGATCGCTATGCGAGATTTTTTTAAATATACCTTTGCCACCCTCACCGGACTCTTACTCTTTTGTGGCTTGGGAATCGGTTGGCTTATCGTCTTGTTCGTTTCTGCGGCTTCCACGGAAAAAGGTCCCCGAGTCAAGCAAGATTCGATGTTGGTGTTAGATCTGGGGGTCTCGATTCAGGATACGCAACCCACATCCACCGCCGGAGAAGCACTCGAACGCTCGCTATCCGGAGAACCAATAAATACTTTACCCCTGCGGACGGTGGTGCAAACCCTCGAAGAAGCGGCCACCGACGATCGCATCACCGGACTCTACATTAAAGGCAGTTCGACTCCCGGCGTAACGGGATATGCCGTTCTCGGGGAAGTGCGCGCGGCCCTGAAGACCTTTCGAGAAAGTGGCAAACAGATTCTGGCTTTCGATCGCGATTGGTCCGAACGAGAATACTACCTCGGATCGATCGCCAATACCGTCGCCATCGACCCCCTCGGCATCGTCGAACTCAACGGCTTGGGGACCCAAACCCTCTTTTTAGACGGGGCGCTGGACAAATACGGCATCGGCGTGCAGGTGGTGCGCGTCGGTTCCTACAAAGCCGCCGTCGAACCTTTTACCCGCCAAAACAACAGCCCCGAAAATCGCCAGCAAACCCAGAAACTCCTCTCAGACCTCTGGGGGGAATACATCAACACCGTCAGCGAGTATCGAGAACCGGACTCGGCAGCGATGCAATCGATCGCCCAAACTCAAGGGTTGCTGGTGGCGGAGGAGGCGACAAACCAGGGATTGGTCGATCGGATTGCCTATAACGACGAAATCATCTCCGAGTTAAAAACCTTAACGGAATCCGAAGAGGATGACGAATCTTTCCGCAAGATTAGCATCGGCACCTACGCCGACATCGAAGGAATTAACCAAAGCGAACGTAATGCCGACGAGGGTCACGTTGCGGTGGTTTACGCTACTGGGGGGATTGTCGATGGGGAAGGTCTGCCGACGGAAATTGGCGGCGATCGGTTTGCGAAGGTTTTGCGAGAACTGCGCTTGGATGAAGATGTCGCTGCCGTCGTCTTGCGGATTAACAGTCCCGGCGGTAGCGCCTCGGCCTCGGAAACCATCAAGCGCGAAGTGGAACTGATTGCCGAAAATAAGCCGATCGTCATTTCCATGGGGAACATTGCCGCTTCCGGCGGTTACTGGATTGCCATGAAAGGCAGTCACATTTTCGCCGAACCCACCACCATCACCGGATCGATCGGAGTATTCGGTTTGCTGTTCAACATTCAAGAGATTGCCAACGAAAACGGACTGACTTGGGATGTGGTGAAAACTGCCCCCTTTGCCGATACTCAAACCGTCTCTCGGCCCAAAACCGAGGCAGAACTGGCCATCATTCAAAAAATTGTCGATCGCATTTACTGGCGCTTCATCCGCGAAGTCGCATCCTCGCGGGAGTTAACCGAACAGCGGGTTAACGAAATCGCCCAAGGACGGGTGTGGTCCGGGTTAGCGGCCAAAGAAATCGGTCTGGTAGACGAAATCGGCGGACTCGAAGCCGCCATTCAAAATGCCGCCCAACAAGCCGAGTTAAGCGATCGGCCCGAAGTTCGAGAATATCCGAAAATTCCCACGTTTGAAGAACAACTCCTCGAAAACCTCCTCGGAGACGAATCGGCACGCACCCCCGATCCCCTCACCGAACAGTGGAAACAACTGCAACAAGAGTTAGCCAGCCTGCGGGAAATGAACGATCCGATCGGGGTTTATACTCGCTTGCCCTATAACTTCCGGATCGATTGAGATGTGGGTATGGGGGACGCGGTGACGCGGTGACGCGGTGACGCGGGGATGAGGAGCAGGTTAGGCTTCGGGAGCTTCGGGAGATGGGGGAGACAAGGTGGCAAGGGAGAAAGTGGGTATTTGCCGTTCTCTGAACCCCACACCCCTTTTTGCATTTTGCATTTTGCATTTTGCATTTTTAATTTTTCATTCTCTCCCCCTGCCCCCGTTTTTCCCCTGCTCTCTACCCCCCTCCCACGATCGTCACAATTTCGAGGCGATCGCCCTCCTGAATTTGCGTGGTGTCCCAAAATTGCCGATGCAAGATTTCGCCGTTATATTCCACGGCCACCAATCGGGGATTGAGATTCATCTGTTCGAGCAATTTCGGGAGTACGGTGTTGGGGGGACAAGTTTGGGGTTTGCCATTCACTTGCAGAGAAATTGAGGATGTCTCCATAACAATCAATTTGGGTAAGGTGAGCTTTGGGAGCTTGGGCGGCTGGGGGAGACAAGGGGACAAGAGATAATTTTGCCTTTTTTTTTGCATTCTCTCTCCCATTTCCCCCCTCTCCGCGTCCCCGCGTCCGGAGCGTCCCCGCGTCCCCATCACCCCACACCCCGGACATTTTATTAACCTTGTGTCGCTTCGAGCTGACCCATGGTATCGAGCCAAGCCAGTTGAGAGAGAAAGTACTGGGTGACGAGAGTGGGCTGTTCCGCCCGGACGATCGCCCGCACCACGGACACTCGCCTCGCCCCGGCAGAAAAGACTTCGTGAATGTTACTCATATCGATGCCGCCGATGGCAAACCAAGGCACGGGGGAGTTCTCGGTGGCGTAGCGGATGTATTCCAGACCAGCCGGGGCTTTTCCAGGTTTGGTGGGGGTTTCGTAGACCGGACCGACTCCGATATAATCCGCCCCTTCCTCGATCGCCTGTTTCATTTCCTGGGGGTTGGTGGTGGAACGACCGATAATTCGCGAAGACCCTAAAAGCTTGCGGGCAAAGGCAACTGGCACGTCATGCTGACCCAAATGCACGCCATCGGCATCCACGGCGAGGGCTAAGTCTACCCGATCGTTCATCACGAATAGTGCCCCGTATCGATGGCAGAGTTTGCGCAGTTGGATTCCTTGCTCGATACGGGTAGCATCATCGGCGTGTTTCTCGCGATATTGAACCAGCGTCAGCCCGCCTTGGAGGGCTTGTTCGACGATAATCGGCAAATTTTCATCGGCCGCCGTAATTAAGTACAACTGTGCCTGTTGCAACTTCTGATGGCGACCTCGGGCGAGTAATTGGCTATCGAGGGCGTAAACGCGATAGCGCATGTGTTTGAAGGCTTCGCCCATTTTCGGATGGTGCAGCTTGCCGTACTCTTCTAAGACCCGCAACGCTTCTTGGGTGCGGCAGAGATTGGCTTGCAGGACGTGCTCGATACCCGCCCGTTCTCGTTCTTGGGGATGAGTCAATTCCGTCCCGGTATCTGCGGGGGTATCGCGCATTTCTCGAAGTTCTTGGGTATGCCAGCTTGCCAGGGCTTGGCGCAATTGCTTGCACTCGTCGGTTAAGGCGCGATCGTCGAGTCCGAAACGACACCATTCTTCCACGATGCGCAATCCTTCGCGGGCCCGATCGAGATTGGCATCCAAAATGCGACCGATGGCTGGCGTAGAAAATTGACTCGAGTTGGTTAGCTCACCCATTCGTACCTCTCCTGACATTGTGAATCTTAACACTCGACGATCGCCTTTTCTGATACTTCGCTAGCATCGAGCTAGCATTCAAACATTTGAGCGAAAATCGCGCGATCGACTCGTCCAAATTGTGCCATTATTAAGCACGAGATCGAAAACTTTGCTGGGTGCATCATCAAATATGCGATCGAACGAATCTCGACCGGGGTTCGTTTCGGTGGAAGCCAAACTGTGAAACCGTGGGAATACGGTGGGAACGAATGGTGGGAATGAGGAGAAATTGGGCGATCGCGATCGCCGCGTAGCTTCCCCCAAATCGATCGCCAGCCCGAATCTGAAAAAACGTTCTCGAGTCATTTTGCCGATCGTATCGTGCAGTGGGAGCTAGCATTCCCATGTCGAGGTGTCAAAAGCGGTCTAGCCCGAAAACAGACAGTGAGGATACGTCAAACGCGCAACCTCAAGTTCGCTTAAGTCTGTTCGGAGCGCTTTCTAGTTTTGCCATCTCCAAGCTTGACAAAAACCCGATCCGCATCTCAAAATCTACAGCTATCGCATTGGAAAAAAGCCGTGAGTTTTCCTGCCCCGAACATCACCTCGAACATCAGATTGACAATTGAAAACGACATCGACCCCCCTGCGGACTCCGATGGTTCCAACGCTCGAACCCGATATTTTCTCTGGGGCTTGGGATTATCGGCACTCGCGGTTTTCGCATCGGAGGCTCCCGTAACGGCCGCATCGTCGCTCTCGTCTTCGCCCCAGGTGGATCTGGTCGCCCAAAATCAAGAGACAGCCTTGCTCTACGTCGATCCCGACTCCGGAGACGATCTCGATGGCTCGGGTCGTGCCGACGCTCCCTTTCGGACGATTTCTCACGCCTTGGAAGTGGTGGGTTCGGGGGGGACGATCGTCTTAGCACGGGGTAAATATACCATTGAGACGGGGGAAATCTTCCCCCTGCGCCTGGGGGATGGGGTGACCGTTCGGGGCGATCGCGATTCGCGCGGCGATGATATCGAAATTTACGGTGGGGGGTCGATCTTCGAGTCTCCAGGGGAACGTCGGAACGTGGCGGTGGTGGCCAGCGATGAAGCCAGTCTGGTGGGGGTCACGGTGACCAATCCCCACGATCGCGGCTACGGCGTTTGGATCGAATCGGGCAGTCCGAGAATTGTCAGCAATCGGTTTCGCAAAAATCCCCAAGATGGCATCGCCGTGGGGGGCAACAGTTCGCCGTTAATTCAAGATAACGAGTTTGAAGATAACGGCACCCACGGGATTACCATTGTTGGAGCCGCTCGACCGGACGTACGAGACAATATTTTCAAAAAAACGGGATTGGGGATTTATATCGCCCAAGATGCCGCACCGTTGGTGATTGGCAATCGCATTACCGACAACCAGGATGGAGTGGTCGTCCAACAAAACGGACAGCCGGTGCTGCGGGGGAATTTAATTGCCGATAACGATCGCTACGGTTTGGTGGCGATGGCGCAATCGAGAGCGAATCTGGGAACCCCCGACGATCCGGGGGGGAATATGATTCGCGATAACGGTCGGGAAGATTTGCACAATTCCTCGGGTCGGGCGACTGTAGCGGCATTCGGCAATCAAGTGTCTCCCGAACGCACCCGAGGCGAAATCGATTTTGGCTTGCAAGATTCGATCGCCCCAGAACTGCCCGAACTCGAACTTGCCAGCGCTTCTGCTTCTCCCTCCGCAGCGAGTGAGTCGGACGGTAGTGCTATCCCCCTGACTCCCAATCGCCTGATTACTCTGGCCACTCCCTCAGACTCGAAAAATAGCCCCGCGACTCCCCCCATAAGGACTCCCAGAACCTCATCGAGCACCACTTCATCCACCACGATTTCACCCCCCGTCGCGCCAACTCCCCCAGCACTCTCGTTGGCGCAACCCGAAGATGGGACGATCGAATTACCGTCTCCCAACCTCTCCGTTTCCCGCCAAGGACGAGGGATAAAGCCCCCCTCATCGCCCCAGAGTCCGCAATTGTTACCCACGGCGACCTCGACACCCATGGTTTCGACCTCTTCGAGGACTGATGATTTTGATGGCCCGCGATCGGTCAGCGAACTGGTTCCCGAATTGGGGCCGATTCCAGTTCCGGGGCCGCACGCTCCCATCGGGGATTCTGGGGAAGTGTCGATCTCGATGGTGCAACCCCCTGGGAGTTACGTACCGGGAATGCCGCCATCGCCACCGATTTCGATATCCCAATCCTCCTCTCAATTTGTCGATCCCCAGCAAGCCACACAAATCGACGCGCCTTATCGCGTTGTTGTGGATGCCAACAGCACTCGCGCTCGAGCATTGGTGCGATCGGTCGTCCCCGAGGCGTTCCCCACGAAAATCGGTAATCGAGATGTGATGCAAGCCGGGGCATTTTCCGATCGCGATCGGGCCGAAGCGTTGCTCGAAGAATTTCTCGATTTAGGTTTGAATGCCAGCATTGAGGAATAAGCGATCGGTCGTCAGCTTGGTGCGCTTTTGCTTGCTCTCGTACTTCAATGAGGGGTGATTCTCTGCTCCAAGTTTTTAACCTCAATTGTTATAATCTATAGAGTTCCTTTAAAGTTCGATCGACTAGAACAATTCAACAACTCCAAATCCGTTTGTACGACACCCTAAAAACGTACAAAAAAATCCCGTTACATCAAAGTTCTAGACTTAGTAATTTCAAGGGTCATCGAATGGGATTTTCCTAGATCGATCGCCCAAAAATTACTAATTTAACTTCAACAGTCGAATCAAGAAGGGCATAGTTTTTTAATTCGATCGCTTATTGTTTGAACGACTCTCGTTCAGACCGATCGGAGTACTCTCAACGTATTTTAATTTTATTCCTTGACTAGGTAATTCGTATTCCCTTGATTTACATCCAGATAATAATCTTGAAAAAGATAATTTTTGGATGTGGAAACGTAAGGGATATTTAGATGTATTTAAATCCGGACTCGAAAACAGCAGAGTTCTGTTTGAGAAAAGGGTTGAAAAAGTAGAAATATTTCTATAGTCATTTGTGTGGGGATAGAACTATTTTCAGGAACGGGGAATGGGTCATAAAAAAGGAAAACTCACCACGATATTGTCAAAAAATGGTTCGTGCTGACCGATAATGGCAACTTCGAGTATTCTCGTTTCATAAGACTTATATCATAAAAAAAGTGCGATCGAATGAGTCAATATTATTGAGTTTAAACCTCATCCGTCTATTCAAAAGTCAAACAATTTAAACTATTAAAATACCCATGCAAAATATCAAAAAAGTGTTCTCGGGAATTTGGGGATTGACCGCACTGACCATTGTTGGAACAGGTGTGGGAACGGCGATCGATCCAGAGGCTGCATTTTCCTTTAGCATCACAGCTAGTAACAATGGTAACGAGCTGCTCGATGCCATTTTAGGCGACACCACTGGATTGAGTGATTTTGAGATTGCAGTCTCGGGAAATCCTATGGCAGTCGGTCTTTTTCAAGACGATCCCTTTAGCTTGGGGTCGGGTATTGTTTTAAGCACCGGAGAAGTTGAGGCAATCTCAGGTATCAATACTTTAGATGGAACGACGCGGGATGGCAACGGACGACCGCAATCCGATCTGAGCACGAACTTTAATGGAAGATGCCTCCCGTCGGTGAATGCTTTCTTGTGTGAATCGACCACCATCGAGATCGGTTTTGATGTTGCTGACGGCATCGAAAAAATTTTCTTCAACTATGTATTTGGTTCGGAAGAATTTTTGGAATTTGGAGGGAATGGATTTAACGATTCTTTTGAACTGCTGCTCAACGGTGAAAATTTGGCACGGCTGAGCGACGGACAAACGGTGAGTATCAACAACCTTGCTCGCAATTCTCAATTTCATCGGGACTATATTGATAACCCCGTCGGTTCTCAAACCCCGACAAAACTAGACGGGTTCACCCAAGTACTGGGATTTGAGGGACTGTTGAATGCGAACGAGCGCAATACCCTCAGCATCAAAATTACCGATGTGGGGGATAATTCCTTCGACTCGGCAGTCTTCATTCAGGGCAAGACTCTGGGTACTAACCCCCCAACTCAATCGGTTCGAGAACCGAGTCTCTGGTTGGGATATCTTTGGCTTGGGGCAGTTGCCTACCGATACCAGCGTCAGAAATCGAAATAGGAGAACCGAACTCGCTTATCTGAGTGCACGAGCAGATTTCCCCTTTGCTACTTGCCACCTCGCTTGCATTCATTCTCCCCCTTAAACTGTCTTATCCCGAACTGACGTTAAAAAGTAAAGATTTGTAAATTTAAGAGCATTGAATTTTGGCAGCAATTCCGCACGATCTACATTCTGAGACATTGCGTTGTGACATCATATTTAATGTCCGCTCCGACTGACTGAACTGGAGCGATTCAAAAGGGGCGATCGACGCGAGACCATAGCCTTCGCCAGAAATGCAAGCGATGAGACAATAGACTTTTTTGACGCAACATGCCAGATACGATTGCGGTGATGGACTCAGTGGAATGTTTCCATAAATAATTAATACTTATTTAAGGTAATAGAGAAACTTCTAAAAATAAATTCACAAACCTTAGTATAATAGTTACACATCAAACCGAATAAGTATTTATTCTCATTGTCATGATAGCAGCTCAATTTCCTTGGCTGACTGCGATCGTCCTGTTCCCGCTGATTGCCGCCTTTTTAGTCCCTTTCTTACCCGACACGAATGGTAAGAACCTGCGGTGGTACGCCCTGGGAGTGGGGGTTGCAGATTTTGCTCTAATGTGCTATGCGTTTTGGACGCACTACGATCCGAGCGATCGGGCCGTACAAATGGTTGAAAAGTACACCTGGATACCGCAACTGGGCCTAAGTTGGTCGGTTTCAGTAGATGGACTTTCGATGCCGTTGGTACTGCTAGCCGGGTTTGTCACCACCCTGGCCATCTTTGCCTCTTGGCAAGTCGATATCAAACCGCGCCTGTTCTATTTTCTGATGCTGTTGCTGTATGCAGCACAGATTGGCGTGTTTGTCGCCCAAGACATGATGTTATTGTTCGTCAACTGGGAACTCGAGCTGATTCCCGTCTATCTACTCGTGTCGATCTGGGGAGGTAAAAACCGCCAGTACGCCGCCACTAAATTTTTAATCTATACTGCTGCTGCATCTATATTTATTCTGATTGCCGCGTTGGCGATGGCCTTCTACGGCAACAATCTCACCTTCGATATGGTGGAGCTAGGAGCCAAGCACTATCCGATCGCCCTAGAAGTCTTACTCTACGGTGGATTGCTGATTGCCTTCGGTCTCAAGCTTGCGGTTTTTCCCCTTCACACCTGGCTGCCCGATGCCCACGGCGAAGCCTCTTCTCCCGTCTCGATGATTCTGGCCGGGGTGCTGCTGAAAATGGGAGGATACGGCCTCATTCGTTTGAACCTCGACGTTCTGCCCAACGCTCACGTTTACTTCGCACCCTTCCTCGCCATTCTCGGAGTCGTCAACATCATCTACGGCGCGTTCAACTCCTTCGCTCAAACGAATATGAAGCGCCGTCTGGCCTATTCCTCCGTGTCTCACATGGGATTCGTCCTCTTGGGGATTGCCTCCTTTACCGACTTGGGAATTAACGGTGCATTGCTGCAAATGATTTCCCACGGCTTAATTGCCTCGGTGCTGTTCTTCCTGGCGGGTGTTACCTACGATCGCACCCAAACGATGGCAATGAACGAAATGGGCGGTATGGCGATAGCCATGCCCAAAGTGTTCGCCCTCTTTACCGTCGGGGCGATGGCCTCTCTGGCGCTGCCGGGGATGAGTGGTTTTGCCAGCGAACTTGCCGTTTTCGTCGGCATCGCCACCAGCGATATTTACAGCGCTTCGTTCCGCGCCCTGACAATTTTCCTCTCTGCCGTCGGACTTATCCTCACGCCGATTTACCTGCTCTCGATGTTGCGTGAAGTCTTTTTCGACCCCGGCATTGCTCCCAACTGCGATATCGCCCCAGTCTGCGATTTAGGCGATACAACTTTGAAGAACGAAGGCAGTCAAGAAGCAGTGTGTTTCGGTACGAGCTGTGTCCTACCCGCCGACGCAGAGTTTCGGGATGCCCGACCCCGCGAAATTCTGATTGCTGCGTGCTTCTTGCTGCCGATTATCGGTATTGGCTTCTATCCGAAACTCGCCACAGAGGTTTACGACGTAAAAACCGTCGCGGTGAACTCTCAGGTACGGCAATCCTATGTGGCGATCGCCCAAAAGAATCCTCGCCTGTACGCGCGCAAACTACCCGCCCCGCAAATTGCCGATTCGGAATTAGTCGATGCGGCTGGCATCCTGCGCTAATTCCCGTTATCTAAAACCAAAATTTTCTCAGGGAGCTTGATTTTTCAGAATTCAAGCTCTCTTTGTGTTCGTTCGAAGTCCAATTGTTTGAACTTTCCCCGGTCTAAAGACACGGGGATTCTATTGTTTTCAGGCGATCGCGGTCGATCGTAACAAATCACCCAAACTCGATCTAAAATCGCCGACCTCTCTTATTTCTTAGGTTTCGTGGTTAAAACCAACACGGAAATCGAGCCGAGAAAGACGATATAGCCAAATACAGCAAACCAATCGAGCAAACGTCCGTCCATTTTTGATTCATATCCTCTCAAGTTTTCGGGTTCAAGTTTTCGGGTTCAACCGACGAACTCCAACCTACATCGAGTGACATACTCCAGACGCTGACCTATCGGTACAGCGCTGGCTTCTTACCAACACCACCCAACGGTTCGGTTACTCGGTGAAGCAGCGTGGTCTTGGGGGTTTCCCCCATGAGCGACTGCTGAACCCGAAGGGTAAGCTTTATTGACGGGATGCCCCACCGCCAATTTCAAAATATTAATTGCCGCGTTTTCGTCTCTGTCTGCCGTGTATCCACACTTCGGACAGGAATGGGTGCGGTCTTTTAGTTTCTTGGGAACCTTAGCCCCGCAGTTAGAGCAATTCACAGACGTGTTCCTAGGATTTACTGCAACCGTTAACAAACCAGCATTTGCAGCTTTGTTTGTGAGAATTGACAGGAATTGACCCCAACCCGCATCTAGAATCGATTTTGCTAGCCTAGTTCTGGCTAGCCCTTTAATGTTGAGCTTTTCGTGTGCCACCAAGTCGTGAGAGTCGAGCAAATTTTTGGCAACCTTGAAGTGAAAGTCCTTGCGGGTATCCGCGACCTTCTTGTGAGCCTTTCCCAGCTTCTCTACCGCTTTACGACGATTGGCACTTCCTTTCTTCTTACGACTGACAGACTTTTGGATTCGCTTTAACCGTTTCTGGGCTTTCCGGTAGTGCT
>JAXHUC010000045.1:0-44252 GCA_034189805.1 Cyanobacteriota bacterium
TTGACGGCTGCAATCGCTTTTTGTCGAAAATCATCACTATAAGGTGCAGGCATTGTTTCTCATGAACTTGGAACGACTCTGGATTTATTATATGTCCTAATGCATTTGCGTAGTGCTATAAGCAATTTTACTAGATGTCAAGTTGACTGCCTCGAATAGCTAGACCCCTTTGATGCTAATGTTTTCCACAATTGCACTCTTGTGCGCGGGGGGAGACCCCCCAATTCCGGGTTTTCTGTTGATTATTGACAGGTTGACAAAGTGAATACAGCCTTAACCTTTCACCAATGGCCAATACCCGTCCCAAGCAACTTGGCAGTGACTTTAACTTTAGCTCGTCAGCGGATTGACAACGCGACCCACAAATAAAATGCTGCCGGAAGGGCGATGTCGAATCAAAAAGATAAAAGGGCGATCGACGCGAAACTCAATAGAGGGCGGCGCTCCTCGGGTTGCTCCCATGACTGCGGTGGCAGCGGTCGCTTCGGTTCCCGTTTCGTTCACCCCGACAAAGGCTTGGTGAACGACTTGGGTCAAATATAAATCGTTCGTACTTTTAATTCCCGAAAAATTAGCGCTGCTCATATCGAAGGCTGTTGGCATTCCCATCGCCGACAGAACGTCTTTGAGTTTGAATTCTGAGGTCATCTCAAACTTGGGCAACCAAACTTCAACGTATAACATCTCCTCCCACGTCTCTTCCGATACGGGCCATGCCAACGACGAGAGCCATCGATTCAAGTTATCTGGGGTGAGTTTTTGCTCGAGCGCATCGAGTCCGGATGCCGTTTCGGGCAGTAAAATGACCATCGAGAGCGTCTCATCTCGATAGGGCAAATCCAAAATTTGCACGTCTTCAACTTGCGCGTACTCAAACCAATCTTTTTGGTACATCGTCGGGACTTGAATTTGCTCTCCCGATGCGGTAGTAAATGTCGAATATTCGGTATTTTGGGGATCGAACGGGACAAGCCAATTCGCTTGAAAATAGAGCGCGTTAGTGAGGACAAATCTTGTTGTTCGATCGAGAATTCCCGGTTTGATGAGTTCTTGAATTCGATTTTGAGTTTGTTCCTCGACCCAAGCATTGATCGTCTGCCGACAGAGTTCCGTTCTCTCGATAAAATCGATCGCCTCTGGATCGCTATTGTAGTTTTGCCGCAGGAGGTCGAGAAACTCTGGCTCGAAAGGGTCTCCCTCCTGAGTCCAAAGGCGGTTGGCACTCGAGAGTCGATAGGCTGAATTGGGAGTCTCCACAGCGGCGATGAGTTGGGAAAATGCTGGGTGCAGTCGGTCTTGGGAGAGAGGAAACTCGAGGACTTGCCCCATTTCTAGCTCGGTTTGCTCTCGAGCGCCGGCATAGGTCATCCCTAAAGCCGTTGAGATGCTATAGGGAGAAAAAAATAGATTTTCATTGGCTTTTTCCTGCCGCAGGCGATCGTATAAATTGAGAGCAAAAGCGGAGTTGCCTTCAACCAGTTCGATCGCATCGGCAGATAGTTCGGTTGCCGTTTCTTGGGCGGCAGCCGGAATGAGATACGCCTGTTTCAGCGTCGAGATCGCGCTAAAGGCGATACAGAAAAAACCAACAATGGAGCATTTCATAAGAGGGTTGCCAGCTCGATCGCAAAGGGGAATATTCTTTTTTGTAGATGCCAGAAACCATTTGGGGGTCACGCGCCGCAAGCGCTCGTTCTGCGAGCGCTCTGGTGGTTTTCGATCTCAAACTCCCCAAAAAGCGTAAAAATGAATTAGACGATTGTTTGAAGCTGAAGTGAATGTCTTAAGCGTACTCTACGTCTCATCCAAAGCGATCGGAAATACACGCTCGGACTCAAGTGGATCGCAAACAATCGCGGCGATCCCGATCTTATCGGCTCGATCTCCCAATATACTTACTATACTAGAAACCGCAACATCTCGGGGCGATTGTATCGCCCGCTACGGGTTTCGGGCATCGCGCATGGTGGTCAGAAACTGTCCCAAAAAGGGCAAACCGCCAATCGCCGGCAACAGGTAGCGCGAGGTACACAGCAGCCCCAAAGCCACCCCCGTCACCTCACTAAAATAGGGTTGGTAGAACCAAACCAGTGCCGCATCGCGCGTCCCCACCCCGGCAAAGGTCAGCGGCAGCAACCCCGCCAGAATCGCCAGAGGAGAGAGGGCAAGGTTGGTTAAGAAGGGAACCGAAGCCTTGAGGGCGAAGATGAAAAACCAAATCTGGATCAGGTGCAGCAACCAAATAAAGACTGAAGTTCCCGTAATTTTTACGAGCTGTCGGCGACTGCGCCAGAAATAATCGTGCATTTCTCCCCAGGCAATATGCAGTTTTTCCAGCTTGCGCTTGACTTTTTGGGGAGCTATTTTTTTGCTAGATTTAAAAAATAAGTTGGCAAAAGCCTTCGAGCCGAGCAATGCAATTCCCAAGCTCAAACCCGTGGCAATTCCGAGCGTCATACCCCAAAAGAACCAACCTTTATCTGGGTAAAAGATTAAGCCTAAAATGCACCACAACAGTAAAGAAAGCATGTCGCAAGCTTTCTCGAATACCACCAATGAAAGTGCCAAAGAACCGCTTAGATGTCCCCGATCGCGCATGAAGTAGGCTTTGGCAATATCCCCCATTTTCGCTGGAAGTACCATATTCAAAACGCTCGCAGCCAAAATTAAGCGATTGGCTTCAAAAAAGCCCAATTTCCCCTCAACAGGCATCAATTGTTGCAATCGCCAGCTCGTGGTGAGGGTAATGGGAACGACCATCGCCAAACTGATAAACATCCAAGTCCGATCGCAATTTTTAAAAACAGCAACCAGCCCGGCCAGATCGATTTTAGTATACAGAATTGCCAAAATCGCGAGACTGACAATTAAGGAAATAACTTTCTTCATCCACCCCTTCGATTCAGTTTTAGAGTTGCATTCGTATCGCTAGCGAGGGTCAGTTCGTCTTCTGATACCACAAACTCAAATTGGGTAATGTCGCCCGAGTCAACATTTTCGATCGCAATGGTATCTCCTTCAACGGTAAACATCCCTTCTTCTCCACCCGAAAAAACGCGACCGTCCGGGGTAAATTCCCAACTAAACTCATCTTTGTCTGCTTCGGGCAAGCCGCTCAAATTTTCAGACGTTCCGTCTGGGGCAATATAAAGACTCGGACTCCATTGTCCGTACAGTAGTTCCGTCGAGTTCCCCGACCCTTCATTATCTTGGACTGAGGTTTCGGCTGAAATTTCGGGCGCGGCGCTTTCATCGCCACCCACACCTGTGACAGGTTGTGTTTGCTCGATCTCGGGCAAGAACGTTTCGGAGTTTTTTGCCGAGACATCTTCTGATTCGGAACCGTTGCAACCCCAAAGCAGCACAACACCAACCGCGATCGAACGTCCTAAGTATTTTCTAACGAATTTGGAATAAGACATCAATTGTATTAGCGGTGAAAGAATTAGCGGTGAAAATAGATAGCCCATGTCTTGGAGGTAGTATCCTACCACATCCGCTATTTTCAACTGCGGCCCCTACAGACAATTGCGGCGATCGGAGGAGATTGGTTGAAATTCCCTCGCCTTCTCTCAAATTCGATCGCATTACTCCCAATTACCAAGTGACGCGATCGCGCAGTTGCTCTAACTTACTCGGACCGATTCCGGGAACTCGATCGAGATCTTCGAGAGACGTAAAGGGTTGCTGCGCTCTGGTGGTAATAATATTCTGCGCCAAGACCGGTCCAATACCGGGAAGAGTTTCCAATTCCCGTTCGGTAGCGGTATTCAAATTGATTCTGGTGGCGATTTCCCCTTGCGAGGAGGAAGGTGGCGGACACTGACGCTGCCATTCTCGAACCGAATCTTGCAAACTCCCCGGCAGACCCAACTCCGCATCGGTGTAGAGGCGATCGAACTCGCGCCGAAAGTGAGCGGCAACGACGGGACTGCGAACCATCACCAGGGTTTCGTCGTTTTGGTGATTCGCAGCAGCCGACCAATTATGAGAACCCGAAATCACGATCGCATCGTCGATTAGCGCAAATTTATGATGCAGCTTGTCGCCGGGGGGCAGTCGGGGAACGCCAACGGAGTCGATCGGATTTTTCCAGGGTCGGTTTTGTGCTTCGTACTCGCACTCGGAGTTCGGCAGCGCCACGCCGAGCATGTCCAACCCTTCGCTGTATTCGCGAAACGCAAAACTCGGATCGATGAGCGATCGCACTTCAACTCCATCCCGGTGACGCTCGCCGAGTACGTCCGCCAACGACTGTTCGGAAAAGACAAACAGAGCTAAATCGACAGAATTGACCGCTCGATCGAGAATTTGGGCGATCGTCCCGTTGCTACTTTCCGATAGCGGTCGCGTGCGCGAGGTGGGAGAAAATCGCACGAAAACCGACGTATCTCCCAACCTGACCCGATACGGATCGCGAGGGGGTTTTTGCAGGCCGAACCGACTATCTGGCTTTCGATCGGGCCCATCCCCCCAAAGCAGGTCGAACTCTTCGGTAAACCCTCGGGCGAGTTCGGGACTCTTTAATTCCAGAAGATTGTTAGCATTGCCGCGACTGGCGGGTTTATGCGGATCGCCGTGAATGCCCGAGGGGGTAAAATTAGCCGAGGTGACGATGGTGAGGCGATCGTCAACGATCGCGAATTTGTGATGCATCAAACCGCTACCTTTCGACCCATCAGCGGTATCGTCGATCTGGGGAACGTTTCCTTCGCGCAAAATAATCAGCGCGTCCCGTTGGCGAATTTCTTCCGAACTCAAAGAGCCATCGCCGTTAATATCGATAAAGCGCCGCCCTTCTTCGATCCGCTGGCGATCGCGCGCGTCCATCCCATTGAGGTCGGCATCGGTATAATCGCTCCACGCCCGATTGTAAGTATTTTCCAGAATCACCCGCACCTTCACCCCTGCCCGATGGCGATCGACCAATGCCTGGGCGATATTGGGTAACCGCAGCTCTTGCACGGCAACATCCACTGTCGAGGTCGCCCCCTCGATCGCCTCGACGATCGAACGCTCCAGATCGTCTCCAGCACGGGTTTGCCCTCGATAAGGTTCGGTATACTCGGCGGCCGGGTTGTGATTGAAATAGGCGCGGACGAAGGGATCTTGGGGCAGGGGAGCTAATTTGGGCGCATCCTCAGAGGTATCGCGCCGCCACCACCAGACCCCGAAAAGCGCCAGAACTGCCAGGACTCCGAGGGCAATAAGACTGGGGCGATCGAATTTGACTTCAGCCACGTTCGCCCCACTCCATATCCCTAGCGTGACAGTCTCGCAACCAAGTGCGCACGCCGTTGGCGATCGCCCCTTCTGTTGCATCGATCGGCGGTGTCGGGGCATCGGAGGGGGGATGAGAATTGCGGGTGGAATACATCACGACGAGTTGCCAACCGTTCTCGGTGGCAGTCAGAAACAACCAGTGATATCCCTGTAAGTCGATCGTCTCGTTCGGGGTGTAGACTCGCTCTAAAGTCGTCAGAAAAACTTGGCGCACGTTGTCGTCGGCCGGTTCTCCAACTCCAGTCGATCGCGCCGTTCCCAGTGGCAGGGGGGTAAACTCTGGCACTCCGGCAACAATTATCGAACTCGACGGATCGGAATTGCCTCGCTGGCGCGATCGGGCGATCGCTCGATTGGCATAACCGGGTAAGTCGGGTAACATCTGCTCGACAAGGGGTTCGACTTGTGCCGGACAAGTTTCTCGGGCGAGGCTTGGCGCGGCGATCGTCAACGCGATCGCCATCGGCATCCAACACGCGATCCTCTGTCGGATTTGCCGAACCCGGTCGGCGATCGTTGGCAGCACGATGTTTGAGCGAGCCATCTTAGATTTGCAATCTTTAAATTAACGGTTGTGTTTCTTTGCAATTCTTTTGCCCAACCTCTGTAACGCGATCGGACAATGAAGTTAAGCGAAAATTATAGCACCCATGCACGCTAAACCCCCTGGACGCTTCTAAACTCTAGTTGTCAGGGGGTCTTTTTTATGTCGAGTGGGGCGGGTCAGGCTCGATCTAGCAAGTTACAGCATCGATCGCCCGATCGGTTTTATCCCAGTCCCGCAGCGAGAACCCGAACGTTACTCTTGAGATTGATTGAATCCCAGACCGTTTTCCGTTCCGTATCGTTCCATAAAGCGCATAAAACGCTCGAATTCATCTGGCGATTTCCACACGTAAGTGACTTCTAAGTGAGTGGCTTTGCCATTGATGAACTTGCCTTTAACATCCCGCGTCACCAGTTCGCCTTCCTCATCTACCATGTACATCCCGGTAATCTCTTGACCGTATTCGGGATCTAGGGCTTTGGGATTTTCAAAAAAAAATATTGCTCGACCGTTGTTGCCCGATTTGGCACGGGTCATGCGTACGTCCGGTACGATATCTTCTTTCGTTCCTCTCGTAAATTCAATCTGAGCCATAGCTTCGTCTTAATTTTTACAAACTTTTAACATTCTCTCACGGCATCCCTTCGTGTATCGAGCGAACGTTAAAAGAGCGCTCGTATCGCCGATTATCCGGATATCGCATCCGCAGGGCGATGGTACTCGATTCTAACTTCGGTAACGGTATCGCTGCGATCGAACCGCTCTCGCTCGAGTTCTGATAATCCAAGAGTCTCAAACCCGGCGAGTTCTCGATCGCTCAGCGCCCAAGGGGGACCTTCAGGCTCGGCATCGGTGTCCCGCAGCCGAGTGACAACCAGCAGCGTACCGTTCGGGGCGACTAAGGGTGCGATCGCCGAAATCGTTTTCGATCGCACCTTCAGAGGCAGAGCTTGGATGGTGTGGGATTCAAAGATAAAGTCATACTTACCGTGCCACTGGCGATCGAGATCGAACAAGTCCGCCACCTGGTACGTCACGGTTGAATTGGGAAAGCGCCGCTCGCACCAAGCAATTGCCGTTGGGGAAATATCAAATGCCGTCACCTGGAAGCCTCGACTTGCTACCGCTTCAGCATCGTCTCCCAGACCGCAACCGATAACGAGCGCCAATTTTCCTTCTCCTTGAATCTTATCGCAACTGAGCCAATCGACTAGACTCGGATGAGGTCTCAACTTCGCCCAGGGAACTTCTGAGGTGTCTCCTTGAGACTGGGCATATACAGTTTCAAACCACGCGGACGGATCGGCATCGGATGCAGCGGCAAGTTGTTTAATTTTTTGTTGCAATGCTTCGGGTTGTTGCTCGAACAACATAAATTTGACTCCCTGAATAGATCCTGAATAAATAAAAATAGATGGTAAGCATTCAGCCATCAGCCGTCAGCTATCAGCTAATTTAAAGTCCGCAAAGCTAGAACTTTAACGGATTCTCGTACCGTATACTCTAAATTATCCTAGAAAGCGAGCACTCCGATTCAACTCAATGCGCTCGTGTATTTTCTTGAAAAGCTGACAGCTAATAACTGAGTGCTGAATGCTTAGAGTAGATGTATCGATCTCGATGGGGACAACCCAATCTTAGATCGGTATTTCTCCTTCCCATTTCTTGCCCGCGATCGGGGTTAGCCCGTAGCATAAAATACTTCTAAATCTTTCTACGATCTTGAGATTGACATCGATGAATCCTCTTTCCTCCCACCACCGCCGCCAGTTCTTAAAGAGGATGGCGATTGCAGCCGGAACGACGGCAATGGCTCCCCAAATTTTCGATCGCCCATCTCGGGCAATGACTCTACCACCCCAAGCCGAACGGATCTACTATGTGGCCCCCGACGGACGAGATACCAACCCCGGCACTCTCGATCGACCTTGGGCGACGATCCACAAAGCTGCCGAGACCCTAGAAGCGGGCGATACGGTCTATATTCGCGGCGGAACTTATGCGATTTCCGAACAAATTCGCCCTCGAAATATGGGTCGTCCCGATGAATGGATTACCTATCGCTCCTATCCGGGAGAAACCGCCATTATCGATGCCTTCGACGTGTATGTCGATCCTCCAGAAGGGGAGCCGCCATTTCCCCAAGACCAAGGCGCGTTTCAAATTGACGGCACGGCTTACCTGCGGATTCAAAACTTAACGTTACAAAATTCTCATAACGCTGGATTTACTGTTAGAAATAGTAATTATATCGAACTGTACAATAACACGACCTATCGGACGTTCTCTTGTGGAATTGCCGTGTGGACGGATTGTTCTTACTGCAAGGCGATCGGCAATACGATCGTCGATGCTAATACGATCGCGATGAGACTTGATTGGGGAGACGAGTATCCCGCTCGCCGAGGAGTCGGCCCTCACGAAGCGATTACATTTGGGGGAGCGCTCGATTTTGAAATTGCCTACAATCATGTTTTATATTGCCAAAAAGAA
Organism: Cyanobacteriota bacterium; assembly: GCA_034189805.1. GTDB lineage: Bacteria > Cyanobacteriota > Cyanobacteriia > Cyanobacteriales > Geitlerinemataceae > Zarconia. Next base: position 8,324 of record JAXHUC010000045.1, read on the forward strand.
GGGATTAATTGTAAGGAAACCTGCGCGCGCGGTCGAGTTCATCATAACTACACCCATCACTTGCGCCGTCAAGGTCTGTATGTGGATGCCTTTTTTGGAAAACTTGAAGATATCGAGTTATTTGATAATGTCGTCACCGAGTGCGAAACGGGAATTGCTGTCTCTGCCGAAGATGGTCCTCTGACCGAGAACATTCGCATTCATCACAATTTAGTTTATAACAACCGCGCGACGGGAATCTTTTTATCGCGGTGGGGAGATGATGGCAAACGAACCAACATCAAAATTTATAATAATACAGTCGTTCGGAACGGTTACGGTCGTGGCGAACCCGATTATTGGCTCCAAGGAGGGTTATATCTCTACACGACCAATCTGGAAAATGTAGAAATTAAAAATAACATCATCAGTGAAAATAATGCGTTTCAAATTGGATACAGCCAAGATTTCGATCGTGATTTCACACCACAAAAAATTGAAATCGAGCGTAACTTAGTTCACCAAACTGCCACGTTTGATTACCCCATTTCTTTAGAATGGGCAGAAGATGAAGTTTATCCCACCAATGGCGATAATTTTATTGAAGGCGATCCGCAATTTGTCGATGCAGAGTTTGCAAATTTTTACTTGCAATCCGATTCTCCAGCGATCGGGGCGGGCCAATCTCTCAATCTCGATCGCGACGGTCTCGAACCCGGCAGGACAACCGATCTCGGTGCGTTCCCCGCACAGGCCGAAGAGACGTTCTGGTGGCTGGTCAATTTTCCCCCAACTTTTTCTTGAAGTCGCGATCGCTCGTTAGGAGGACACGGAGAGACAAGGGAGAAGATGACGCGGAGAAGGGGAGACGCGGAGAAATGGGGGAAATGGGGGAAACGGGAGAAACGGGAGAATTGGGGGAAAACTCAGTGTTCGTTGCCTCCGAAGCCTCCGAAGCTCCCCATTCCCCATTCCCCCTTCCCTGGCGATCGCTTAAAATCTGAGACAACCAAAACTCACGACGATCGAGCAACGTGCAACTCCAACAAGTCATCATCGCCCATAAAGCTGGCAATCCCCTCAGCCAGCGCTGGGCGCAAACCTGTGCCCAACAGCTAGAAAGCCGAAAGTGCAAAGTCTTGCTCGGACCCAGCGGACCGAAAGATAACCCGTACCCGGTATTTTTGGCTTCGGCCACCCAACCGATCGATCTGGCAATCGTGCTCGGCGGAGATGGAACGGCCCTCTCAGCAGCGCGGAATCTGGCAGAGGAGGGGATTCCCATTTTGGCAGTGAATGTGGGCGGGCATTTGGGATTTCTCACCGAACCCTTCGAGTTATTCCGAGAAACCGAACGGGTTTGGGATCGGTTGGGCGACGATCGATTTGCCGTGCTGCGGCGAATGATGCTTCAGGCTTCGCTCTACGAGGGCAATCGTCGGGATTTACCTCCCGCGAGCGATCGCTACTTAGCTCTCAACGAAATGTGCGTTAAACCCGCAGCCCCCGATCGCATGATTACCTCCAATCTCGAAGTGGAAATCGATGGAGAAATCGTGGATTCTTACCAGGGGGATGGGTTGCTCGTTTCCACGCCTACGGGTTCGACGTGCTACAATGCCTCGGCGAACGGTCCGATCGTGCACATGGGTTTGGAAGCGATTGCCGTTTCGCCAATTTGTCCGCTGAGTTTGTCGAGTCGTCCGATTATTATTCCACCGCGATCGGTGGTCAGTATTTGGCCCCTCGAAGACCCGGATTTAAATACCAAGCTGTGGATGGATGGAGTGCTCGCGACGAGTATCTGGCCCGGACAGCGGGTGGACGTGCGCATGGCAGACTGTCAGGCGAAGTTCATTGTTTTGCGCGAAAACTATTCCTACTACCAAACTCTCCGGGAAAAACTCATGTGGGCCGGAGCGCGAGTTGAATATAGCAACAACCATCAAAATTAATAGATGCGAGATCGGTGCGATCGTCCCACCAATCTCTAGTGCGGGCGATTGCTCGGAGTCACGCGCGATCGCGCCGATCTCGTTTTCGATCGGTCTTCTCAAGTATAAGCAAACAGAATTAAATCAGTATTTTTTATAATAAATTATGTTGCATTTTTCTGCGCGATCGGGGTTGTATCGGTCTTCTTTTCCCGTAATATCAAAGATGGAAACAAACCTGAAAGCAAAGCTTGATGGTTAATTAAACCCGAGCTTTATATAAGTCAGGCTTATATATTATTGAGAACACTGAAGAGGAGTACAACATATGGCGACTTACAAAGTCACTCTTAAAACCCCCGATGGAGAGAATACCATTGAGGTTGCCGACGATACATATATCCTCGACCAAGCCGAAGAGGAAGGTCTCGATCTGCCTTATTCTTGCCGTGCCGGTGCTTGCTCGACTTGCGCTGGTAAAATCGAAGCTGGCTCGGTCGATCAGTCCGATCAGTCTTTCTTGGATGACGACCAAATCACTGGTGGGTACGTCTTAACTTGTGTGGCTTACCCTACCTCTGATTGCACCATCGTCACCCACCAAGAAGAAGAGTTATACTAGGGAGTCGGACTCGGTTCGACTGTATAAAGGTTTAGCCAAAATTAATTGAAGATTGAATAGCAGGGATGCTCGAGTGCTTCCCTGCTTTGTTGTTTTTGGGAGGAAATGACGCATTGCTCGTTGTTTGGGATCGATTTGGGCCCTCAATGTGCCATTTTCGATTCCCCGTTCGGCGATCGTCATCCATCATTCCCTTTCCGGGTGCGCGATCGCCGAGTCAGGGCTGTTGACAAAACCCGTACGAACCGAAGTAGATACCACGAGTAGAAACCCGATCGAGTCGTTCGATTAATTCTCCACATCACATTTGGCCACTCGATCGATGCGCCTAAATTCGATCGGGAATTTCGACTCGAAGACCGCCCCCAAAACCGTGCAAATTCGTTATAAGTGTGTTAAGGGGTAGTGCTAGCACTCACAATTCTCATCAACGACTCGGTTATATTTTGCGAATTGTTAAGCAATGTTAAGAGAAATCATCAAAAACTTACCGGATCGATCGATAAAATCTTTGTATTTTGTTGCCCAGGATGCAGTTGTCTCATGGCAGACTCGTTACCCTAGGGTTTAAAAGAGTGGTGCTGGTGGGAACTACCCAGACACGACAGACGACAAACATTAGAAGCAGAGCTTCTAGATTTTGCCGTCTACGTCCGAAAAGAGTTTTATCCAACCACGGCAGAGAGTAGATCCTTTCTCTCACAAATGTTACAATATTTAACACTAGTTCGAGATTAAAGCGGTTGTACTCTTACACTGGATAGTTATCGAGTAATCCGAATCCTTGACATGTCTTGCGGCGATTCTTCTGCGACCTTTAGGAGTCGATCGCGTACCCCGTCGTTAATCAACACAAGATACCTACGTTATGAAAACCGCTCAGACCTCTACAGATTTAGTCCGTACCTACCTACGCGAGATCGGCCGGGTTCCTCTGCTCACCCATGAAGAGGAAATTCTGTATGGGAAGCAAGTGCAGCGGTTAGCGTCCTTACACCAGCTCCAGGAAGAGTTGATCGAGAAATTCGATCGCGAGCCGACTCTAAGTGAATGGGCAGATGCGGCAAATCTTTCCGAGCAAGAGTTAGAATCGACGCTTGCCAAGGGTGACATGGCCAAACGGAAGATGGTGGAAGCCAACCTTCGTCTGGTTGTCTCGGTTGCCAAAAAATACCTCAAGCGAAATGTTGACCTTTTGGATCTGATTCAAGAAGGGACTATCGGCATGCAGCGAGGGGTTGAAAAGTTCGATCCCACTAAAGGGTATCGGTTCTCGACCTATGCTTACTGGTGGATTCGTCAAGCGATTACCCGCGCGATCGCCGAAAAAGGGCGAACCATCCGCTTACCCATCCACATTACCGAAAAGCTCAACAAAATTAAGAAAGTCCAGCGGCAGTTAACGCAAAAGTACGGCCGCGCGGCAACCGTTGCCGAACTTGCGTCGGAGATGGACCTTTCGACCAAACAAATTCGAGAATACCTCGAACGCGCCCGTCAACCCCTCTCTTTAGATTTGCGGGTTGGCGACAACCAGGATACGGAGTTAGCTGACCTTCTCGAAGATGAAGGACCCTCCCCCGAGGATTTTGCCGTCCAGTCTTCCTTGCGAAACGATTTAGAGATTCTCATGGCAGACCTAACCACCCAGCAACGGGAAGTTTTGTCCCTGCGGTTCGGTCTGAAGGACGGACAGTCAATGACCTTAGCCAAAATTGGCGACCTCCTCCAAATCAGCCGCGAACGAGTCCGGCAAATCGAACGAGAAGCTCTCACCAAGCTGCGCAAGCGCAAAGCCGAGATGGGTGAATATCTAGCCAGTTGAAACGAACGAAATCAACGTTCTCTATTATTTAAAGACCCACTCAAAGCCCGCTAGGTTTCACCTGGCGGGTTTTGCCGATCGCATTTGCCGATGCCACTACACCTGAAGCATCTGAGTGTATTCAGTCAAGAGTTCGTCGTAGCTGAGGCTGTCCGTATCGGCTTGCGGTGTCCACAGCAGCTCGTATACCAGCAGGTATTCCGGGGAAATCGCTGCCAACTGTTTTAACGCTCGTTCGAGTTCTTCAGTCGATCGCACTGGATCGAACAAGGGCTTATCGTCTTCCGTACCCACAAGCAACGTCACCACGATATATTCTGCGGGGTCGAGGTCGCCCTCAGGTTCGATCGACTGTTGTTGGCGAACCCGACCGTTGACATTCGTCAAGGTTTCGGCACTGAATTTACTCCGTTCGCCGATCGAAATTTGGTTGAAAATGCGGCTGGCTTCTTCTCGACTCTTCACGGTTTCGGAACTCGAGAGAACGTGACTCCAACACTCGGGCTGTCGCAGCAGGGCCAGTGCCGTTTCCTGTAACAATTCGGCGAGGCCTTCGGGGGTTTCGAGATCGGCGTGAAGGCTCAGCTGAGTCAGATGAGATTGGATACTCCGCGCCTCGGCCAGCAGTGCAACTTGCAGCTTCGTCACCGTCACGATATCGTTGTCGAGTTCTTTATCGGCACGATCGCTCGATTTCGATAGTAATCGCCAGAGAATAAAAACACCGATACCCGCCACGAGGAGGATGAGGAGCAATCGCCAGGGAAATCCGCCGGAATTGGTCGAACCCGCAGACGATACGGCTGAAGATGGAGCGGTATTGGTCGTGGGGGGCGAGTTAGACTCGACGACCGCCCCAGACTCTGAGTTCTCGACCGTGTTGGCGTTATTGTCGTTGGGGTTATTATAGCCGGGATTGTAATAAGGTCGCGGTGGCGAGACGGGAATGGGAACGGGAACGATAACCGTATTCGGACTCGAGGGTTGAGTTTGCCGTACGGGAGGAACCGTAGCCGGAGCTGGAGTTGCTGTCGGTAGAGGAGTTGCCGCAGGAGTCGGAGTTGCCGTGGGTTGACGATCGAAAGATCCTCCGCGCACCCGCCCCCCGGTATTACCTCCCGATTGACCTTGCGGTGCGGTGTTGCGATCGCTCGAAGCTGGCTCGTTCTGAGAAGGGGTGCTATTTTTAGGGGGAGAAGAAGAGCGAGAAGGAGTGCGATTGCGCGAGGGAGAGGAAGAACGAGACGGACGGCTGAAAGACCCGCCCCGACTGCGCCCGCCCGAGCGTTTGGCTTCAGCTTGGGGTATATCGAATTCCAGACGAGAAGTCGTCGCGTCAATGGAGACGTGATTGACGACGAAAAAGGCGATCGCGCTCAGTAATAAAAGCTGAAGTTTACCCATGGTATTCAGAAGTCATTTCAAGATTCGACAAGATATCCAGATAGCACCAGCAAGCCTGACTCGAATCTAATTTTCGATCCGGGAGTTCGCAACGATCGAGGACGGGTAATGTTAAGTTCGGTTCGATCTTCATCATTTAAAGTGAGGAGATCGTGAGGAGCATTGGAAAAAGATGGAAAGCACCCGCGCAATATGTGGGTTTAACCCGAGGCGGATCGTCCGAACTCGATTTTCCAGGTCAACTCGCATCTTAATATAGCAACCGCAGATAGATGACAGGCCGTAGGGGAAGCGGCAACAGAAATACCCCAATCGGTCATGGCGATCGCCGTTAATTCATTCCTATTCCTACTATTGTAAGTCAAGACTTCTGACGAGCTTTTGACGGAAGTTTTTCCGGAGCGATCGAGACCACAGCGTCTCAATCCCAATCCTCACTCGTTAGATACTGACAATTCGGCTCGATACCGACCGCAATTTCGTAAGAGCGCATCGCATCGACATCGCGATCGGCCCGCTCGAGTACCCTAGCCCGTTGCAGCCAGCACTTGTGATTTCCCGGTTGCAAGCCAATGGCGCGATCGTAGGCCAAAATCGATTCGTTGTAGCGTTCGAGTGCCGCGAGAACCGCACCGAGTCGCATCCACAAAGACACGTCGTTCGGCCAAATTTTCAGCGCTCGATCGTACGTACCCACGGCATCGGTATATCGCTCCAATTGCTCTAACAGTTTGCCGCATCTGAGGGGAATACTCGATTCCTGGGGAGCCAAAACGATCGCCCGATCGTACGTGGCGATCGCTTCATCGTAGAGATATAACTTCTCGAAAACATCGGCCCGCTTGAGTTCGACTTCACACAGGAGTTCTGCATCTTCTCGGGCGAGTTCTCGCACTTTATCGTAAGCCGCCTGAGCCGCCTCGTAGCGCTGTAGTTTCACCAGCACGTCCCCTCGAGAGTTCCAAGCTTCGATCGAATGGGCGTGAATGGCGATCGCATTATCGAAAGCAACAAGGGCTTCTTTATACCGTTCCAAGCGAGAGAGAGCCTGTCCCCGTCCCAACCATCCCTCCATTAAATTGGCATCGAGCCGCGTCGCCCGATCGAAATCCGAAAGGGCCGCCGTATACTGTTTGGCATCGTAGAGAGCCAGTCCCCGACCGTACCACGCAATCGCCAAAGAGGGGTCGAGCCTCATCGCCCGATCGAAGCACCCCACCGCCGCTTCCGCCCATTGACGCAACAGGGCCATCCCTTTATAAGTCCAAGCGCGCGCGTTTGACGGATCGAGAGCGATCGCCCGTTCGTAAGATTCGATCGCCTCGGGATATTGCTGCAAGTTCTCCAAACACAAACCTCGGCTCAGCCAGACCTCCGGCGGTGGGGAGGTGTTGAGGGGAAACAGTCGGATCGCCCGATCGTAGGCCTTCAGGGCTTGGGCGGGGTCGAATCGTTCTTCGTGTAACTGAGCGAAGTTCACCCAGAGCATGGGATTGTGTCGGTCGAGGGCGATCGCCCGCTCGAGAGCATTGACGGCCGCATCCAATTGTTGGATCTGACGCAGGACGTTCGCCCGATGAAACCAGGCTTCGAGGGCATCGGGTCGAATTTGCGTCGCTCGTTCGTAAGCATTAGCCGCGCCGTTGTATTGGCCGAGTCGCTCGCAGGCGAGTCCCTGAACGAACCAAGATTCGTAGCGATCGGGTCGAATTTGACTGGCGCGATCCAAGGATGCGACAGCCACCTGATATTGTTGCAGGTCGTAGAGGAGCTTACCGCGCAACATCCACGCCCAGTAGTCGTCCGGTTGAAGTTGGGCGGCGCGATCGTAGGCAGCGAGAGCTTCAGCGTATCGGGTCAATTGCTCGAGACTGCGACCGCATCCGATCCAGGCTTGACGGAGTTTGGGGGAAATTTGTCGCGCTCGATCGTAGGCGGCGAACGCCTCGGAATAGTCTTGCACTCGATAGAACCGATCGCCTTGTCGCACTTGCCACGAAGCGTTCCAGAACCCAGAGACTGCTTCCGCCGTCGAGTTGGCAAAACGAATCAGAGACTCGGTCGAAGGCATCGATCGCCGCGAACCCGATGGTTTTTCCTGGGGAGTTTCCTCCTTGGGCTTAGAATCGTTCGATGCAACCGCTGAGGGTCGAGCGACCCCCGAGCGATCTTCAGAGCGATTAACTCGTGCTTTGTCCATCGGCTTTTTCGTCCCCCTTATTGCGATCTGACCGTTTGTCTCGATGATGGATCGAGCGCGGCTCCTTGGGGAGCTGCTAAGATTTTAAACCGATCGACTGCGGTGGCGATCGTTTGCGGGTCGGTGGTATACAGCCCCAAAGGCGGTCGATCTCGATACCCCTCGCCCTCGGCACACAGGAGATGCCCTCCCCCCAGCAGCATCCAAGCCCCATCGCACGCCACCAGTTTTTCCCGCGTTCCCAAGAGTTTCAAATTCAGAGTGTTGTAGCGTTTTTTGAACTCGAGCAAGCGCGGGAGAGCCGAGTAATATCCCTGGCGATCGCGTTCGGGGTGATAGCGCCATCCTTTGGGCTTGAGGGTAATTGGTGTCCTGGAGTTGCTCGTTCGACCGATATGAGCCGGATCTCCCCAACCCAGGCTCACCCAAACCTGCCGTTGCAGTGCGGCTTCGAGGAGACTCCAGAAGCGATCGCCCTCTTGTGGGGGTAGCCTCAACCAAGGACTGACGACGATCGCTGCCGAACGCGCTTGCTCTAACCCTTCGAGGAGGTAATCTCGATCGTCCCCCACCAGTCGATATTGATGGGAGAGCACCGCTTCCAAGCGTCGATCGATATCCCCCAGCCACGAGAGTTCGCTCTGCTGTTGCTGGAGTTTTCGCGTCGTTCGCGCCAAATATTTCAAACCCGGTTCGATCCGCTCTCCATAACGGCGATCGAGACGTTCCACCTCGGCTCCGAGTCCGTCAATTTGGGATTGTAAGGGTGGGAATTGTAAGGGAGCCAGTTCGACAGAGGCGCTCAGGTTTTGTAAATCTTCTTGCAATCGGGCGATCTCCCGAACTAGCTCGTCTACCTGGGCAGAAGAAACGGCAGGCGAAGAGGAGTCATCCTCCAATTGCGTTTCGAGCAAAGTCGCCAACGAGAGGCGCACCGAATCGATATCCCCCCGAATTTGGGAGAAATTTTCATGGGTGTGGTTATTGAGATTGACCACGCCGCGCTTGAGAATGGTAAAGGCTTCCTTAATTTGTTGGCGATCGCGATCGGAGGTGCTTTGGAAGTCCTCTTGACGCTGCTGAATTTGCACTACGGCCTCGCTCACCCGACTTAAGGAATCTTCCAAACTCTGGAGGCGCTGCGTCAGGGGAAGAGCTTTCAGGGAGCTTTGTAAAGCTTGGAGTTCCCCGTGCAGTTGTTGCGATCGTTCGATGACAGCCATCGTCTCGGGTTGAATTTGCTGCAAGCGACGGTAGCGATTGGTGAGATTTGAAGAAATTGCCAAGGCTACCGGAACCAACCCGTAGACCATTTGTCCCCAAACAATACCGACTGCCGTCCCCGCGACCGCGCCCGCCCAGGCGATCGGTTCTGCGGTGTCCATCCAGTGCCGATTTCGACGCAATCGATCGCGCGAAGGAGGACTCGGAAAAGTAGCAGATTTCGGCATAGTTGGCTCTAAGAGGTCAGTAGGATTGTAGCAAATGGACCCAAAGTTTCGATGTGGCTGTTAACACATCGGCAACGGATGCGTATAATCTTTTTGACACCATCGGACGAACCCCAGCGATCGTACTGCCAACCGAACTGTACCAAGTCAAAATCGAACCCGTTTTTCGAGACTTCCACCGACCTATTCTGCGCGCGCCGATCGCCACAAGTCGATCGAGATTTCTGGTAAAGATTGGGAGATTGCAAAGATTTGACAGAACTATTCGGTATCGTTGCTAGACTGACTGGGGCTACGGCAGCCGAGTGAGTGCTCTACTTTGGCTCGACCTCGTCCCACAAGTACGCTCGCGTCCGTGCGAGGTCGCTAACTCCTATTCAACCTAACTCCATATTCTCAAGTGTCAAAACGATGTTTCTACTAATTACTCGATTTCTATTATGGCTGTTCGTTATCTGGCTGCTGTGGGTTATCTTTAAAAAGATCGTTCCCGCTGCCTACTATACTTACTTAGGGATTTTTGCCCTGGTTGTCTTAGCCTTCTTAATTTTCTTCGAGCCGGACAACAGTCTTTCCCTAGTCGCGTGGAATATTCTTTCTTTCGTCCTCAAACCCCTCGGACTGGCGCTCGTCCTGATTGGCAGCGCAGTTTTGGGTAAAAAAGGTGATGTAAGCAAGAAAGGAATTACCTCCATTACGATCGCCTTTTGGGTTTTATTTATTTCGAGCTTACCGCTGTTTCCAAACTCTCTCTACCAGCGTTTTATCGAAGAAGATGCCCAAACGTTAATTACTCAAACAGCCGACCAAGGGGCGGGAACGATTGTTTTGCTCGGACAGGGAACCACACAACCCCAGCTACCGGGTCGAACGCAAATTCAATTAACCGATGCGGGAAATTTAGTTTCCTATACTGCTGACCTCTATCGCCAGTTGGGCGCGCCGGCAGTGATTGTCAGTGCGGGTCGCCGCATCGATTTACCCACCGCAGCCGGAAATCAAGTTGAAGCCAACGATATTCAAACCCTTCTCGAACAGCAAGGGGTTGCATCGGGCAATATCATTATCGATCCCGATGGAGTGAATATTCGATCGAGCGCTCTGAGCGTGGCTAATATCTTGGAGAATACGGGACTGCCGAATCGCGTCGTTTTGGTCGCATCGGCCACTCAAATCTATCGAGCATCCCAAGCGTTTGAGGATCTCGGAATTAGTGTCGTTCCCCGACCGACTAATTTTGTCACCTTCGATTTTCCCAATGCTGGGTTTGTCTCTCGCCTACAAATCCAAGAATTCGTCCCGAGTATTGATGGACTCAGAAGAACGACCTCGATTCTCGATGAATATTTCGCCACGATGTATTACTTCTTACGCGGCTGGCTTGCTCCCATCGAGCTAGTTCGCCCCAACGGGTAAGTTCGGAAGCTTTATCGACTCATGCCAACCATTGCGGGGGACGATCTGCGACGATCGTCCCCCGCTCGCTTTTATAGCCACAGCTAAGGTCGTTAGGACATCGGTGAAGGTGAGCTTGGGGAGCTTGGGGGGCTTGGGAGGCTTCGGGAGCTTGGGAGGCTTCGGGAGCTTGGGAGGCTTCGGGAGCTTGGAAGGCTTCGGGGGCTTGGGAGGCTTGAGGAGCTAAACATTCTCCCGTTTCCCCCGTTTCCCCCGTTTCCCCCATCTCTCCCTCATCTCCCCCTCTCCGCGTCACCGCGTCACCGCGTCATCTTCTTCCCCCCTTTCCCCCGTTTCTCCCTTCAAATCTGCGAAGTCGTGCCTTGAGGAAACTTCAAAGCTTGGAATTACGTCACTCCGACTCAGCCGAAACGATCTGGTACTCTCTCAAGAGAGTGTGGATGAATTGTGCGAACGGGAGTGCGTCCGTTCAGCGATCGCCCGGTTGCCCAAATCTCGATCTCGATGAGAGGGAAAGACTCCTACACGAATGGTGTCAATTTAAGGTCGCACGAGGAATTCATCCAAAAATCCCCATAATTTTGAATCTGGGGAATGTTTGTATCTTGTCCTAAACCCAGCTATGTCCGAGCGCAAAAATTTCTCCCAGAGACGCTACCTAATTTCCTCCGTCCTTTCGCCTGCCGTTGAGTTGTGGCTGCGATCGCAAGTCGATCGAGTCGAACGCCTCGAGGTGAAGATTACCGGACGCAACCAGCAAATTTTGGAAGGATATATTCCCAGTATTGTCATCCATGCAGAGCAAGCTGTCTATCGGGGATTGCACTTGAGCAGAATTTGCCTGAGTGGCAAGAAGATTCAGATTAATCTACCGCAAGTTCTCAAAGGTCAACCCCTCCGTTTGTTAGAACCGATCGCGATCGCCGCAGAACTTCAGTGGAATCAAACTGATTTGAACGCCTCGCTGCAAACTCCGATACTCCAAGAGGCGATCGCATCTTCGTTCGGGTCGTTGCGGTCTCAATCCATCGATTGGAAAACCAGCCAAGTGACTCTAAAACCCGATCGATTGGCCCTTACGGTGACCAAACCCGAACCGATCGCGATGGAGATGGGATTGCAACCCGTCGATGGTAATAAGCTGCAACCGATCGATCCCCAAATTCGCACACCGTCTACATCGAATGCGATCGCCACCCTCGAAAGCGTGACTTGGGAGTTAGGTTCGGATATTCGCCTCGACAAACTGAGTTTGCATCTCCAGCATCTGATTTGTTGCGGTCGTTTGAAAGTCAGAAGTGAATAGAAAGCGATAAAAAATTGAGAATGTAACCGAAGAAGTCAAACCGTTTAGATCTCTCATTCTCGGTAACGTCAGGCGCACGATGAGACGTTTTCTACCGAGGATGGGGGATGGGGAACGGGGAAGAAAAGACGCGGCGATCGGAAGACGAGTACGAGTGTAAGATTCACTACCGATGCATTTCCATTTTTATGCAAAAGTCATCCACCGATAAAGTCGAGAAGCGAAAATCCTTAATCTACGATCGAAACGTTTCCTCTCCGATTGTCTCTCTTTTTAATAAACCTTTAATAATAGACTCAAATCTATACCAAAAATATATAGTTTCCGCGATCGCGATCGCAGCATCTTAAAGTTTCGATCGCTTACGATTGAAATAGATAGTGTTACCGCGAAAACACTAAACATTCTTTCGTTATCATTTTTTGGGTCATGGTTAAAACTCAAACGCTCGCTTGCTCTGGAAATCTGCAAAAAACCATCGATAAAATTTTTTCTTCTAATCAAATTTCCCGAACCGACCAACAAGTTTTTATGACGAGTTTGCTCTCTAAAAGCTCGTTAAGTTCTGAGGATGAAAACTTAATAAATCAAGTTTTTGATAAACTCAGACGAGGGTTAATTCAGGTTATTGATTAGTCATTTCTCAAATTATTTTAAGATAAATTCAATCGTTCGATCGACAAAATCGAGCGATTTTTGCTTGTTGCCAAGACGATTGCTAAAGTCCGAGCAAGTATTTGGGCGAGCGGCTTAACTCGAACTCACGCTATAGTAGGATATCCCAATACCAACCCGTCGAATCCGATGAAATCCTTCTGGTCTAGATCCAGCTTGTACGGTATTCTAGCCTTGCTGAGTGCGACCTCGGTTCTCCTATTTGGAAATACGGCCCAGACCCAAGAAACCGTCACCGTTAAAGTCTTGATGCAGGCCTTGGAAGCAGCCCAGTGGGAACCGTTAGTCGAAGAATTTGAAGCCCAAAACCCGGATATCGATCTCGAAATAGTCGTAGGGCCTAACGCCACCAACTTAGTCGAAGATTTATATACCTCGTCGTTTCTCCTCGGGGATTCTCCCTACGACTTGGTCTATATGGATATCGTTTGGACTCCCAAATTTGCAGCGGCCGGTTGGTTGGCAGATTTATCCGATCGCATTTCCGAAGAAGAATTGGGACAGTTCCTGGCTGGGGATGTCAACGGCGGACGGTACAACGGCGAGCTGTATCGGATTCCCTTCCGTTCCGATGCCGGGATGCTGTACTACCGTCAAGATTTACTTGCCCAGACGGGATATCAACCTCCACAAACCACTCAGGAGTTACTGGCAATTTCCCAAGACTTACAGGATCGCGATTTGGTGGAATGGGGTTATGTTTGGCAGGGCAAACAATACGAAGGACTCGCGGCGATGTTCGTGGAAATCCTCCAGGGTTTCGGCGGTTTCTGGATCGATCCGGCAACAAAAGAGGTGGGACTCGACGGGGAAGGGGCGATCGAAGCCGTTCGGTTTTTACGAGAGACGATCGAACTTGGAGTCTCGCCGAGTGGGGTGACGACGTACCAAGAAGAAGAAACTCGCCGCTTTTTCCAAAATGGCACCACGTTATTTTTAAGAAATTGGCCTTACGTCTGGCAGTTTGCCAATGAAGAGGGATCGCAAATTGCCGGAAAAGTCGCGATTAAACCGATGGTGGCCGCCCCCGGCGAAACAAGCGGCGCATGTCAGGGGGGTTGGGGATTGGGGATGGTGAAAACGACCCAACATCCCGAGGAAGCGTGGCGGGTTATCGAGTTTATTACCAGCGAGGCGGCCCAGAAACTATTCGTACTTGAAACGGGATACGTGCCCTCGCGGCGATCGTTGTTTACCGACCCGGAAATCGTTGCTAAATACAGCCACTACCCCCAATTGCTGCAAGTTCAAGAAGCGGCGGTTTTGCGCCCCCCGATCGCCCAATACGCCCAAGCTTCGGATATTTTACAACGCTATTTGAGCGCGGCCCTGACCGATCGCCTGAGTCCTGAAGAAGCCATGAAAGCAGCCGCAGATGAAACTCGCCGCTTGTTGGGAACGAATTAGGGAACGAACGAATGGGCAGGAACTAGCAAGGGAAACATCATGGTCAAAGATACGATTCGGAACCGAGAACAAAAAACGGGCTGGCTTCTGGTTGCCCCCGCATTAATCATCCTTCTACTCGTCTACGCCTACCCAATTTTGCGAGCATTTTGGTTGAGTGCGTTCGCCCAAAACTTAGGAACGCAATTACAGCCAGAATTTGCAGGTTTGGCAAACTACGGACGGATGATGGGGGATGGTCGGTTTTGGCAAAGTTTGTGGAATACGACGATTTTTACCTCGGTTGCTTTGTTCTTTGAACTGACTCTGGGAATGGGTGTTGCCCTCGTCTTAAATCGAGCATTTCGCGGACGCGGTTTGGTGCGGACGATCGCCATTCTTCCCTGGGCGCTACCGACAGCAATTATGGCGCTGGCGTGGACGTGGATTTTCAACGACCAGTACGGTATTTTAAACGATATTTTGTTGCGGTTGGGATTGATTCGCGAGGGGATTAATTGGCTGGGGAATCCGACATTGGCGATGGTGGCGGTTATCGTTGCCGATGTGTGGAAAACAACTTCTTTTGTGAGTATTTTACTCCTGGCAGGATTGCAATCGATTTCTGAAGATTTATACGAAGCCCACGCCATTGAAGGCGCAACACCCTGGCAGAGTTTCCGTCAGATTACCCTCCCATTATTAATGCCGCAAATTCTGATTGCTGCCTTATTTCGATTTGCCCAATCATTCGGGGTATTTGACTTAGTACAAGTGATGACGGGGGGCGGGCCGGCGGGTTCGACGGAGATGGTTTCTCTATACATTTACGCCACGGTACGGCGCTATTTAGACTTTGGTTACGGGGCGGCGTTGGTGGTGGTCACGTTTCTCATTTTAGTTGTCGTGGTGGCGGTGGCATTTTATCTCCTCGGTAAAGTGAGAAAATCTGCGGGGGTGAATCTGTAGGCGATCGACATTATATAGAAATCGTTCTGCCAACATTGAAGCGGCATAAATCTAAAATCGAGAATATTAAAACGTTTTAGTAGAGTGCTATGACTGAAAATATTGTTCAATCAAAAAAGAAAAGCGATCGCCAAACAAAGGCTTCAACAAGTTCTTTGATTTTCACGATTTCCATTATCCTTGTCGTTCTCTTTAGCCTCGCCCCCATTCTCTGGCAATTCCTGACATCCATTAAAACAAACGAGGCGATCGTTGCCATTCCCAACGTCTATATTCCCACTCCCAACCAACTTACCCTCAGCCACTACACCGACCTATTCTCTGACTATCCTTTCTTCAACTACATGTTGAATAGTGCCTTCGTTTCCCTCACCTCCACCGTCTTGTGTTTGGTATTGGGTTCGCCGGCTGCTTATGCTTTGGCGCGATTGCGACTTAAAGGAGAAAATTTCATCCTCGCTGCTGTATTAATTATTACCTTATTTCCCTATATTCTTCTCTTTCTAGGACTACTAGAACTCGTCAAATTTGCTGGATTAGGGAATAACTTTCTCGCGCTAATTATTCCCTATACTGCCATCAATCTTCCCCTGACAATTCTAGTAATGCGCAGCTTTTTTCAGCAGCTTCCTCGCGATTTAGAAGACTCAGCGCGAGTGGATGGATACAATACCTTACAAATGTTACAGAAAATCGTCCTGCCGATGACGCTTCCCGCCCTGGCAACGACGGGAATTCTCACCTTTATTTTTGCCTGGAACGAGTTTATTTTTGCCTTAACATTTATTACCCTAGAAGACTTAAAAACCATCCCCGTTGCGGCGGCACAAATTGGTGGGGCTTCGGTGTTTGAGGTTCCCTACGGAACCATTGCAGCCGCGACGGTTTTAGGGACGTTTCCTCTGGTTTTGTTGGTGCTGTTTTTCCAGAAAAAAATTGTCCAAGGCTTGACGGCTGGGGCGGTGAAGGGATAGTTCGGTAAATTCGATCGACGGGTGGCGAGTATGGGAGGCTGGGGAGGCTGGGGAGGCAGAGGACAATTGATTCGTTTAATTCTTCCGATTTCCCAGTCCCCGCGTCCCCACGTCCCCGCGTCACCGCGTCACTAGTTACGGTGCTTGCCAAATGCGATCGTGGTACTTCACCGGGTCGGCGTAGGGATCGACGGGGGTGTGATGGTGATGGTGTCCGTCGTGGTGATGATGGTGGTCGTGGCTGTGACCGTGACCCTCGGCTTTAAAAGCCTGACGGAACTTGCACATTTCGCAGTTCATCTGCACTTGCCCGAGTTGGGTTTCAATTTCGCGATCGCGCACCACTTCTAGCAGTTGGGGAACGATACCGATTTCCGGCAGACAGGTCATGTCGATGTCGGGGAACTGTGCCTGCTGTTCGTCGGTGATGCGGAAAATCTTCTTCATCAACACCCCGGTAAAGAGGAAATAGGGCAAGATGATAATCCGTTTGGGTTCGTATAAACGGGCGCGGCGGAATCCTTCTTCCAGGCGAGGGTGAGTAATGCCGATGAAGCAAGTTTCCACAGTTTGATACCCGCTACCTTCCCACAGCATCCGCGCCATTTTGAACACGTCGCCGTTGGCATCGGGATCGCTCGAACCCCGTCCGACAAATAAGAGTACCGTTTCGGAGCGATCGATCTGCTGGGGATTGGCTGCGGGAGTATCGAGTTCGGCCAGACGCTGCCGCCACAAATCGAGTAAGTGGGGGGTAATCCCAAAATGTCGGCCGTAGTGGAATTTGAGCTGAGGATGGCGCTGTCGGGCTTTATCGAGTTCGTTGGTTACGTCAAATTTATTGTGTCGCGCGGCAAACAACAAGATGGGGAGGGCGGAAAATTCCGTGTATCCCTGTTCGACGCAGCGATCGATCCCTTCTTGGATGTTGGGTTCGGTGAGTTCGAGGAAGCAAGGAACTACCGGGCGAGATGAATCCAAAGCTTGGTAGGCGGCAACGAAATCCATAAAGGTTTGTCGTCCGTCGATGTCGCGGGTTCCGTGTCCGATGGCGAGGAGAGGACGCTTTATCGGGAGTGGGGAGAGTTGGAGGTTTGTGTCGAAAGCTTGAATCGAGGGTTGTAGCGTTTGAACTTGCATGAAGATTCTCTTCCCGTGCGAGGCAGGAAGTCGAGAGGAACAAGTTGCCGTTGCGGGTATTCTGGCTCCGAGGAGATTCAACCTCGATCGCAGCTGCCGCACAGCCCCGGAATCGCACCGGAGTTTCCCCGCAACGCAACAGCTATCTTATCGGTAGAATTCGCTTAAAGGCGATTTAGAGACATCAAACGTAACACTCGATCGGTTTGTCTGCGCTTGGGTCGATCAAGGCATCGTCACCGTCGAAACCACCCGAGGCAGGCGCACTTGAAAGCAACTTCCTTCGCCAATTTGCGAGGTGACGGTAATTTTGCCACCGTGACGAATGGCGATCGCCTGAGCGATCGCTAATCCCAACCCCGTCCCCCGTTCGCGGCGAGATCGCGCTTTATCTGCCCGCCAGAAGCGATCGAAAACATGGGGTAAGTGACGTTCGCTAATCCCGATCCCGGTATCTTTGACGGTGGCGACGGCAAAGCGACCCTGTTTTTCGAGAGAAAGCTGGACTTTCCCCCCTTTGGGTGTATATTTGAGGGCATTATCGACCAAATTAGAAAACAAGCGAGTCAGTTGCGCTTTATCTCCGGAGACGAACAAGACGAAGGGGAGTTCGGAGGTGAGGGTAATTTCTTTGGCTTGGGCAGAAGGTCCCAACAGTTCCAAGATATTTCGCAGCAATGGGTTGAGCGCGAGAGTCCCCCATTCGCGAGGGGCGATCGGCACTTGGGTATCCGTACGGGCTAAAAATAGCAAATCTTCGACCAAATGCTTCATCTGCTCGCTGGCGCTGGAGATTGCTGCGAGTTTCCGGGTATCTTTGGGATGGATGCGCTCGGGATGAGAACGAATTACATCGATCGAGGTTTTAATTGCCGTAAGCGGCCCGCGCAACTCGTGGGAGGCATCGGCGGTAAACTGCTGAAGTTGTTTGAAGCTTTGCTCGGTGGGGGCGAGTGCCTTTTGAGTCAGCCACATTCCCCCCACCCCGATCGAACCTAACGCCATCAACCCGCCCATCCCCAATCCCCACAAGAGCTGAGTTTTCAGGGTTTGTAGGTCTTCGCCGGACTGACTGGCACGAATGTATCCCACTAAATCGGGTTGACCGTTCTCCCGGCTATCGGTATAAACGGAAATGGTAAACGATCGCACTGATGTCGATCGAAAAGAACCCTGGGTTTGAGGACCCGGACGAGGGGGAAACATCAGATCGAGCTGACCCTTGCGCGCGATCCGCTCGCCATTGGAATCGAACCACTCTAAGCTTTGAAGACGGCGATTGAAAATATCCCGCCAAGGAACTTCGTCTACGAGGTCGAGGTATTCGCTGCCTTGAATTTCCACTTCCTCCAGAGAAGGGGCCGCAGCTTGGGCAAGGATCTGTAATTTTTCATCCAATTGTCGGTAAAAGCTGCGAGTCAGAAAAATATACGCCCCCACGGCAAATACCCCCAAAATCGCTGCCATCACCGTCAGATAAGACAGTAATAGGTGCAGCCGCAATTGAAAGAAATTAGAGCGGCGGAAGTTCTTTAAGTCGGTAACCCAGGCCATGAACGGTTTCGATTAAGTCGGTAGGCGCGCCCACTGCCTTGAATTTGGAGCGCAGGCACTTGATATGAGTTTTCACGGCAGCTTCGGTAGGCAGCTCTTCAAAAGACCACAGCAATTCGAGAATGGCACTGCGGCTGAAAACGCGGCGACCGTTGCGCATGAAAAGTTCGAGCAGGCGATATTCTTTGGGTGTAAGGGAAATGGGTCGATCGCGATAGCAGACTTCGCAGGAGATGGAGTCTAGGCGCAAACCTTCCCATTCCAAAATTGGTGGCAGGCTTTCTCCCCCCCGGCGCAGCAGCGCGCGAATGCGAGCGGATAAGACTTGAAGGTCGAAGGGTTTGACGACGTAATCATCGGCTCCCGCATCGAGGCCGGTAATTTTATCGGGGTTGGTATCGCGAGCGGTCAGCATGAGTATGGGAACCATATAACCATGTTGGCGCAAACGCCGACATAAGGTCAGACCATCGAGTTTGGGTAGCATCAGATCGAGCAATATCAAATCGTAGGTGAAAGCTTCTGCGAGATCCCAACCCGCTTGACCGTCGTGGGCAACATCTACTAAGTAGTTGCGATCGGTGAAATATTCCACGAGCGCTTCTGTTACCCATTCGTCATCTTCAACAACCAGCAGTTTCATTCAGTTTGAGTCCCCCAAGTCGAGTCATATCCATCGATTGTACTGTCACAAGACCGTACGATCGCGATTGCACCCGGACTCGATCGCGCAAGGGCGATCGCAGACGACTCAGAATACGATATGGCAAAAAAGTGAAGAATTCGGAAACCCCATCCGTTAAATCGATGGAAATCCCTCGAATGGAAGAGCTTGCCTCGTCCGTTACGGATTAAGATAAATAATGAAGATAATGAAAAAACGATCGATTTCCCAACGGAGTCGATCTCAAATGGGGTGTGTAATGTCTAAAGCGGCGATCGAGGTCGATAGACCAGTTGCTTTTACTTCAATCTTGTTTGGAGATCGAAATCCATCCAAATCCAATCGAAGCGCCTAAACTTGTCGTGCAACTCGATCGAATTTATCTTCGAGGCTTTTGGGGCGATCGCGATACATCGATCGCATCTAGCCGCGTGAATGTATCCAATCTTCTTTTTGGGAACGTTATTCGTGAATTCTTGTCATTGGGATCGAACGTCTAGAATTTCCTCGAACCTTTTAATTGTAGACCGTGCCGAGCTTTTTTCTTCTGAATTATGTAAAACTTTAGAGAATTTAGAATATTGTGTTTTTCGTCAAAGTATTGAAGACGATATCATTCAAACGGCGATCGAATCGAAAATACAACTAATTCTTCTCGAAATCAACCTACCGACGGTGGATGTGTACGAGCTTTGCTCGCAACTTCAGTCTAGCTCGAAAACTCGTCATATCCCCTTAATTTTTGTTAGTGCGATCGACGATTTAAAAAATAAAATTGTGGCATTCAATATGGGAGGCGCGGACTTTATTGCTAAGCCATTTCAAGAAGCCGAACTCGTTGCTCGGATTAACAATCAAATTGCGATCGCCCGAGAGCGCCAACACCTACAACAACAAGCCCAAAAACTGAGGGAACAAAATGCCAAACTGCAACGAGAAGTGCAACAGCACCAACAAACCCAAATCGAGCTGGAAAAAGAGCATCAAACCCTCGAATGTTTGGTGACTTCTGATGGATTGACGGGTATTGCCAATCGCCGTCAGTTCGATTTATATTTCGTGCAAGAATGGCGGCGATGTTCGAGAGAGCGGCAACCCCTCTCGCTGTTGCTGTGCGACATCGACTATTTTAAGAAGTATAACGATAGCTGCGGTCATCTCGCGGGCGATCGCTGTTTGCGTGCTGTCGCCCAAACTCTGAAAGCCACTCTCAAACGTCCGGCAGATTTGGTGGCCCGCTACGGTGGCGAAGAATTCGCGATCGTCTTACCCAATACCGACGTATCCGGCGCGCGGCATATGAGTATGACAATCCGAGATGCGATCGAGCAACTTCAGCTACCTCACCCCAGATCGAATGTCAGTCCTTACGTGACGATGAGTTTGGGGGGGATTAGTTTTTGGCCGACGAGGGAGGTTCGCACTCAAGCGGCGATCGCCCGAGCCGATAAGCAACTTTACCAAGCCAAAGAGCGCGGACGCAATGGTTACTGCCTCGACTCAGAGCGCACGCTGTCTGTCGAGGTCAGTCTTTGATGGGTTTCGATCGAACTTTGGACAAATCGAGTCGAATCCATCGGTAACTCGCCAGCCAAACTATTCGATCGCATCTTGCCACACGCAACGCCCCATCGACAGGTCAAATAAATGCAGACCGTACTGGCGCGAGAGTTCTTCAAAAACGTGAAGTCCTCTGACGCTGTTTCCATTGGCATCGATGGGGGGAGAAAACGTGGCAATTCCGGCATAACCGGGGATGACGGCGATGATTCCCCCCGAAACACCGCTTTTCGCCGGAATTCCGACCCGGTAAACCCATTCCCCGGCTCGATCGTACATGCCGCAGGTGTACATAATACTCAGCAGGTCGCGCACGTAGTTGGGATCGATCGCCTGCTTGCCAGTAATGGGTTGTTTGCCTTGATTGGCGAGGGTGGCAGCCATCAGCGCCAGATCGCGACAGGTAACCATCACCGCACATTGCTGGAAGTACAACGCCAGCGCGGTATCGATATCGCGATCGATCGTGCCGAAATTGAGCATCAGGTGAGCCATGGCGCGATTGCGATGACCCGTGGAGTGTTCCGAGATGTAGGTCGCCATATCGATAAAGACTTCGTGACCCAGATAGACCTCGAACATCGCCAGGACGCGATTGAGCCGGTGAGTCGGATCGGTTCCCTCAATTAAACTGGTGGTGGCGATCGCTCCGGCATTAATCATCGGATTGTAGGGGCGTTTGGAATCCGTATCCAACCGAATCAGCGAATCGAAGGGGTCGCCAGTCGGTTCGACACCCACTTTCTTCAATAGTGTCTCTCGACCGCGATCTTCAAGGGCCAAACCATAGGTAAAAACCTTAGAAATTGACTGAATCGTAAACTTTTGCTCCACGTCCCCCACCTCAAAGCTGTCTCCGTTGACGGAGACGGCGCTAATACCGAACCAGTTGGGATCGGCTTTGGCCAGTTCTGGGATGTAGCTTGCGACTTTACCTCTCTCGAGGTCGCGATATCGGTTGTGGAGATCTTTAAGGACAGTTTGCAGGGAAGACATAGTACTCGTTTGGGAATGGGGAATGGGGAATGGGGAAACGGGAGCTGGGGGAGAGGGAAAGACGCGGTGACGCGGTGACGCGGTGACGCGGTGAGGGGAGAAACGGGGGAAATTGATGAGTGATGAGTGATGACTGATGAGTGATGAACATCGCACATACATTCTCTCCATTTCCTTGTCCCCTGGTCTCCTTGTCTCTCTCTCCCGAAGCTCCCGAAGCTCCCCTTACCCCCGAAGCTACCCTTCACCGAGATTCCAACGAACTCGGCGGTAACTAAAGCCCCCGCAGTTCGTCGAGTTTCTGGCGCACCGCTCGAACATCCTGCCACATCAGCCATTTGGGTTTGCCCTTATCCCGCGAGGGATTGCGCAACAGATACGCCGGATGGAGAATCGGCATGGACAAGCGCCCTTCCCATTCCATCCACTGACCGCGAATTTTGGTAATCCCTCGCTTGTCTCCCGTGAGGGCTTTGACGGCCGTCGCCCCCGTCATGAGGATAATTTTGGGATCGACCATGCGAATTTGTTCGAGGAGGTAGGGCTTGCAGGCGGCGACTTCGGCGGGGGTGGGGGTGCGGTTGGCTGGCGGTCGGCAATTGACGGTATTGCAAATATATACGTCGCGCTCGGTGCTCAGTTTAACGGAGGCGAGAATTTTTTCTAAGAGTTCTCCAGCTCTGCCAACAAAGGGTTTACCCTGCTCGTCCTCATTTTGCCCCGGTCCTTCGCCCACCACTACAATATCCGCTTGGGGATTGCCCCGTCCGACAACTGCGTTGATGCGCGTTGCCCCCAACCCGCAGCGATGGCACTGGCGGCAGTGAACGGCAAGTTCGTCGATCGATTCGTAGGTTCCGGGGGGAATGGGAACGCTCGCGTCGGTGGGAATTCGATCGCGATCGAATTCTGGTTCGGTCTGGGCTGGCGCGCCCTCACCCAGGTTAAAGAGACTGAGCTGGTCTTCGTTAGCCATTATTAGACATTAAGATAAATAGGGATCGATCGGGCAACAAGGTTTATCTTACCAACGACACGTTCGGACACCGACCTGGCTCTGTTTTAAAAGTGTTTTAAAAGTAAAAGTAAGGCATTCTCATTCTCCAGGATTCAGTCACAGCCGCTGTGCCTGAATCCGCGAGGACGATTGAAACCGAGCTTTGGACTTTTCTCATCTGAACTTTTCCCACGAGCGCCAAATCGGTTAAATCTGAAGACTCCGACCCGTCCCCTTGATGTCCGATCGCCCGCACCGTCTTTCAACCGCAGATTATTTATGCGATTCTGGCAATTTTGGTGGCAAACCCTCGTTTTTTCCAGTCAAAACAATCCGCCGATGTTGGTGGAGTTCATCATGTTTGGATTGGCGTTGATGATGTCTATCGTTTGGATAGCAAACCCCCATCGCTGGCCGTATTTAATCCTATGTGCGAGTTACGTTCTCGGTTCGGTGATGTTGCGATGGGTGCAAGAAACCCTCGCCCCGTCTCCCCCATCTCGCAAAGCCATTGCCTCGCTGTTACTGGTGATGGCACTCTTATTTGTCGCTTTCTGTATCGCTCAAATTGTGACGCTCGTTTGAGGATGTTCGCGCGATGGGCGATCGAAGGCTCGAAAGGGTCGATCGATGAGAAAATAGCGAAGATGGGAAAACTTAGAGTACCACTATTCCCGATTCCCGATTCCCGATTCCCCATTCGCTTTAAAATGCCACTGATTAAAGTTCAAACCTCAGCCAGCGCCCCCGAAAAATCCGCCGTTGAGGAGATGCTCAAAACCCTCTCTGCCAAACTCGCGCAACATCTGGGCAAACCCGAATCTTACGTGATGACGGCATTCGAGCCGGATGTTTCCATGACTTTCGCCGGAACCACAGATCCGGTGTGCTATGTCGAAGTCAAAAGTATTGGTAAGATGACTCCCGATCGCACCCAAGCGATGAGTCAAGACTTTTGCGCGCAAATTAACGATCGACTCGGTGTTCCGCAAAATCGCATCTACATTGAATTTGCCGATGCCGAGCGCTCGATGTGGGGTTGGGATGGCGGCACCTTCTAGCGGGCGATCGTTCGAGGCTCTCTAAACAATCGACCGAGAGACATCAGTTTGGTCTTGTGCTTTGGAATTCTTTACAAATAAAGTGGCTGTGATACTATCTGTGTGGTAAAAGCGCCTAGCTTCCTGCCAGAGGTGTTCTATCTAGGAATTGCGCCATTTCCAAAGGCAATTCGTGCTTGCGGCGATCGTCATTCCCGATCGGCTCTGTGGCAGATAGTCGAGCGTCATCCATCAGAACCGAAAGACTTGCTCCCTGTGGTTGGGGAGACATCAAGTGTGAGAGAGTAACCGAAGCAATGTCAGTAGGTCAATTGAATATGTCTGGGGCCAAAAACTCACCCAAACCCATCCGCATGGGAGTCATTGGAGTGGGTAACATGGGCCAGCACCATACCCGAGTTCTCAGCTTACTCAAAGATGTAGAACTCATTGGTGTTTCTGATATCAACATCGAACGAGGACTCGATACGGCCAGTAAGTATCGCGCCCGTTTTTATGAAGATTACCGCGATTTGTTACCCCATGTCGATGCCGTTTGTATTGCCGTTCCCACGCGGCTGCATCATGTCGTCGGGATGACGTGTTTGCAAGCGGGAATTCACGTTCTGATCGAAAAGCCGATCGCGGCAAATATCGCCGAAGCGGAGTCCCTCGTCAACCAAGCTGCCGAATCTGGCTGTATCCTGCAAGTGGGACATATCGAGCGCTTCAACCCGGCGTTTGCGGAACTGAGTAAAGTGCTGCAAACCGAAGATTTATTCGCGATCGAAGCCTATCGCATGAGTCCCTACAGCAACCGCGCGGCTGACGTATCGGTGGTGCTGGATTTGATGATTCACGATATCGATTTACTGCTGGAATTGGTTCCCCAACCCGTCGTGAAATTAACGGCTAGCGGCAGCAGCGTTTCCGAATCCGCCTACCTCGATTACGTGACGGCCACCCTCGGATTTGCCAACGGGATCGTCGCCACCTTAATTTCGAGTAAGGTCACCCATCGCAAGTGTCGTTCGATCGTCGCCCACTGCAAAAACTCCCTCACCGAAGCCGATTTTCTCAATAACGAAATTCTCATTCACCGTCAAACCACGGCAGACTACCGAACCGCTTACGGTCAAGTGTTGTACCGTCAGGATGGGTTAATCGAGAAAGTGCGCACCAGCAATATCGAACCCCTGCACGCGGAGTTGGAGCATTTCGTTCATTGCGTTCGTGGGGGAAATCAGCCATCTGTCGGCGGCGAACAAGCACTCAAAGCCTTGCGTCTGGCCAGTTCGATCGAGCAGATGGCCCTCGATGGTAAAGTATGGCAATGTTCCGATCGAGAATTATCGGAGGTGGAAATGGGAGAGTGGTAACACTTTAGAACGTTAGTTGCTACCGCTCGAATTCGGCTTTAGCTTCAGCACAAAAGCGATCGGATAGACTTACTTCTCACGTACAATTCTGTTTTTGTATTGAAGCATACAAAATGAAGCTGTAACTCGCAACTTATTAATATATAACGCTGGGATCGATCGAACAGGACGAAGATGTTGTGTATCCCAGCTTTTTTGCGTGCTAGCAAGCCAGTGCTTCGCAGCAGATGGTGTCTGCCTCAACGACGATCGCTCCATTCATCGATGAGAGTGCAACCACTCTGATGCGAGCATCGGAAGGATATGTTAGGTGCTTCCGAGGAAAGTATCTAATCGCAAGCAAGCAATATCTCAAAACTTTAGGAATTTCCGATCTCTCGATATAGCTTACCGCTTTGAGTTCGATTATGCCCCTGTTTCGGTATCCAAAATTTGCTCGATGCGATCGTAAATTTCCTGAGCTTGTTGAAGGGAATTACCCACACAGGTCAAGCCCAACTTGCCAAATTCTGAAAGACAACCAATCAGATGAAAGACCGTTCCCGTTTCCGTGGTCCGATCGAAATGCAAGCGATGATAAGCAATAATATCCATCAAGTCCTCGGGCAACAATCCTCGATAAGCCGGTTTTTGTAAATTATCCGAGGCGACATAATATTTCGGTTTTTGTTGCTGAGAGTAAAATAGACCCGTTTCCACATCGTAGCGCCCATTTGTTAACAGTTTGAGAGTCATAAACGGGTGCGTGGTTCCCCCTTTGCGCAGGTTAATTTCGATCGCCTGTAAATCCCAGGAATTCTCCTCTCGACGAACGGCAACAAAATCGACCCCAAACCGTTCGAGAACCCCTTTAGTGGCTAAATTCTCCCCCACTTTTCGCCCCAACTCTTGCAGTTGCAGTCGATAAACTTCATCGGCAGGAAAACGACATCCCAAATAGACCTGACCGTCAACACCGCCTAAAATTTGGTCGTGGGTAGAGAGAATTTCCACTTCTCCTAGGGGAGTCACTCGTCCTTGAACGCTCGGCGATCGCTTTTGGTCCCCCTCCACAAACGCCTCGACAATAGCCCCTAACTCGGGAATTTGGCTTGAAAAATTCGCCCAAGTTTCCTCGGCGGCTTGAAACCGCAGGGACTCGAAGCGATCGCAAATTTCTGCCACCCGTTTGTCGGGGGGAACATCCTCTATGGGTGGTAAGTGCAACACCGCATTTCCCTCCCCCGAAAAGCCTTCGTTGAGCTTGACAACGATGCGCTGCAAGGTCGGTTGCCGCTCCCACAGTGCTGCGGCCGCTTTGGCGAGTTCTTCTGCGGTCTCTATCGATAGACTACCGTCAGGATGGGGTATTCCAGCTTCGCCAAAAATTTGCCGACTGCCACTTTTCGTCCCCCAATACAGCAAATCCGGATCGGAAGCGAGTAAGGGAACCTCCAGACGCAGAGACAAATCGCGCTCCAAGTGCGTCGAATTATAGCAAATCATGTAGGATTTTTCCGAGCGCAGCGCCTGTCGGATGCGATCGAGGAGGCGAGGGCGTTCTAAGATTTTTTGGGTGAGGGATTTTGGGGAAGCATCGTAGGTGGAAAAGAGTAACAGGCGATTGCGCGCGTGAGAAAAGGGAATGCCTGGAAGCGATTGCAGGTAATAGTCGATGACGATCGGCGATAAGGGTTGAGAGGTAATGTAGATGAGCCGAGTTTGCGGGTTCCACAGGCGAATTAAGGAAAATAGCAGCCGTTCTTCGTAGTGGTGTACGCCTTCGATTTTCAACATTTCTCGCGGATCGAGAGAAAGGGAAGGAATTACTAAAATGTCGCAATCGTTGCAGTCAAATCGCTCGATCGTTTGCCAGCGATCGCGTAACTGAGACTGTAACTGACGAAATTGCTCCGATTGTGGCGCTCGAGAGGAGAGAGTAACGGCCATTGAATTGGTTCGACAAAATGTTTGTTTAGCGATTGTAGGCATTAGAACGGTTAATTGGAGGGAATTGTTATATTTGGCAACGATCGCCACCCTCAAGGTGCAAAATAGAAATCATGTCAACAATCGACAACTGACAACACGATCGCCAAATCTGGGAGAGAGCAATTGTGACCCATCGAGTTCGCGGCAATCAGGTAAAACGAAAACGATTTGGCGGTCTGAAAATACTCTCGATCGCCTCAGTTGCAATTTTGAGTTTGACGGCGGTTGGATGTATGGATGACTCGAGGTTGGATGTGGCGGACTCGAACGATACTGAAGAGATTGCTGTAGATACTCCCTCTTTCGATGGCGAACCCGTGCGCGACACCTCTTTCGATCCCGAACTCACCGCAGCCAACACCAAATTTGCCTTCAAACTGTTCTCGCAAATCCAAACCCAACAGAGCGATCGGAATATCTTTATTTCGCCAGCCAGTGTTGCCTTTGCTTTGGCAATGACCTACAACGGAGCCAGCGGAGATACCCAGGCGGCAATGGCGCGCACCCTGGAATTCCAAGATATGAGCTTGGAGGAGGTCAATTTTGCCTACGAAGCGCTCAAATCGACCCTAGAAAATATCGATCCTAACGTCGAACTGGCGATCGCCAATGCTTTGTGGTCGGATTTGGGGATTGATTTTAATTCCGACTTTTTAACCAATACTCGCGAATTCTACCAAGCTGAGGCAACGGAACTTGATTTTAGCCAACCCGATGCGCCGGCGACGATTAATAATTGGGTGGCGCAAAATACCAAGGGGAAAATCGATAGCATCGTCGATCGCATTCCCCCCGATACGATTCTATTTTTGATTAACGCCATCTATTTCCAAGGGGATTGGAGCGAACCGTTTGACCCGGAAGTAACCGCAGAACAACCGTTTACAAAACTCGATGGCACTCAAACTCCTCATCCGTTGATGTCACAAACGGGGGATTATCAGTATTTAGAAAATGAGACCTTTCAAGCGGTGAGTTTGCCCTATGGCAACGGACAGTTTAGTTTTTATATTTTCTTGCCGAAAGCGGGGATTGAGTTGACCGATTTTGTCGGGAATTTAAACGATACCAATTGGGAGACTTGGATTGATGAATTTAGCCAACAACCAGGTTCGATTCAAATTCCCAAATTCGAGCTAGAGTATGAAATTACTTTGAACGACACCCTAAAAGCTTTGGGAATGGACGTGGCTTTCGATCGCACTCGGGCGGACTTTTCGGCAATGAGAACGCCACCACCGGGTTTAGCGATCGATCGAGTCAAACACAAAACCTTTGTCGAGGTGAACGAGACGGGAACGGAAGCGGCAGCTTCTACCTCCGTGGGTGCGGTGACGACTTCAGCCCCAGCCTTTCAAGAACCCTTCAGTATGGTCGTCGATCGCCCTTTTTTCTGTGCGATCCGCGAGAACCGGACGCAGACGATTGTTTTTATGGGTTCGATCGTCGATCCGCAATTAGCTGATAATTAATGAAATCGTTTGACGGCAAAATCAGACAACGTAATCGTATAGTCTTCTTGCTGTTGGGTCAGGATAAATTGAATTAAAACTTCCGATGCCACTGCAATCGCTAGCATCACCAAATTTCGAGCGAGGGGATAGTCGCAAATATCATCTTGGGCTGGCGAGGGAACGCGATAGCGATCGTTCCAAATGACTTCGGCATAATCACTGGCTAAACCCACATGCAAACAGGTGAGATTCGCCGTTTTACAGTAGTCGGTTACCATTTGTCGAGAGGGACTGTTATCAAAAGTATCGATAACAATCTGAGAGTTTTCGAGCAGTTTCTCAATATTATCTGCCGTTAATTCTTTAGCTTCGATCGTGATTTTCGTTCCTAACGCACGATAAAGATGATTCGCGAGGATTTTGGCTTTAAATGCGCCGATATCCGATCGATAATAGGGCTGTGTGGAGAGGTTGCGCTCTTCAATGCGATCGCGATCGATAACCTTCAGATTTCCGAAACCCGATCGGGCTAAATTTTCCGTGAGATTTGCCCCAAGCGCACCCGCACCGCAAATGGTCACCGCTACCTGTCGCAGTTTTTCCATCAGGGCGGGTGTTCTGTAAAGTTGTTCGCGAACGAAAATAGACATCGATAGTTCCCAAATCACAAAAAAATTAATATTTTCATATTATCTTTTACTGATAATCATTCTCAGATTAGATCGAAGTTAAACCCCTTAAACTTCTGCTTCTAGCTAACCTTAAGTCACCCATTGCTGAATTTCGATCGAGTACAAAACTCACTTATCGGTCGATACATGCATTTAGTTCTAAATATAGCAATACACAATTCTGCAATATTTCAACTATTTATCTCCATAATTCTCGATCGTTTGTACCCATCGATCGAAAGGAACAATACTGAGTCCTCGTTCTTCTAAGAATGACGGAGGAAGGATATAATGTCCGCAATTAAACTCCTTTAGATCCAGAGTAAAACGGTACCAGTAATGAAACAACATTTAAGTCTGCTTGCCATTTTCTTGGTGGGTATCGCCTCTCCCGCACTTGCACAAGAATCTACCATTGAAGTTGATTACTTCCGCTACAATACAGCGGGAACGGAGTCAGTTGGCTCGCCAGAACCGATTGCGTCCGATCCGAAGGCAAAAGCACTACCCAAAGATTTTCCCTTCCCGATCGTTACCTCTGTCGAGCAAAACACCAGCATCACCACCAACAGTCCGATTACGGACGCACTCGGCGACGACAATTTGCCAGCCTGGGAAGAAGCCATCCGCGAATGCATGTTGCAAACCCCTCGCTTGCGGCACGACCAAACTGGAAATACCGTCCGCATTAATGGTTCGGAAGGAACGATCGTCTTGAATTCTAACGGTGTATCGGTTTGTCCTAGATAGTATCAAATTCGGATAGCGAATAGATAACTAATTTTTGGAATTGGGTGAGTTGAAAGCCAGTCTGTCAAACTCACCCAATTTCTTTAACTAGAAATTCTCAGTTTTTAAACTAAATTTGAATTGAATTTAAATCTGAATTTGTGGTCTAAAAAAAACTCGATAAAAGAACGGCTTATCGCTCTTTTATCTCTTAAATCGAGAAACTAAAAAGAGGATTTTCGTAGTTCTTCTTTATGACGAGCAACCTCTAGTAAACTCCACCAGAAAGCCGCCTTACTTTCGGCTAAAACCTGGCGAACTTGCTGCCAAGTTGCAGTGGGGGTCTGTTCGCGATCGTCGAGCGCTAATTCGATCGTCCGTACGATGGTGGAAATGGGCAGCGTTTTATTGACTTCTAACACTTTCCCCGCATCCTCTCGAACGCAAACAAAATAGTGACTGTCTGGAACGTTCCAAATTTTCCAGCCATTATATTCGTGCCAAGGGTTGGACTCGCTGTCGTAGCGTTGAGTGGTGCTCAATTGTTCTAACTTATGGGGAGCTTGTGGTTGCATTTGAGAAAACATCAGTATACGCATCCCTATTAAAACAAACGGGACTGGGAAATGACATTCCGGATAAATCCCAGGGCGACCGTCTCAACGGGGTGAGGGGTCTCATCCACCACCATAGCATTCCCATTTCAATCCAAAAGGATCGCAACGCTTAAATGCATTTACTCGACAGGATTTTCGACGATCGCGCCGACTGAAAAAAATACCGAGAATCAACTCGAACGACAATATTTGAGCGTCAGCATTTAGCATTACTTGAATCGCAGTTCTTGCTCAAGCGCGGAATTAGGAGTCTGTGGCACGAGAATCCGTTAATGTTTTAGATTTTGGAACTGGAATACCAACGGATGGCTGATGGCTGAATGCTTATATTTGAGTCAGCCAATTTTCTCTATTTTTTGCATGATTTCTGGCAATTTAAGGAAGTGTCGGCGGTTCCATCGGATTTTGCCAGTTCGTCCAAATATCTTGCACCTGCTGTTTGCAAGTATGGGGTTGTTTATTGCCGACAAGTTCTCGACTCAGGGAAACCCCGCGACCGAGCAACCACAACAGGTTTGCCTGCCACAGTCCCGTCGAACCGTAAAATTTGGTAAAGTAGCGCGTTCTCGAGGCATATAGGTACGTCGGGGGACGTTTGCGCTCGGCCATACTCGCCTGTACCGGACCGCTACCCCCTTTGAGATGGACGACCCTCGCTTCGGGCCAATAGCGAATTTTCCAGCCAGCCGCTTGAGTGCGCCGACAGTAGTCGATATCCTCGAAGTACATAAAATACCCCTCATCCATCAGCCCAATTTTTTCGATAACCTCTCGTCGAATCAACACGCAGGCGAAGCTAATCCATTCCGTTTCGATCGAAGTATCGGACACTGGAATCACGATATCGCGCGCGGCAAAAAGTTTGGTCACCGGTCCGGTAGCTGCGGCCCCGATTAATTCTCCCACCGGAGACCGATAGCGGAAACAGCTCACTTGGGGAGTCGCGTCGGGCCACTCCAAGCGGGGGCCGAAAATCCCCACTTCGGGATGGGCTTCGAGCGCATCGAACAGAGCTTTGAGCGCCCCCGGTCGGACGATCGTATCGCTGCCGAGTAAGAGATAATTATCGGCAGTGTAGTTCTTTAAAACCAGGTTGTGACCGGCCGAAAAACCGCCGTTGACGGGAGAGGGAAACACCTCCGCCCAGGCTTCCCAATGACGCTCGGCGATCGCATTTCGGAGAACTTCCATGGAATCGTCCCCCGACGCATTATCCACCACCACGACCCGATCTCGACCCACTTCCACTTCTTTTTCCAGGGAAGCCAAACATTCCACCACCAATTGCGGAGTGCGATAGTTAATAATCGAAACGATCGAACGCATGAGTTGACTGTTCTCCGAGTAGAGTTCGTTCATTTGTTACGTATTGAGTTGAAGAGAGCATCGGGGAAAACGGGGGAAACGGGGGCTTGGGCAGCTCTCGGAGGCAACGAACACTGAGTTTTTCAACGATATCTCAATTCCCCCGTTTCCCCCCTCTCCGCGTCCCCGCGTCATCCATCTTCTCCCCCTCACTCCGACGGCTTTTGGAGAATGGTTTTAGACACGATGCGGGTTTTCTTGCGATCGCTATCGGAGAGGGTTTCACCTTGCTGTAGCATGGTGGCACTCTTTTGCAGAACCGTTGCCGCCCCGTCGTCTCCCATTTGCAGGGCTGTTTTTGCCGCACTTTGGAGCATTGTAGCGGCCCCAGACCGATCGCCTTTTTTGAGTTTGGTTTCGGCAATCTGAGTTTGCCGGTACTTCGCTAGGGCCAGAATATGCTGGTTCACTTCCGGATCGGGAGATGGCACGAAGGCGCTGACCACATTAGCCGTTACGTCGATCGGATCGGAGAGAACCTCCGTCCGTCCCGCGGCCGGGTCGTCGTAGCGCACTTGCAACTGGGCGATCGCGTGTTGACCCTCACTCATTTTCCCCACGTACAAATTCGCCAAAATCACGCGCGGCGCGTCCACCATCAAATCTCCCAACCGCACGGCAACCCGTCCGTCATCCTCTGAATGAACGGGGAGTTCGATGGTTTCCGGGGCAACTTGGGCTACCGGTTTGAGTTCGGCCAAGCGGACTTCGGGAACCAGAGAGAGAATTAGATGGGCGTTGGTTAACCCCACCGACTGCATTCGAGCGAACAGGCGAGAAAACTCCTCCACCGCTTGGGAGGGTTCGGCGATATAAGCGAGAGTTCCCCCTCCCGCATCGGCAATCGCTTCGAGAACGTCCTGGTTCCAGCGATCGCCAAATCCCAGACCGTTGAGGGTAATGTTGTATTCGGCCGCCAGCTTGGCGAGTTTCAAACAGCGAGGGTTATCGCCGTGTTCGTTTTCACCATCGGTGAGTAAAAACGCCTGAGAAATCCGGTCTTGATTGTGTTTGGACAGTTCTGAGATCCCCAGTTTCATCCCTTCGTCGATCGCCGTGCCGCCACTGGCTTTGAGTTCGGAGATCGCCGCTTTAATGGCTTCGGGGTCTTCGACCGGTTGGTTTTCCACCAGAACTTTGGCGCGATGGTCGAAGGCGACCACCGAAAGTCGATCGACCGGGGACATGCGATCGACGATTTGCCAGGCCGCCTGTTTGACGATTTTGAGCGGTTTTCCCCCCATCGAACCGCTGCGATCGAGAATTAAGCACAAATTGAGAGGAACATCGCGATCGACAAGATCCGACGCGGCCGACACCGCCACCGAGAGTTGCCGTTGGTTCGTCGGTTGTGCCGCATCCAAACTGGCATCGTTGAGGGCCGGTTGCACGCTAACTTTCATAGATTAAAGCTTCCTACACGCTCGAAGGGTATGGGATTCGACTTCAAATAGCAACGGCAACGTCACCGAAGATGGCAGCTTCAGGTACTGTAAACCGCACCCGATCGTTACCCCCTGCTGTTTCCAAGAACACGCTACTATTATCTAAAGAATATCGCCATTCTTCTCAAGATAACTACAGGTCGTCTAACTCCATGGATTCACCCATCAGAGCCGTTCAATCGGGTTATGCCTATAGCGATGCTTCCTATCGGACTCCGCCTCCCGACTTGGAGTCGCTATTGCTCAAAGAGCGGATCGTCTATCTCGGATTGCCGCTATATTCTTCAGACGAGGTGAAACGTAGCGTTGGCATCGATGTCACCGAACTGATTATCGCCCAACTGCTGTACTTACAGTTTGACGATCCCGAAAAACCCATTTATTTTTACATCAACTCGACGGGAACCTCCTGGTACGGCGGAGATGCGATCGGCTTTGAAACCGAAGCCTTTGCCATCTGCGATACCATCAACTACATCAAACCTCCCGTCCATACCATTTGTATCGGTCAGGCGATGGGAACGGCAGCGATGATTTTGTCGGCAGGTACAAAAGGATACCGCGCCAGCCTGTCCCACGCCACGATCGTTCTCAATCAGGCTAAAAGTGGGGCGCGCGGTCAAGCCACGGATATTCAAATTCGCGCTCAAGAGGTTTTGAATAACAAGCAGACGCTGTTAGAAATTCTCTCGAAAAATACCGGACAGCCGATCGACAAAGTTAAAAAAGATATCGATCGCATGTTCTATCTCACCCCGGCAAAAGCCAAGGAATACGGTCTGATCGATCGAGTTCTCGAAAGTACTAAAGAACTCCCCGCGCCCGTTCCGGCGATGTAATCGATCCGTTCGATCTCTCTAGGCGATCGGCCATGCTGAGGGTCGATCGTTGACAATATTGACAATTGATAATTCCGATCGTTCGAGATCGAATTCTCGGTTCGATCGATAAAAGTAGCACCAACAAACAGAATTTTTTTCTGATGTTTCTGCTGCCGATCGAAACCTATCTGAATTGTCTGTTGTCACTTTTTAATGGTCTCCCTTAAATTTTGCTCGGCTTTTCAATTTTCCTTACCCCTCATTCCCCGAATATAGATTATGCCTATTGGTGTTCCCAGCGTCCCTTACCGTCTTCCCGGCAGTCAGTACGAGCAGTGGATCAGTATCTACACTCGCCTGTCTCAAGAGCGGATTTTGTTCCTGGGACAAGAAGTTACCGATGCTTTAGCCAATCGAATCGTGGCGTTCATGCTCTATCTCGATTCCGACGATCCCAATAAGCCGATTTACCTCTACATCAACTCCCCCGGAGGTTCGGTCACCGCAGGGATGGCGATTTACGATACCATGCAGTACATCAAATCCGACGTGATTACGATCTGCGTGGGACTGGCTGCATCGATGGGTGCGTTTTTGCTCGCGGCGGGAAGCCCCGGTAAGCGCTTGGCCCTGCCTCACGCCCGGATCATGATCCACCAACCCCTCGGCGGCGCGCGAGGACAGGCAACGGACATCGAAATCGAAGCCAAGGAAATCCTGCGCATCAAGCAGCAACTCA
Organism: Cyanobacteriota bacterium; assembly: GCA_034189805.1. Lineage (GTDB taxonomy): Bacteria > Cyanobacteriota > Cyanobacteriia > Cyanobacteriales > Geitlerinemataceae > Zarconia. The sequence continues at coordinate 43,607 of JAXHUC010000045.1, forward strand.
ACGATATTCTGGCATCGCGGACGAGTCAAACCCTTGAGAAAATCGAAAAGGATACCGATCGCGATTATTTCATGTCTGCTGAAGAAGCAATGCAATACGGTCTAATCGATCGGGTAATCGACGATCGCCAAGACTAAAATAGTAACTGGGCAGGGTGGATCGGACGCGCATCGAGGTTAAATCTCGAAGATTTGTATCGAATATGTTATAGTTTCGATTCCCCAGGCGATCGCGCGCGCCCGAATCCCCGCGCTCAGTTCCTTTCTATACCGACTACCGTGAACGTAACTGACTGCTATCGAGTATTAGGATTGAAACGAGAAGCGAGTTTAGATGAAGTTAAAGCCGCCTATCGACAACTGGCCCGACAATACCACCCCGATATCAACCCCGGCGATCGTTACGCTCACGAAAAATTTATCCAACTCCACCAAGCCTATCAAGTATTGCTTGCGGCGGTAAATTCTCCGGGTTTCTCTACGCCGTCCCCTTCTCCGACTGCCACCAAAACCCACACCTCAACGACATCGAAGCCGCCCCAGAAATCGCCCCAAAAGCCGCCTCAAAAACAGCAAGTTAAAACCAAAGTCACTCGCAAAGCCAAATCTCCTTCTTTCCGCGATCATCCCGAGCTATCGGAGTTGGA
>JAXHUC010000046.1:0-40032 GCA_034189805.1 Cyanobacteriota bacterium
CTTGAAGTGGAACGGGTGGGGATATTCTTATTGCACCATGGGTGACAAGTTAAGGTGGTATCTACTTTGTCCACCAATCAATCATCGACCGAAAACCCGGAGTTGGGGGGTCTCCCCCCAAACCCCCCGCCGGGGACCTTGCGCCTCCCCCGAACCCCCCGCGCACAAGAGTGATATCGTTAGAACTCATGTGCGCGGGGGGTTCGAGCTATGTAAGTGAGTCGGCTTGACACCCAAAAAAATAGCTTAACTTGTCACCAATGGGTGGGGATATTCTTATTGCACCCACCATCCGACTCGATTTGAATCTTCGTACCGATGCCAATCCGGGTTAACTTTTGACAAGGGAAGACTGACGATCGACTCTCATCGAATTGCGTTCTTTCTCCAGGGCGATCGCCACTTGACGGTATTGTTCTTCCAAGGAGTCGATGTAGTCGGTTGCTGGGTGGGTGGTTCCCGATCGGGCAATATTTTCGAGGGCTTTGCACGACTCTGATAATTCGATCGCCCCCAAGTTCGCACTGGCCGATCGCAAGGAATGGGCGGAAAATCGCAGTTTTTGGGGGTTATCCTTTTCCAGGGCTTGGCGGATTCCGGCGAGGCGATCGGGTGCATCTTCCAAGAAGCTATCGATGACCTCACCGACGATTTCTGGCGCGCGATCGCCCACCATATCCCGCAGACCTTGCAACACGGTCGGATCGAGAGGAGATGGGTCGCGTGCTTCTTCTTCCAAATTCGAGATTTTCTCGGGAAGGGATTCTGCGATCGGGTTTGCCCCGACTTCAGGAGTGGCATCATTGAGGGGTTGGCATCGATTTAACGCCCGTGCCAACTCCTCCACTTCAATGGGTTTGGTGATATAGTCATCCATCCCGGCATCCAAGCACATTTGCCGATCCTCTCCCATGGCATTCGCCGTCAGGGCAATAATCCGGGGGCGCGACTCGGGCGCTTTTTCTTGACAAATTTGCCGTGTTGCCCTTATCCCATCCATTTGCGGCATCTGCACGTCCATGAGAATCACATCGTAGGGTTGGCGGTGCAGGGCTTCGAGAACTTCGAGTCCGTTATTGGCGACATCGGCGCGATATCCTTGTTTTTCTAGCAGCAGCAATGCCACCTTCTGATTGACGACGTTATCCTCGGCCAGCAGAATTCGCAGGGGCACTCGTTCGGTCGTATCGGGATTCATCTGTTCTCGATCGCCTGTTTGAGAACCGTCCGACTCCGCAGGCAGGGCGAAGTTGGGGGCGCAATTTGCGACGATCGTAAAATAGAATGTCGAGCCGCCCTCGGTGTCGGACAAGTTTTCGGGCAAATTAGAACGGGCGATCGTCCAATCTGGAGGTGGATTTCCGGCAACAGCCCCACCACTTTCAACCCAAATCCGACCGCCCATCATCTCGCACAGTTGCTTGCTAATCGCCAGACCCAATCCAGTTCCCCCATATTCGCGAGTGGTGGATGCATCCACCTGAGAGAAGGATTTAAACAAGCGATTCATCCGATCTTCGGCGATGCCGATTCCCGTATCGCGCACGGCAAACTGGATTTCGTAGGGTCGATCGGATTGCGGGTCGGAATGACCCCGGCCATCTAAGGGGCGAGCAATAACTGAGAGGGCAACTTCACCGACTTCCGTAAATTTGACGGCATTGGCCAATAAATTGACTAACACCTGACGGATGCGAGTCACGTCGGCGACAATTGCCTTCGGTGTCTCCTCGCACATCCGATATTCCAATTTCAGATGCTTTTTTTTCGCCTCGACAGACACTAAATCTAGCGCTTCGAGAATGCAACGGCGCAACTCGAAGGGGTATTCCTCCAAGTCCATTTGACCGGCTTCGATTTTTGAAAAGTCGAGAATGTCGTTAATCAGCGTCAGCAGTGCCGAACTGCTGCGGCGAATGGTTTGGGCAAAATCTTCCTGTTGGGGATCGAGGGGCGTATCGAGCAACAGTCCCGTCATGCCGATGACTGCATTCATAGGAGTGCGAATTTCGTGGCTCATCGTCGCCAGAAATTGGCTTTTGGCTACAGTGGCCGCGAGGGCTTCATCTCGGGTGCGGGCGAGTTCTTCGACCACCAGTTGCAGTTGTTCTTCGGTTTCCTCGCGTTCGGTCATTCCGGCCTGCAAGCTTTCGAAGGTACTTTGCCAGTGAGAGGCCATTTCGTGGAGTTGGGCAGCCAACCGGGCGATTTCGTCCTCGGTGCTGGGGTCGGCATTGGGAGTGACGCGCGACCCAAATTCTCCTAGGGCAAAGGCTTCGCACAGTTGGGTCAGGTCGTCGAGGGGACGGCGCACCTGCCGATGGAGCAAAATGGCGATCGCCCCGGCAACGATAAAACTGGAGATGGCCGACTCTAACAAGGAAATGGCGATCGCTCGGGATAATGGAGGTTGGGTAGGATTGCCATCGGAATGTGGAGGTGGCGTGGGGATAGAATGTCGCCCACGTACGCCATCCTCGACAATTTGTCCTGCGTAACGATGTTGGAGTTCGGGAATTGCCAGTAACGATTGGACGACGAACGAACCAATCCCGATCGTCCAAAAGTAGCGAAGGGCAATACTTTTTTTCCCGAACCCTTTTTTCCAAAAACGTTGAAATCGATCGCTTGCAAATAACACCTTTCCACCTATCCCTTAATAGCGATACACCCCGTTCGTCGTTATCTCCTCAAAATCCCCTCAAACTCCTCGCAGTTAAGACGAGGACGGTTTTCGACAATTCAAAATGCCAAACACCAGCCAAGCCGCGAGAACGGCCAAATTCGCCAACAACATCGTTACCGGACCGAAGCGAGCAATCAGCGCCGGGGCTGCGGCAGTATACAACCCGCCCCCAACAATTGGCTCGAAAAAAAGCTGTTTGTAGGCGAAACTCTCAAACGCACCCGATCGATTTTCCGGATCGACCATGCGCAAAAGTAAAATTCCCGTTGCCGTCACTCCCATCGACTGACCCATATCCCCAAGTCCGCGCTCGAACCAGTAAGTCGGTAGAATTCGCGGGGCGAGGAAAATAAAGGCTCCGACGTTCCAGAGAATGCCGAAAACCGATAAGAGCAGGAACGGAACGAGATTGCCGCCCAACACTTTCAATGATAGAGAAGCCAGTGCCGTAACGATCGTCACATCTAAGGCCACCCCGGCGATGCGGTTGATGAGAGGCCGAGAAATCAGCGGGGCCAGACGCAATCGCACCAGAACCAGTTGCAGCAAAATGCCCCCCACCAAGGTCATGGGAAACAGGGGAACGTAGCCCATAATCGCAAATCCGCCCGCGCCCCAAGTGACGGATTCGATCCAGACTAAAGCTTTGAGGATGACCCAACCGATGACGACGGCCAAACCGACAAAGCCCAAATTGAGGGTAATCGGATCGACGAGCAAGTCGCGCATCAATCGGGCGCGTTCGGCGCGAGTTGCCGGGTCTTCGTATTCTTCACCGCCAGAGTGGGAGTCTGGAGTCTCTGGGGCGTTTTCGCGGGTTTGAACTTGGACGTACCCTTTGCGGCGACCCCAATTAGCCAGGAGAATGCCCGAGACGATTCCGGTGACGATGCCGACGGTGGCCAGTCCTAAAGCCAGGTCGCCGCCTTCGGGAAAGCCCAACTCTTGAAAGGTATCCGCCATCCCTGCCGCCGTTCCGTGCCCCCCTTCAAAGGCGATTTCGATCAGCGCCCCGGCGATCGGATTGAGTCCGAAAACCGGCGTGAGTACCGTGAGGACGAGCAACAATCCCACCACGTACTGTCCCCAAGCGATGGTTTGCCCGAATGCCACCTGGGGAGCGGCTTTACGCCAAATTTCGATCGGGCGGGGAATGGTTTCTCCTAAGAATAAAGCTGCGAATACGACGTTGATAAAGACTCCGGGAGACTGGGACCATACCTCGCGAATCGGTGCGGAAAACAAGCCGCCGCCGAGGGGCGAATCCGCTCCGGCGATCGCCCCTAAAACTTCGGGTCCCAGCAGCAATGCCAGTCCTCCGGCAACGATCGAACTGGGAATGTAGAGCGCCTGCAACAGGGGCACTTGTTGTCTGACGAACCGACCGAGGAGTACGAGGATGGCAATGATGACGAAAGCGTAGAACGCATCTTCGAGACCGAAGACATCAGCCGTCGGAGTTCCCGAACTTGCCATCGCCCCGACGAAATCCGAGCCGAAAAGTAGTACCAAGGTAATGACAATGACAGAACTGGGAAAGTATAACGCTTTTACCCACGCATATCGTCGTCCCAAGGAGCGAGCGATGCCACTCGATAGACCGATCGCCAGACTAAGAATTAACGCGCAGACCGATAAAGTTTGGAGATTGAGCATATCGGGTCGGCTTCTCCATTGAAAATTTAAGACTCAGTTTAAGACAATACCTTTTCTGTTTCGACACTAACATACTGACTTTAAGACTCCGTTACTTCGTGAGTTTCGGATGAGTTGTACGGAACTTTGGGAGGTTGGCGGTAAATCGGGTCTGACAATCCCCGCACTCGGCGGTTGGGAGAGAACGGATCGGGCAATGGCGATCGGATGTCTGGAGGTCGATATTGGGGTAAAAGGTTTTGGGTTGGAGGACATGGTCTGAGGGAACGATCGCCTAAATGCGATCGATGTGGAAACAGGGCGGTTTGGATGACCGATGGGCGATCGACTTGTTAATGAATATGCTCCTCAGATTACAATTTTCCATCTTTCACCACTTCCCTCAAATTGGTTAACTTCACATCAACTCAATGGGTGAGAGTATCCCATACGGCGATCGATATTCTGCTCTTCTAGCTTTTTAAACCTGAAGGCTGAAAATCTCTACCCCAGTCAATTCTCAACGGCTCGATCCGATAGTGCTGAGGGAGTCTCACACTCGCACTCAAAAAATAAAGGGAAAACTAGGTTGATTGATTCTCGGTAAAAACCGCGATCGAACGATTAGATCGTAAAAAATAAATCGTAAAATTACGCAGTTATTAATAGGATTTTAGCCTTACTCGATCGAAAATACTGTGGAAATCATCTAACTTTTTAATATCTTTAATTACGCCATTAAAAATCCAATTCATCTCTTTCAAATTCCATTTTTTTGTCAGTAAGATTGAGGAGCGATCGAAATAAAACTTCAAACGCATCGACGTATTGATTGAGTGAGGGTTGGGGAAAGTGAAGGCGAAAAAGCAAAAGATCGGTCAGATTTCATGGCGATCGACAGCAGGGTTTACGATTACCGAAATCCTTGCAGTGATGGTTTTAATTGGGGCTTTAGCAGCGATCGGCGCGCCCAGTTGGCTGGCATTCAAAGATCGATACGCACTCAACGCCGCCAACGATGCGGTACTCAACGCCTTGCGCGAAGCCCAAAGTAAAGCGATGCGCACCAACAGCACCTGGCAAGCAAGTTTTCGCGAAACTGATGAGATCGTACAGTGGGCAGTTCACCCGGTCAATGTCGATCCCAGTGCCGCCGTTTGGCGATCTCTCGATACGTCGGTACGTATGGATGAAGAAACGACGCTGCGAGAAGCCGGAGGGGTGCGACGAATGCGCTTCAACCATCGCGGACGAACCAGCGGCCAACTAGGACGACTGACGTTATCGAGTAAAAATGGCGGGCCGGCCAAACGATGCGCGATCGTCTCAACGTTACTTGGGGCGATGCGCACGTCGAAAAATCAAGCGAAACCCTCGAATGGGAAGTATTGCTATTAAAAATGTGAAGGGAACGGGGAATGGGGAACGGGAAATGGGGAACGGGTGACAATAGCCGAAGAGCGATCGAGATCTAAAACTCGATCGGTAGAGGACTTGCGGCCGTTGACCCCGACTCGGCTTCAAATATAATGTCTTCGTAGAGCAGTTCGATCGCAAATTCCAACTCCAGACTCGATAGCGTCACGGTATCGCCGGAGGTGTAGGGATAGTACAGCCACATTCGACCCTCTCCCCGACAGAACCGTTCGACGGAGATGGTTTCGGAGCTAATTAAGAGATATTCTTGCAGGCTTTGGTGTTTGATGTAGTTGGTAAATTTTTCCCCCCGATCTTTTCCACTGGTACTGGGGGAGAGGACTTCGGCGATCAGGGTGGGATTTTGAATGAATTTGCGCGCGGTTCGGTCTTGGGGGTCGCAACTGACAATAACATCGGGATAGTAGTATTGACTGCCCGCATTGAGTTGCGCCTTCACATCAGAGACGTTCGCCCGACAGCCCCGAGAACGCAGATGGGGATATAGGGTTCTGTAGAGATTGAGGGCAATGTCGTTGTGAGGAATCGTACTGCCGGTCATTGCCACGACTTCGCCATTACAGTATTCGTAGCGAATGTCTTGCTGGGCTTCCCATTCGAGGTATTCCTCGGGGGTCATTTTTGGGAGGGGTTCGGGGATAGCTATCATCTCTGGGAGGTCGATCGTTGGGGATGATTTTATTGTATCGATCGCCTTACTCTGACGACCCGAAAATAGAACCGTCACGTTCTTTGAGGGGTGGGTGGTGGATATTGTCCCACGGCAATCAGTTGCTCGCGTTCGAGGATGCGTTCTGGGAGGTTAAATTGTAGAATCTTAGCCGTGACGCGCCCTTCGGGAGTTAAAGGGACGATCGTTGCGACCTCTAGCTCGAAGTGGTCTGACCAATTCTGGAGACGGGGATTAAAAAAAGGAGTTAACTGTTGCGTTTGCGGGTCGATCGAACCCAGGTCAGTTCCTTTGAAACGATTGCAGCAAGGACACGATAGCGCTAAGTTTTCAGCTTCGGTGATGCCATCGTGTTTTTCGGCAATGATGTGTTCCATTTCAAAGGCAAAGAGTGAAGCAGCTTGGGGAAAGCGGCAATATTCGCATTGTTGGGCGGCACGTTGAGTGACAAGCCGACGCAGAGTTGCCGATACATAGCTCATGCGACTGTTTGCAAGTATTTGTAGGCGTGAGCTTTGGCCAGGCGCACCCAATGTTCTAGAAGCAAGTATCGATCGAGTTCCACTTCTTCGGTTTGGGAAAGCGTTCCAGATTTATGACGATCGAGCAGTTGACTCATTCGCCCTTGCAATTCGGGGGTAGGGCGAATCGCGAGGATTTCTTCTGGACTGGGTTGGCTGGCAAGCAGTTCGACGATTTGGATTTCGTCTTGGTAGGAAATGGTGTCTGCGGGGGTGAGTTCCTCAATGGCACGATCGAGAACTTCCGGGAGGCGATCGCCTAATTGTTGCAGTTTTTCGCCAATGCGATCGGGAACTTCTAGGGTAATTTGCATATTTGGGTTTGCGGGAGTTGGGCCCGATGGGGGATGACTTTATTTATTGTATCGATCGGGAGATCGACTCTCTAAACTATGCAAACTCAAAACGGCAATAGTTACAAAATACTACCCGACTGCTAACTCCGTAAACTGACGCATATAAGGAGATCGATATCCCAATACAATATTAGATTTCGGCACGCCAGCCTCGATTAATGCGTTGGCAATTCCCTCTTCAATACCATCTCGTTGAATCCAAATTTTATCTCCTTTAATCTCAATATAAATAACGCATCCAAATACTCTTCGCTCTCCGCGCCAGCCAATATGAAACATCAGATAGCGATCGCTTTGGATATCGATCGCCGTTTGAGTCTCTATCTCGCTGTCGTCTCCATCGTCCTCAGAATATTGTTGGATAATTGACCGAATAATTTCTCGATATTTCTCTATTTCCATAAAATAATCTCCTTTTGGCTAAAATTAAGAACGATCGCCTTGAAATTTCAACTAAACCTCTATACAGTAATCCGTAGGCTCGCTGGGTCAGCCAATTTTCTCATCTAGAAATTCTGCCCCCATCCACTTGCTGCCGTCACGATCCCTTCAAACTACCGTACATCCCCATTTCAACAGATTCACATTATCGATCGCCCCTTCAAATCAATTAACATCAAGGGTCAGGGTACATCGCCTACACATCGATGCCACCGGAGAATACATGAAATCAGATCGATCGCGCCTATTTTTCGAGGGTAAACTCCAACCCCTACTTTTCGCTGTCATTGCTTTGGGAGTTAGCGCCAAAAGTGCCGTTGCCTTCGCCCCACCCACCGCACCTCGCTTAGATGCGATCGCCGCCACTCCCAATTCTCACACTTCTACATCTCAAACATCCCAAGCAACTTCTGGCGAATCCCTACTCGAACAAGGACGCACTCTGTACCAAGGGGGACAGTATGCGGAGGCGGCGCGGGTTTGGCAGCAGGCGACGGAGGTATTCGCAGACAATCCCCTGGAACGGGCGCTGGCATTGAATTACCTCTCTCTGGCATACCAGCAAATGGGGGCGTGGGAAGAGGCGAAAGGGGCGATCGAAACGAGTCTCTCTCTCCTCGAATCTACCCCTAACTCGGAAGCTGCTACCTATGGCAGTATCTTTGCCATCGCCCTGAATACCGACGGACATTGGCAACTGGCGCGGGGGGAGGGAGAAAAAGCCCTAGAACGCTGGCAGCAAGCAGCGATCGCTTATTCCGAAGCTGGGGACGAGTTGGGGGCGATGGGGGCGCGCATCAACCAAGCCCAAGCCTTGCAAAGTTTGGGATTCTACGCCAGGGCAACGGAGACGCTAGAAGCCGTCAAAGCCTCGTTGCTGGCTGCGCCGGATTCGTCTCTCAAAGCCACGGGACTGCGCAGTTTGGGAAATGCCCTGCGCGCCATCGGCGATTTGGATGCATCTCGGGAGGTGTTGCAGCAGAGTTTGCAAGTTGCCCGGAGTCTTGAATCTCCAGATGCGATCGCCGCGACTCAGTTTAGTTTGGGGAATACTGCGGTGGCGATTGCTAAGGGAAATTCCACTGCAACTTCGGAAATAGAGGCGGCTTTGGAGGCGTACCAACAAGCATCAACTCTGGCAACTTCCCCCATCGTCCAAATTGAAGCGCAACTGAATCAATTGGGATTGTTGGTGGAAACCGAGAAGTGGGAAGATGCCCGAACCTTGGTGGCGGCAATTGAAGGGCGCTTGGATCGGTTGCCCCGTTCTCGGCGATCGATTTACGCGCGGGTGAATTTTGCTCGCAATCTAGAAGAGTTGCCCGAGAATCGATTCGAGACGGCAGCTACCATTCTCGCCACTGCCATCGAAGAAGCGCAACAACTCGAAGATGTTCGATCCCAATCGATGGCGTTGGGGCGGTTGGGGGAACTCTACGAACGCACCGGGCAGTCGGAAATTGCCCTGGATTTAACGGAAAAAGCCCTCCTCAAAGCCCAGGCAGTTCAAGCCTCGGATATTGCCTATCAGTGGCAGTGGCAGTTGGGGCGGTTGCTGAATGCCCAAGGAAAAACTCAACAGGCAACGGCAGCTTACGAAGTTGCCATTTCAACGCTACAATCTCTGCGGAACGACTTAGCGGCGATCGAAGCGGGAAATTCCGACGTACAGTACGGCTTCCGCCAAAGTGTCGAACCGGTATACCGCCAGTTTGTGGAGTTACTTCTCGATAGCAATGGCGGCAATCCGAGTCAGGAGAATTTGCTCAAAGCCCGCAAGGCGATCGAATCTCTGCAACTGGCGGAATTGGATAACTTTTTCCGGGAAGCCTGTTTGGATACCGAACCGGTGGCGGTGGATGAAATCGATCCCGAAGCGGCGAGTATTTACCCGATTATCCTCGGCGATCGCATCGATGTTATTGTATCCTTGCCCGATTCTACCCTGCGCCACTACAGCCAGCGCGTTGCCCCTGGCGAACTCGATCGCACTCTTCTGCAACTGCGCCAAGGGTTGGGGCGCATTTCGGCAAACCAGGGGCAGGTTCGAGAACTCTCTCAACAAGTATACGATTGGGTATTGCGCCCGATCGATACCGAACTCCAGCAGCAGGGAATTAAAACTCTAGTATTCGTCCTCGATGGCAGGTTGCGCAACATTCCCATGGCGGCGCTGTACGATGGAGAACGGTACGCGATCGAAAAATACGGCATTGCCCTTACGCCGGGATTGCAACTCATCGCCTCCAAACCCCTGGAATCGGAGAAACTTGCTACCCTCGCTGCCGGGTTATCGGAAGCGCGCCAGGGCTTTACGCCGTTACCGGGAGTGGAACCGGAACTGACGCAAATTCAAGCGCAGATTCCCAGCGAGGTACTGCTCAATGAAAGCTTTACCCGAGAGGCGTTGCAAGCCCAAATGGAGAAATCCGACTTTCCGATCGTCCACATCGCTACCCACGGACAGTTTAGTTCCCAAGCGGATTTAACATTTATCCTCACTTGGGATGGAGTCATTAACGTAAAGGATTTGGATACGTTGCTGAAACGGCGATCCGCTCGTTCTTCCCAACCGATCGAATTGCTGGTGTTTAGCGCCTGCGAAACCGCTGATGGAGACGATCGCGCGGCGTTGGGGTTGGCAGGGGTTGCCGTGCGGGCGGGGGCGCGCAGTACGATGGCGACGCTGTGGCAGGTGAACGATCGCTCGTCTGCGGCGCTGATGGAAGCATTCTACCAGGAGATTACCCAACCCGGAGCGACCAAAGCGGAAGCCTTGCGACGGGCGCAGTTGAGCGTTTTGCAAGACAATCGCTACCGGATTCCCTATTTTTGGGCCCCTTACGTGTTGGTGGGGAATTGGCTTTAGTGTTAAATTCGGAAGCGCAGAATTTGGAATGGGGAGACAGGAAAGTCAGGTACATCCAGCAAGGGCGGGTTTTGACGTTCGATCCCAGTCAGGGCATAGTTTTTTACTAAACCCGCCCCTACATTTTTTGTACTTTTCCCATCTCCCGCCTCCTAAGACTCCCGAGGATCGCCAGGGGTTGTCAGTGGTTCTTCTGCAATCGGCAACTCGATCGTAATTCTCGTCCCCCGATTTAGACCTTCGCTATAGGCCCAGATACGACCGTTGTGGAGTTGGATAATGCCTTGCGCTAAGGGCAATCCCAGTCCCAATCCACTGTCGCGATCGACCCTCTGCTCTTCCTGACTAAAAACCGTGAAGATGCGAGACAGTTCGTTTGGCTCTATCCCCATGCCAGAATCGATAATTTGAACGGTGGCGAGACGATCGCCTGGGGTGGCAAAAATTTCAATTCGATCGCCGGAGTTAGAAAATTTAATGGCATTATTCAAAACGTTTGAGAAAGCCCGAGTCAGGAGGACTCGCTCGCCATTAATCCAGATGGATTCATCGGGCAAAGCCACATCGAGGACGAGTGCCTTTTCCTCCAAGCCGATCTGAGAATTTTCGATCGCGTCGCGTAAAAGCCCGGTGAGATTTACCGGTTCGGGTTGCAGCTGGCTATTTCCATAGACAATGCGCGAGATGTCGAGCAAATTATCGCTCGCTTGGGCGAGCTGTTGTAGCTGTCGGTTGCTCGCACTCAACAGTTGCGTGCGGCGATCGCCATCTTCAAGGTCGCCCATCAGCGCGATGTTCTCTCTCAGAGCGTCGATCGGATTTCGCAACTGGTCACCTAAAGTGGCTAGAAATACGTTCTTGCGCCGGTCGGCAGCTTGTAAGGCGGCTTCGTTTTCCTTTTGCTCGGTAATGTCGTAATTCACCCCGATGACTTTCTCGGGAGTCCCGTCAGCGTCGTAAATCGGTCGGGCATGAGCCGCAAGCCAGCGCAGTTGACCGTCGGCGCGCTCGATCCGAAATTCAACATCGTACTCCGTTTTACAGGCGATCGTCTCTTCGAGTTCTTGTCGGACGTAGGACACGTCGTCTGGATAAACGTAGCTCAAGAACAGCTCGATGTTTGGTGCTTCGGTCTCAGAAGGGTCTAACCCCAATAGCTGATATTCCAAACGGTTCCAGGTGGACGAACCTGTGGCGATATCCAACTCCCAAACCCCCATACCACCGGCATTGAGCGCCAGGTCGAGCCGATCGCTGCTTGTGGCCAAAGCCAGCCTTACCTTCTCGCGCTGAAGGGCGACCGCTAAAGCGTTGGCAATGGCTTGAAGGAAAGAAACATCTTCTGAGGTAAATTTGCGAGTCTGTGTCGAATAGATCGCCAACACCCCATAGGGCCCGTCAGAGCCGTAGACCACCGCACTCACACCGCTCTTGGCGTTCGCATCGTCGAGCAGTGCCGACTGAGAAAATCGGGTTTCTTGGGAAAAGTCTTCGACGACGACCGGGTTCTGAGCGCTGAAAGTATAGCCGGGGAAAGAGTTAACGGTACTGACGGTGGCGGTCCCAACGACCTCAGAGTCACAGCCGCAACCACTTTTGAGCAACAGCCTCTCGGGGAAAGATTGAGGATCGGGTTGTCCTTCACAGGGGTGAACGAACAGGCAGCAAAAGTTACTTTCGAGGGTTTCGCAGGCAATCTGGATGGCGCGATCGCAAATGGTCTGAGCATCCGCGTGTTGCAGGGCGTAAATTACCAGTTCGGCGATCGCTTGCTGCCGCCGTTCCGACTGTTGGGCTTGGTTTCGCGCCCGCCGCAGATCGGTCACGTCCACGAACGTAATCACTGCTCCATCGATCGAGTTTTCTAGGGTGCGATACGGTAACACGTACATGTTGTAATACGTGTTTTTTCCTTCGACGCGCACTTCTCGTTTGATGGGAATCAGCGACTGCAAAACCTCGCGCACGTCGGCGGCAATATCCACCCCGGCGAGCGCCAGGGTAATATCGGTAATCGGACGACCGATATCGGTTTCGATAAAGCGAAACAAACGGGTCGCTGCGGGTGTAAACTGTTTGATGCCCAAGTTGAGATCGAGAAAAACTGTCGCGATTTGCGTACTTTCAAACAAGTTTTGCAAATCGCTATTGGCCCGATCGAGTTCGTCGATTTTACTGCGCAGTTCCGCATTTACGGTTTCTAGCTCTTCGTTGACCGACTGCATTTCTTCTTTAGAAATCTGTAACTCTTCGTTGGAAGTCTGTAACTCTTCATTCATCGAGAGCAACTCTTCGTTGGCAGACTTTAACTCTTCGTTCGAGGTTTCTAGCTCTTCAATTGTCGATCTTAAATGCTCTTTGGTCGCCCGTAATTCGTCTTCTAACTGTCGAATGACTCGGGACTCTTCTCTGGGTTCGCGATCGTCAATCTGGGCCTGTTCGTAACTCGTCGCCACCCCCACATCCTGAAAAACGACCATCTTCAGTCTGTTATCTTCGTTAGCTTCTCCAATCGGGCGCACGATTAAATTAATAATTTGCACCCGCTCCTCTGTTTCGATGGCAACGCGCTTTCGCACCACCGTTCGCTGAGTTTGAGTTGCCTTCTGGATCGCGGCTCGCAGAGCTAAATCCAGCCCTGGTCTGGCTAAATAGAATAGGTTGTTGCTCGGAACTCCCTGGGACGGCTCTAGATATTTTCCCGTACGACCGAAGAAATATACCACCTCGTTCTGTTCGTTGACGATCGCGCAGGGGGGCGCGTATTCTTGCAGCAGTATCCGCTCGATCGATCGGTTTATCTGCTGCTGCCGTCCTTGAAAGGGCTGCGAACCCGAAGAGCCTAAAAGCTGGCGATACCCAGGGCGATCGACTAGGGGAAAGTCAACCGCTCGGGGAGCGATCGCTTGTTTTTGCACGAAAATACGATGCTGTCGATCCACAGCTCGAAACAGATTGTCGTAGCTCGCGAGCGTCTCCGAACTGCCTAAAAATAGATACCCGCAGGGCTGGAGCGCGTAGTGAAACAGGGGGATGAGCTTTTGCTGTAGGGGGGTATCGAGATAAATGAGTAGATTGCGGCACGAGAGCAGATCGATCCGCGAGAAGGGGGGATCTTTAATTAAGCTGTGGTTGGAGAAAATACAGATCTCGCGCAGGCTTTTCACGACCTGATAAATGCCGTTTTGCTTGATAAAAAAACGCTCTAGTCGTTCGGGTGCGATTTGCTTGGCAATATTCTCCGGGTAGCGAGCCTGTCTGGCAATTTCTAGCGCCCGTTCGTCAATATCGGTGGCAAAAATTTGCACCTGAACTCGAAGGTTCTGCTCCTGCACTGCTTCGTATAAAAGCATGGCGATCGAGTAGACTTCTTCCCCAGACGAGCATCCGGTCACCCAAATCCGAATGGCATTTTCTGACTGTTTGGCTGCGACTAGGGGAACGATAACCTTTTGCTTGAGAGCCTCAAAAGATGCGGGATCTCGAAAGAAGTGCGTCACTCCGATTAAGAGATCTTTGAATAATAAATTGATTTCGTTATTATCGGACTCGAGATACTCGAGGTAGGTCGCAACCGATCGATTTTGGGTCATTTGAATGCGTCGTTGAATCCGTCGAATCAACGTGCTGTGCTTGTAACCGCTGAAATCATGTCCGACTTGCCGCTGCAATTGCGCGCAAATCTGGTTGAGGCAAGCGATCGTTTCAGCGATTAGACCCTCTTCTCCGAGACTGTCGTACAGTTCTTTTCGGTGACGCGCGTATTCCATCAGCTTGGTGGGAATTTCCTCGATGGGCAGCACGTAATCCACTAATCCTGTCAGGACAGCGCTGCGGGGCATACTGTCGTATTTCGCCGTTCGGCTGTCTTGGGCAATTGCCAGTCCGCCGAATTCCTTGATGGACTTCAACCCGAGGGTGCCGTCGCTGCCCGTCCCCGAGAGGATGACGCAGACTGCGTTGTATCCCTGGTCTTTGGCTAAAGAACGAAAGAATACGTCGATGGGGGCGCGATGACCTCTAGCTTGTGTCGGTTCGGTGAGGCGCAAAATTCCCTCCTCAATGGTCAAATGCGCCTTGGGAGGAATCACGTAAACCCGATTGGGTTGGACCGAAGTTTCTTCTCGAACTTGCAAGACGCTCATCTGCGTCTCTTTGGCCAGCAGCTCCGAGAGCATACTTTCGCGATCGGGGGACAGGTGCGAGATCAGCACGAATGCCATCCCGCTGTTTTCGTCCATCTGCCGGAAAAAGGTTTGAAACGCTTCTAAACCTCCGGCTGAAGCACCGATGCCGACGATCGGGAACGGTCGGGCGCTTGAATCGTTGGCGCGATCGACAATGCTTTCTACTCTAATATCGATCGGTTCGATCGAACTGGAATCGTCTGAGTTTTCAAGATCGTCGTCGCCCTGACTCTCTAGGGGATCGACCTCTGGATTTTCGCTTCCCCGTTCGAGATCGTTTCCGGCTTCGATCGAAGCTTTGGACGATCGGGCTTCGGCTGAAGAATCTATCCGATCGGTATTTGGCTCGTCTGGCTGATTGGAGTTCGTCATTGGCCAATGCTAATCTTCAACAAGAGTAGGCAAGCTTGCCTCTCTAAGGGAGCAGTTCGGGCAAAAAAAGCTGGCTCGATCGGGCTTAGACTGTATGGTTCGTCTAGCGCGAACGGTAATATTTATGTGTATTAATTGTAAACTAATTTTGTGAGATGTGACGGAATTAAAATTAGTATGACAGAAAAATAAATGTCGGTCAATTCTAAGAGTATTTAGAGGCATAACATTGTCTCACATCTGAAATTTATCCCGATTCAAAAGGTGATTTCTAAAGAAAATATTAAGAAAAAAATATGTCAAAAAGATTTAAGTGTTGCGCGCGAGACCCGCGAAAATCACCTAACTTTTTCAACGCTCTACGATCGGAATATCGCTCATCGTTCTTTGGGTAGTTTTAGCTTCCATGGCAATGTCAGCAGGGATGTCACCAGGAGCGGGGCGGATTCTTCAATAAGCTGTTGGATTGCGTTTCCTATCTCGCCAAGCGGTAATCGATCGTCAACCTCTTTGGCTTGCCATCAACCCCGCCCCGATTGCCGGTTCGTGACGAGGTTCGATAACTCGGGAATTCGGCGCAACTTCCCCCAGCGTTGCGATAAAACTCGATCGCAACTTCGACTCTCCGAGCCAAGTTCCCCCTACCGTCACCACTTCAAACACCTCGTCGGCACGAAACAGCGATCGCCCCACCACCTGAGTTGCCAATACCAATTCCCCCACCGCTTCCTCAATAATCCCGTTCGCTACCCCATCTCCAGCGGCCGCCGCCCGATCGACCACCACCGATAGCGCCGCAATCTCCTTCACTCCCCATCCCCGTCGGTATACCGCCTCCACCAATTCCTCCGCGCGATTTAGCCCCAAATGCGCCAGGAAACCGTCTGCGAGGGTTGTTTGACCCGATCGCCCATCTTGGGCCCGTACCGCCGCTTGCAGACCCCGCAGGGCGATCGCATAACCGCTCCCTTCATCTCCCAGGAGGTATCCCCAACCCCCGGCCCGCCTCGTCTCACCGCGAGTATTGCATCCATAGACGATCGATCCGGTTCCGGCAATGGTGACAATTCCCGCCTCCCGTCCCGTCCCCCCGACCAAGGCGATGGCGCAATCGCTGGCGACTCGCAGGGTTTTGGGAGTGCCGCACCACTTCAGCGGCAGTTTCTCACTCTCTAGTAACCCCTCTAAAAGTCCTCGAATCTGCCGCACATCCTCGGGACGACCCGCACCCGCCAAGCCGATACCGAGACCCTCGACAGCAATGGTTTGGGTGGGTTTTGGAGTAAGAGATGCGATCGCCTGTTGAATCGCCGTGGAAATTGCATCTTCAGCCGCAGCCAATCCCCGACTTTGATAGTTCGAGGCGCTACCAATTCCCCGTCCGCAAACCGTTCGGGTGCGATCGAGAACCACACAAACCGTCTTCGTCCCCCCACCATCAATCCCCAGAACGAAACCCTCTTCCTGGAATTCGCTAGCACCCATCCCAACCACTGACCTCTCTTCTGCTTCCAACTTCGTGTCCTTTGTGTCTTTGTGGTTTATATCGGCGATCTAGCGTCAACTAACTGCTGATGGCTAACGGCTGACAGCTGAATGCCATACAAACAAACACCTACCCAAAAATGACATTTCGGATAGGTGCATCATTCAAAAAACACTGAATCAATTGACCGAATCTTAAAAGAATTCCATGTTATTTTTCGACTGCAATTGAAGGCGATCGGTAACCGCACGAATCGGAAAGCAATCGAGGGTTACGGCGATCGGTTGGCACTCGACTAAAGCGTCCTTAAACTTCAACAGCAACCTTGGGTTTGGCTTCGGTAGAGGTTAAATTCTCGAAGGTTTCTCGCATCTTCAGACCTACTAACAGTTGGAACAGTCCCGTACCGTTGTTCGCACCGGGATAGTCCTTGTGTTCGAGCAACATGTGAGTCAACTCGCCGTAGTATTTAGTGGAGGTATTGCTTAGGTGTCCTTCGACGTAAATCATCTCCTCCAAATTGTCGAACTGGCCGTCTACTTCGAGGATCGAAACCTCGTTACCGTAGAAAGCATCGGGGCCGTAGTAGAGCTTGATTCCCGGATAGGAACAAGTCAGTTTGCGACCGCAAGGAGTCCAGTGAATGGTCGAACCTTCATCGAACAGATAAGCTGGGTCGAAGTTTTCCACTTCGTAGCGTTGGATCATCCGCACCCGCAGAACTTTATGCTCTGAATCCTCTTTAATCAAGTTGGTGGGTAAGATTTGAATCACCACATCGGCATGTTGCTTTTGGGGATCGATGTAGGCTTCAAAATCGGGACGGCGAGCTTCGATCGAAGCGAGAATGTCCTCGTAGGTATGACCCCTTTCTGCCATATCTCGCTGGATTTTCCAGGCAATTTTTACCTCATCGCTAATATCGAGATAAACGCTAAAATCTAACAGACCGCGAACCCGCTCGTCGTAAATCGGATGCAATCCTTCAATCACCACGATATGATTGGGTTCGACTCGCTCTGGAGGATCGAGTTCGCCCGTTTCGTGGTTGTATATCGGTTTGTCGATGGCGTTTCCTTCTTTGAGAGCTTTGATTTGCTCGTACATCAAATCAAAGTTATTCGCTTTGGGGTCTAATGCCGTTACCCCGGCTGCTTTACGTCCTTTGCGATCGAGACTGTGATAGTCATCCAAACAGATGACCGTCATCATATCTTTGCCAAATACATCGGATAATCGACGTAAAAATGTCGATTTACCGCATCCCGAATCTCCGGCAACACCGATCAAGACTATGCGATTTGGTTTGGTGCTCATAAGTTCCTTTATCTGCGAAATTGTAATGGTTTACTAACTGCCAAGTTCCCATACAGCTAGATAGATCGACCCCTTAGATTTTTCTTCCTCGGGCTTTCTATCTCCCTATCTCGATCGGGATGCTAGGCGATCGTCATAAACGACTTTCACCGCTAAACCTTGACGACAGTAGCAGCAATTCGATCGCGGCCGACCTGAAAAGACTTAAGTTTAGTCTGGTGAAGTATTTATTACTACCTGTTGGCATAAATTCTACCAAAAGGGGATCGCCCCTACAAGACTTTACAGTACTCCGATCCCCAGGCAAAGGGTAGGATGGGTAAAAGCACGCCTCGGGTCGATCGATATGGGCAATAATTTCAATCGGGTGAGATAATTAAGGTCGTCAATCGAGATAAGTTGCGCGATTTGAGAAACGATTTTGCCAAAAAACTCGGACGGGCGATCGTTGCCGGGTGTAGTTTGTGAAGTCACAACGTCAGTTGAAAATTTCGCCATAGAACTCAGGTTCGATCGGTCAATTTCCTTTTCGCCTCTGGGTTGCGATTCGCTTTTACGTCTGAGCTTCTTTTAGACGTATTCCGCTCGAACCCGAGAGCTATCGATCGCTTCCCCCTTCGCTCTTTTCTCCGTCATGGTTAACTTCTATGTCTGACCTTCCTTTTACTTTAGACCAGTTACGAATCCTCAAGGCCATTGCAGCGGAGGGAAGCTTTAAACGGGCAGCCGATAGCCTTTACGTTTCCCAGCCAGCCGTCAGCCTTCAAGTTCAAAATCTGGAGCGTCAGTTGGACGTACCCCTGTTCGATCGCGGCGGGAGACGAGCGCAGTTGACCGAAGCGGGACATTTACTTCTTAACTATGGTGAAAAAATTCTCACCCTCTGTCAAGAAACCTGTCGGGCGATCGAGGATTTGCAAAATCTTCAGGGGGGAACCTTAATCGTCGGCGCATCTCAAACGACCGGAACCTATCTGATGCCTCGGACGATTGGCTTATTTCGCCAGTACTATCCCGATGTCGCCGTTCAGCTTCACGTCCACTCCACCCGGCGCACCTCTTGGAGCGTTGCTAACGGTCAAGTGGATTTGGCCATCGTCGGTGGAGAAGTCCCAGCGGAGTTGCACGACTCTTTGAATGTCGTCCCCTACGCCGAAGACGAACTGGCGCTGATTCTGCCGGTGTTTCATCCCCTTGCCGAGGCCCAAACCGTCCAAAAAGAAGATCTTTACCAGCTTCAATTTATCGCCCTCGATTCTCAATCGACGATTCGCAAAGTCATCGATCAGGTGCTAACCCGCTGCGGTATCGATACCCGCCGTTTGAAACTCGAGATGGAACTCAACTCGATCGAAGCGATTAAAAATGCCGTGCAAG
This sequence comes from Cyanobacteriota bacterium, assembly GCA_034189805.1. Lineage (GTDB taxonomy): Bacteria > Cyanobacteriota > Cyanobacteriia > Cyanobacteriales > Geitlerinemataceae > Zarconia. The sequence goes on from JAXHUC010000046.1 coordinate 19,355, forward strand.
CGGGTCTAGGAGCTGCTTTCGTCTCGATTTCCGCCATCGAAAAAGAACTCGAGATGAACGTGCTCCATCGAGCTAGCGTCAACGAAGTCATCGTCAAGCGAGAACTTTCGGTGATTTACAATCCCAACCGCTACCGTTCCAAGGCGGCCGATGCATTTATTAAAGAAGTGTTGCCGAAATTTGCCACCCCGTCTCTGGCCGAACGACTGGTGGAAACCTTGCTGCTCGACTCCAACTCCGTGAAGAATGTCGCCCCGAAGACCACGGCTGCATCTCCATCAGGGCGATCGGGAAACTAGAGAAATCTGACAGTCCAAAATCTGACGGTACAATTTGAGTACGCTCGATCTCCAAATCGATGTCGAGCGACGGGCGATCGCTCCCGAGCGAGAGTTTCAAGCTGCACTTCCGGCGCGAACGTAGCTCGTTTGTTTTTTGTGGTCTATAGAAGCACTTATCCTCTGAATAGCCGATTCATGGAGATCCACTGCACTCGTCCCGACTGCGCCCGTCCTCTGAATGTTTTTAGCGATCTCGACGATCGCAATACCCTCAAAACCGCCCAACAAAAGTACTGTACCGCTTGCGGGATGCCGCTAATTCTCGCCGGACGCTACATTCCCTCGAAGTTACTCGCCCAAGGGGGATTCGGGGCGGCTTACCTGGCGAGCGATCGCTACACCCCCACCATGCGACCGTGCCTGGTTAAACAATTTCAACCGGCAGGAGATCTCACCCCCGACCAACTCGAAACCGCCCGCAATTTATTCGATCGCGAAGCGGAAGTGCTAGAAGAACTCGGCAGCCAACATCCCCAAATTCCCAATCTGCTGGCCAACTTTCAAATTACCGCCCCGACAATTGCCACCGGAGCGGTTAAAGATTTTTTCTATTTGGTGCAAGAATTTATCGATGGCGAGAACCTCGAAGAAGAACTCGAGCGCAAAGGTCAATTTAGCGAAGCGGAAGTGACTGAAGTTCTCGTCGAAATCCTCACTATTTTAAAATTCGTTCACGATCGCGGCTCCATCCATCGCGATATCAAACCCGCCAATATCATGCGCCACCGCAACGGACGGTTGTACTTACTCGATTTTGGTGCAGTGAAGCAGGTTGCTGCCACCGCAACGCCCAAAACCAGATCCACGGGGATCTATTCCCTGGGCTTTGCCCCTCCCGAACAAATGGCCGGCGGGCAAATTTACCCCTCCACGGATTTGTACGCCCTCGCCGTTACAACCATCAGCCTCCTCACGGGAAAGTCACCCCAAGATTTATTTGACTCCTACAGCAACCAGTGGAATTGGCGGGGATACGTTCGAGTTAGCGATCGTCTCGAAGGAACGTTGAATCGGATGTTACAGGCTGCTCCCGCTCTGCGTTTCGACTCGGCAACTGAAGTCCTCGAGGCCCTAACTTCAACACCAACACCAACACCAACTCCCATCTCGACTCCCGCGCCAACCACCGTTCAACCGCCAACCCCAGCGCCCATCCCAGCTCCCACACCAACCCCCGTTAGATTGCCAACACCAGCTCCCACGCCAGCACCCACTCCGGCTCCAGTTACACCCGCCTCACCGGCTTCCCCACCTGTCGCGACCGGGACGAGCTTCTCCACCCTCCAACTGCTTTCGAGCGCGGCATTTACGGGATTTGAGGGCGGTTTGTTCGCGATCGCCTTGGGAAGTCTTTTGGGGATTTCTCCACTGAGTACGGGAATTTGGGGTCTGATGGTGGGGGCGCTCGTGTTTCTCCAATATCGCCGTTGGCTTGAGGGAAAAGACCTGCCGATTGTTGGCGGGTTGACCTTAGCTTTGGTCGTATTTATCCCGGCACTGCGAGACTATAACCTTGGTTCGGTCGTGGCGATCGTCTTGTTAGCCGGACTCTCGGCCGTTGCAGTGGCGACCCTATTTCGCCTCATTTACCGACTCATTTCCAGCGTGTTGTAGGAAAAGGGGGAATAGAGATATTTGTGTGGATGCTCGCGCACCTGCGTTCGCCCGAATATATCTCAAGTAACCGGGTCGTTGCCATATTCAGATGTATAAATAGATGTCCGTTCTCCTTCTCGGGTCTACCTCGTAAGGGGGGTTTTCCTCCCCAGATCCCCAGACGGAACAACCCGCACGTTCTCGCAAATCATCAGTGGTAGGATGGTGGGGTCGCGATTTTCTGAGGCTTTATTGAGTCCAACAAACATAAAGCGTTAATATAGCCTCCACGTCTCACAATTGGTGCGGTCGAAATATATTCCCTTTACCTAAATACCCTTTATGGCTCTCGCTATTGAATCCCATCGTCCAAATCGACGCAATCGGAGACTCAGCTCGGTTCCTGGAAAATTGCGCTCGAAAGTGACTCCAATTTCTCCTGAGTATCGTGCTTCTGCGCCGGTCTCGACAACAGCTTCTGAGGACCTCGCTCGTAGAACTAGAGCCAGTTTAACGTCTCTCAAGCAGCCAGCGCCATCGACTTCACCCGAGCCAGTCGTGACTTTGAAGGGGGCTACCCAATCGCAGCCGGTTTGGTTGCAATGGCTGAGTCTCCTACAGCGAGGATCTTCCGTCCTCGGCTTTTGTTTGGTCGCCGCGACTTTGGTTGTCTATGGCAGCACGGTTTATTCCCAGCAGCGATGGGATTCGGCTTCCGAAGAGTTAGATAGACTCAGGCGGGACGAACGACAGTTTCTCGAAAAGATGGAATCTCTCAAACAACAAGTGGCCGAACAAACTGAAACCTCCGAAACCGGTCTGGTCGTTCCGAAGCAAGAAAACTTCTTGTTTATCAAACCGGCCCTGTTACGTCCGGCTCCAAAACAAAACGCTCCCGCACCCAATGCGCCCTCGTCCGGACCGATGGGATACTAAGAGACCCCCGAAGGGAATCGGAATATTGGCCGAAGTTGCCCGAGTCGATCGAACCATTGAAAGATCTCGAGTCTAGCCTCAAAGATGGGATCGCAATTTGAGAATGGGTTGAGCCGAATTTAAAGCTAAAAAAGATAACAAATCGGCTTGAAGGGAATAGGAAATAGGAAACCCAAAGCGTTAGTATTTAATCGAAGGTTAGAGGTCGCAGTTGCCATATTCAGTGCGGATAACCAGACGATCGATGCATTTAAAGTCAGTCGCGCGTTGTGACCGCTTGAGAGAAAATCCGATTTTTTAACCGATCGCCTTATGGCTTCGCGCCCCGCGCGGCTCTTTCCCATACTGCAACCGTGCGTTAGCGGGCAAGAACTGTCCTTTGGGCGATCGCTCCGAGGCTTCGGGCCATACCCTTTAGATCGAGCGAGATCGAGCACAGATGAGAAAGTTGAAGAAATTTGGGAAGCGCGAGAGATCCAGAAGAGATGCCAAGGATCGAGCATCTTACCATCGTCCCACCCCTCAAGGTGACGAAAACGGTTCTCGAAAAAGGCGCAAGCGGCCAGCCGGGGGAGAACGGCGTGCCAGGAACGGGCACTCCAACGCTATGGGTTCTTCAACTCCAACCCCCACTCAGATGCGCCGAGTTCGTCGGTCTCGTCAAGGGTCTGCCCCCTCGAATTTGCCGGCTCGACCGGAATTTGGGTCTTCATCTGGGTCTTCCCATTCTCCGCTTCCCCAGGCCCGTCCTTCTCAATTCCGACTCGTGCTCGTTTGGAGTCTATTGGTGGCGGGAGGGTTGGCATTGATAACCAATTTGTTCGACTTGCAAGTGGTGCGATCGGGTCAACTGCAACAAATGGCCGTGGAGCAGCAGGAACAGCCCATATCGGCATTCGTACCCCGCCGTCCGATCGTCGATCGCCACAATAACGTCCTAGCCGTCGATCGACCCGTCTACACCCTGTACGCTCACCCGATGCTGTTTCGGCTTTCTCACGAGGATGTGGCCCAAGAACTCGCGTCCATTTTGCAGCGTCCGGCTCATGAGTTGACCAAAGATCTCTATTCGGCTTCGACCGGGATTCGGCTGGCGGATTTTATTAGCGAAGCAACGGCTGGCGAAATTCAACGCAAGTGGATTGACGGGTTGGAGTTCGTTCCTAATTCAGCACGTCACTACCCCAGAGCGGAATCGGCATCTGAAGTCGTCGGTTACGTCAATTTCGACGGTCGGGGCCAGGCGGGAGTCGAGCTGAGTCAAGAGGAATGGCTGGAACGCTCGGTAAAAACCCTACCGAAAGAGGGGGATATCGGACTCATCGATCGCGGCGCTCGTCCGTTTTTCGAGTTAGATGACCTCAAACTCAAACTGACCATCGACAGCCGCCTGCAACGATTGGTTCGTCCGGTGTTGCAAGCGGGAGTCTCGAATGCGGGAGCCAAACGCGGCACGCTGATGGTGATGGACGTGCGCGATGGCTCGCTGCTGTGTTTGGTGAATACCCCCTCCTACGATCCCAATCGGTATTTCGATGCGGATATGGCCAGTCTGAAAAACTGGGCGCTGACGGATCTCTACGAACCGGGATCGACGTTTAAACCCATCAATGTGGCGATCGCCTTAGAATTAGGGGCGATCGGACCCTACAGCAGCTTTTACGATCCCGGTCAAATTTTTATCGATGGTTGGCCCATCGGTAATGCGGGACGCGGCGGATTCGGTCAGATCGATGTCACCGAAATTATCAGTATCTCGAGTAACGTGGGTATGGTGCGGATCGTCGAGCAAATGTCGGCATCCGATTATTACAACTGGCTCGAAAAAATTGGCTTGGGGGAAAACTCCCAAATCGATTTGCCCTTTGAGACTCCCGGTCAAATGAAGTCTCGAGAGCAGTTTGTCGGCTCTCCCGTCGAAGCTGCCACCACGGCTTTCGGTCAGGGATTTGCGATCTCTCCGATTCAGATGCTGCGCTTGCAAGCGGCTTTGGCCAATGGCGGCAAACTGGTAACTCCCCATGCGGTTGAAGGTTTATTCGATAGCCAAGAACAACCGCACTGGCAGCCGGAATTACCCACTCCCGAGCAAATCTTCTCCCCAGAAACGACGCGCATCGTGTTGGAGATGATGGAAACCTCTGTTGAATCGGGGACGGGACAGGCGGCATACATTCCCGGATATCGAATTGCGGGTAAGACGGGAACCGCTCAGAAAAGTACTTCTGGGGGTGGATACTCCGATTCGGCGCTCGTCGCCAGTTTCGTGGGAATGATTCCTGCCGACTCTCCCGAATACGTGGTGATGGCAGTGGTGGACGAACCCAATGGAGGATCGGGTGGTGAAATCGCCGCACCCATTGTTAAATCTGTCATGGAAATCCTGATTGGTTTAGAGGGGATTCCTCCTGTGGAGGCGCAGTGAGGGGAACGATAGCGCAATTCGGATACTCGTGAAGGTGGGCTTCGGGGGCTGGGGAAGCTGGGGGAGCGGTCGGACCCCGCGTCGGCGAAAGACGCAAGGGAACGCCGACCGAAGGGGGGAGAGTGAAACCTTGAAATCTCGTTTAATCTAAAGTCGCGATCGCATCAACGATGAAAAGCATTCCCTTCAAAAGCGGTAGAAGAAAGACTTCGGTCGTATTCTCAATGTATCCTCACCAAAAAGAGAGCCGAACGAACTTTTAAGGTTCGTCCAGCTAGGCAAATCAAAGATTGAAAACTCGATCGACTTACTCGTGCGCGTTTTGACCGTCGTTCGGACCGGCAATCATTTGCAAAACAAACGGTTCGCCATCCTTATCGTGATATTTATCCGCCCAATGCCGCACGATTTCATCGAGTTCGGCTAGAGCCTCTTCCTTGCGATCTTCGGGAATATCCAACTCTTCAAGAACCCGCATGGTTTTAGGCGTTCGCTGCGCCCAGTCCCGCATCATCCGGAAGTAGCGAGCGGTATCTTCGACCATGATGTAGGTACGCTCTTCCTCATCGGCCGGAGAGTAAAACGCGCGAGTGAGGGCGTAGAGGGGCATTCCCCAGGGAGAGTCTACGCGACTGACGGTTCCCGAATAAATCAACCGCCGCTTGATATGTTCGGCGAGGGCTTCGCTCAGGGGCATCCGTCGCTCGGGGGGCAAATCTTCCTGAGAGCGAGTGTGCAAAAACTCAATCAATTCCATGAACTGGAACGAGTTGATCGCTTGAGCGTCGGAGAGATTGTCCGGCAGTTTGCGCTCGAGTTGCCGCTTTTCTTCTGAAGTGAGGCTCGTTCCGGCAATCCGAGGCTTTCCGGGCATCCAGGGATATTTTTCCAGCCAGACGTAGGGGAATTGAATCAGATAGCGCGGTTCTTGGGAACCGAGCATCTTGAGCAACTTGCCTTCAGTGAGCGCTTGGCGAACCTCTTCGACAATGACCTTCACCCGTCGGGGTTCGATATGGTGCAAGTGCCCGGTCATGCGAAGGTTCTGCCCCTGCTCCAGATAAGTCATGTAGATAGCGCATTTGGCTGCTGTCGCCGCCGCATCTAAGAAAGCGCCATGACGATGACCGCTCGTTCTCATGGCGCTAAAAGCCAGATACAGTAGGATTTGATCCATCGCACTGGGGCTAAGGCGTTCGATCAAATCGACATCGTTACTCATTAATGTTCCCAAATCTTCCTTTTTGGGAGGTTTCACGTCCCCCTCCATGTAATCTAGTTGTGTACGATCGTTGCCAGAGCGCCGACTGAGTTAGGGTCAGCTTTGTCAATTGGGTTAAGTTGACGATGCACACCTGCTTATTACCTTACGTCGAACGAACTCTATATTAGATGGCTTTCATTCTTTATAACCTAAGATTTTCTTTTATACTCGTATATTAAATATAATATAAGCCGATCTTGAAAATTCTCCAACTCGAGCCGATCGCCAATCCCTAGCCGCTCGGGAGAACTCAATCCAAAAAGGCTCAAAAAAGGCGATGATTCATCTCAGCCAAGCTGCCATTCGGGAACTTCACCGACTTAAATCCCGGCAACACAACCAAAATGCCTACTTTCGCTTGAAAATTGAAGCGGGGGGATGTTCGGAGTTTTTTTACGCGATGACCTTTGAAAATGCCGCCTCGCCAGAAGATTGTCGGTGGGAGTGCGAAGGCATCGAGGCGATCGTCGATCCGGTCAGTTTGCCCTACGTGAAAGGCTTAACGATCGATTATTCTGAAGATTTGATGGGAGGCGGGTTTCGCTTCCACAATCCCAATGCCAGCCAAACTTGCGGCTGTGGTAATTCTTTTGCTGTCGCCCAGGGTGACGAGAGTTAGATGTGCGCAACCCACCTCGATCGAACCACTCAAACCCTGATCGAAGCGGTCGATCGCGCCGATTCTGCCGATGCCGTTCTCGAAGCCGTGGAAAATTTGGCGGCAGCGGGTTCCCTCGGTGCGATTTCCAAACTGATCGAAGTCCTCGGTTACAACAACCCCGGCGCGGCGGTGGCGGCCGTAGATGGACTCATACGACTCGGCGAACCGGCAGTCGTGCCGCTGCTCGAACAGCTTGACGGCTACAATTACGGGGCGAGAGCTTGGGCCGTCCGCGCGTTGGCGGGAATTGGCGATCCTCGGGGACTCGATATTTTGCTCGGTGCCACGTCGGATTTTTCCTTGAGCGTCCGCCGCGCCGCCTCTCGAGGGTTAGGAACGATTCGCTGGGGTCAGATGGACTCCGATGGCGTTCCCCAAGCTCAGATGCAAGCGCGATCGGCTCTACTCGAAACCTCCCAAGATCCTGAATGGATCGTTCGCTACGCCTCAGTGGTGGGATTGCAGGGATTGGCAGGGGCGATTCCCAGCTCAGATCCCGAGATTCGATCGACGATCTTACAACGCTTCCACCAGATGGGCGATCGCGATGGAGAATCGGCTGTCCGCGCCCGCGCTAGGCTGGCGATTGCCCAACTTGAGAAACCGTCCCGAACTTAACCCCGAGTTTAGCCAACCAGCGACGGTAGGCTAAAGATGCCCGATCGCCGGGTAAATGAACTTGCAAGCGCAAATCTAGCGGCAAGCGAGGGGGTTGCAGGGATTCGACGATCGGGATATCTTGGCGCACGACCGTATCTTGAAACTGGCGTAACTCCGCCTCGGGTAACTCCAGACCGTAGTTCATGGCAATCCACATCCACCCCAAACAAGCTTCGTGGGCAATCGGAGTAACGGTAAAGAAAATGGCCAGACGGCGATCGTCGCCTGACTCTTTCACAAAGGAGGTGGTTAGGGGTCGCCACACGCGGTAGTGATAGGTGACGTAACCCCCAGACCCCGTGCCGTCGGGATTGGGTTGCCAGACTCGGACATTGTTGAGGGCAATCCCCTCTTCGTCGGTTGTGACTTGATACTCTCCAATTTCGGGGCGATGGCGATCGCCTAGGAATCCGTCGTGAATGAAGGGAAAGTGAGAGATATCGAGGAAGTTTTCGATCGCCAGCAAGCCACTGGCTCGATATGAATAGGGGCCGCAGAGAAATTTGCGGTAGCTGGGATCGTCCCACTCTCGAAACGGCGGTATCTCGGCAGTCGCGGCGGCATCTTGGCTCAAATTCACCCAAAACAGGCCGTATCGCTCTCGAGTGAGGTAAGTGGAAGCGCACATCTGAGGCGGGGCAGTCAGACCCGGATGACCGGGAACGGCAACGCACTGTCCGCTGAAATCGTAAGTCAAACCGTGATAGGGACAGATTAAAGTTTCTCCTTCAACTCGACCTCCCGAGAGTTTTGCCCCGCGATGGGGACAGCGATCGTCCCACGCCATCAATCGATCGCCCTGTCGCCACAGCACGAGATTTCGTCCGAGCAGGGAAAAGGCGCGTACGGCGTTTTCGGGGAAGTGTTCTAGGGAGGCGACAGCGTGCCAGTCCTCGAGCAACGGCTCAACCATTTTCGATCGCTCTTACCGTTTTTAAGGGGCAGAGGTTGAAGGGATACCAGAATCGTTTGGAACCAGAATCGTTTAGAAGAGATCTCAATAGTCGGAGAACTTTTGGTATCGACTGATATCAACTGGTAAAGACTTTCAGGCGTTCTGGCATCACCGATAATTGTACCCGAGCGCCGACGGGGAGGCTTGCTGAGATGGGAGTGCGGGCGTGTATTTCCTGTCCGGAGGGGGTGAGTAGGCAATAGCGATTTTCGCGACCGAGGAATTGTCGATCGCGAACGGTGGCCGTACCGGAATCATCGACTTGGATGACTAAATCTTCCTCGCGAATCATCACTTCTCCAGTTTCGCCACTGGGACTGTTGGCGGTCGGGGCTTCAAAGCAGCCGACTTCCGTCTCCCACAACCGACCGTTGCGTTTCGCCCACAGGAAATTGGCTTGGGTGACGAACCCGGCGACAAACCGCGAAGTGGGTTCTTGGTAGACTTCTTCGGGGGTATCAAGTTGTTCGAGACGACCGTTGTGCATCACGCCTACTACATCGGAGATGGCGAGGGCTTCTTCGCGATCGTGGGTGACAAAAATGGCGGTGGTTTCTGTCTCTTTGAGGATTTTACGAATTTCGTTGCGCAGGTAGATTCGCACCTGAAGGTCGAGATTGCTCAAAGGTTCGTCGAGGAGCATCAACACCGGACGGGGGGCGAGGGCGCGGGCGAGGGCGACGCGCTGGCGCTGACCGCCCGATAGTTCGTGGGGGTAGCGGTCTTGTAGGCCTTCGAGTCCCACCAGCGCGATCGCTTCGAGGACTTCGGCTTTGATGAGGGCCGGTTGCTTGATTTTTTGTTTTAATCCGAAAGCAACGTTGTCACCGACGCTCAGGTGGGGAAATAGGGCAAATTCTTGAAAGACCATGCCCACCCGCCGTTTTTCGGGGGGAACGTACGTACTGGGGGCAGCAACCTTGCGACCCGCCAGAGAGATCGTCCCGGAATCGGGTTGCTCGAACCCGGCGATCGATCGCAAAAGCGTCGTTTTCCCACATCCAGAGGGGCCTAGCAGTGCGAGGATCTGCCCTCGTTCTAGGTTGAGGGTAATGTTTTCGAGGGCGGCTGTCTGGGCTTTGGAAAACTGCTTGCAGACCCCCTTGAGTTGGACGAGCTGGTCGGTCACGGGCAATAGTTCCTTTTTATACACAATCTGCTTCCCCATTATGGCTCTAAATTGTAAAAAATCTCAATAAGAACTCGTCTACTCGTAGAAATACATAGATAAAATTTTTTAAGTTTTTATTTTAAATTCGATCGCATTTTTCGCCTTTACATCGATCTGTTCTGGGTTTTAGAAATTTATCGTACTCGACCTCTTCAGAACGATCCCGGAATCTAAAGCACCAATTTGTATCCTTTATCCCTATTCTTAACATGTCATTTCGATCGAGATTTCTAGATTTAAACCGTAATTTTACTGAAGATTCGATCGAAGTTGTATCTGAGCTTACGTGTTCAAAAACACGAGAAGAAATTAAGAAACTTGACAGGATCGAGAAAGTTACGTTAAACCTCTTGTTGTGAGTTGTTCTTATTTAATAAGAGCGAGAAACCAGCGCGATCTCCTTCAGGACTGTTGACGAGTCCGGAATCGCAACAGGTCGGGAATTTTGTTGGCCCAGCTCAACTGATATCTAACCCGACTGGGGTGCTTTTGGTAATTTTGCCAATCTACTCAAGGCTAGTCCGAGTCGATCCATAGATCGGGCTTCACTTTGCCTGTCTTGAGAGCCTTATCTACAAAATCAGACGAGAAACCCTTTGGTGTGAGAGCGATCGGTAACTATGAATTCCAAAAATTTTGAATTTTGCTTGCGAGTTTCCCCCCTACTGGTTGGATTCGCCGTTTTAGCGTCTGGAGCAACCCCAGTCCGCGCCCAAGTCACTTCGGTGGACGAGCTGTCCCAACTCAACGCCGAAGGGCAGTTGAACTCCCAAGTCACTTCCGTTTCCCAACTCTCGGACGTGCAGCCCACCGACTGGGCGTTCCAAGCCCTGCAATCCTTAGTCGAGCGCTACGGTTGTATTGCCGGATACCCCGACGGAACCTATCGCGGCAACCAAGCCACCACCCGCTACGAATTTGCGGCGGGTTTGAATGCTTGCCTAGACCAAATTTTGAATCTGGTCCCCGGCGGTGGAGACGTTAGCGCTGAAGACTTAGCGGTGATTCGCCGACTGCAAGAAGAATTTGCCGCCGAACTGGCAACCCTGCGCGGACGAGTCGATGCTCTCGAAGGTCGCACGGCCGAACTCGAAGCCAACCAGTTCTCTACCACCACCAAACTCAAAGGTGAGGTCATCTTCAGCACTCAAGTTGCCCTTGGTGAAGAACGGGCCCTCAACCGCCTCCAATTTGCCGAAGGTGCAGACGACGAAGAGCGACCCGGTGTGGACGACAACATCACCTTCAGCGATCGGGTTCGTTTATCCTTCGACACCAGCTTCACCGGACGCGATCGCTTGCGCACTCGACTGCAAGCAGCTAACTTCACCAACCTGAATTCCGCCACGGGAACCGACGAAAGCCGATTGGGCTACGCAAGCGGCGGTGGTAACGATGTAAGCGTCAACCGCATCCACTATCGCACCGCCGTTGGCGATAAGCTGACCTTCCACGTCGGACCGACGGGAATGGATATCGACCAAATTTTCGCCGTCACCAACCCCTATCTGGCAAGTGGTAGTTCCGGCGCGCTGTCTCGGTTCGGTCGCCGCCACCCCCTCGTCCATCGCGGTAACGAAGGCGCTGGGGTTGGTTTCAACTACGATGTCAGCGATGCCTTCGGCATTTCGGCCCTGTATTTGGCCAACGGTGGGGATTCCTTCGATCCCACCCCCAAGAACGGTCTGTTCAACGGTCGCTACAGCGCTGCGGTTCAATTCGATGTCGCTCCCACCGATGATATCGACGTTTCGCTGACCTATCTCAACTCCTACTCTCCCGGTGGTTCGGCTAACTTGGCCGGTAGCACCGGAACCGACTTCGCTCAAGACCCCTTCCGGGGTGCGGCGACTTCCGGTCACCACCTAGGCTTGCAAGCCAACGCCCGCTTAACCGATACCGTCAGCTTCGGCGGTTGGGCCGGTGCTGTCTTTGCCGAGCAAGAATCCGGCGACGACAACAGCGCTACGGTCGTCGATTGGGCCGTTAACCTGGCGTTCCCCGATTTGGGTGGCGACGGCAACTTGCTCGCGTTTATCGTCGGTCAGCCTCCTCGCGTTGTCGATAACGACCTGAACATCAATGGCACGCCCATTGAAGATCGCGATGCCACCTGGCACTTCGAGGCTCTCTACCGCTTTGCGCTCACCAAGAAAATCTCGATTACACCCGGCGCGTTCTACATCTTGAACCCCGAGGGAGACGATCGCAACGATGGTATCTTCGTCGGCGCAATTCGGACGACCTTTAAGTTCTAATTTGGTTCTAAAGGAATCCGATCGATTCGTCGAATTCAACTAAATATACACCTGAGAAAATTCAGCACCGGAACTTAGACTTGGTTAATCGAGTCAAAAGTTGCGGTGCTTTACTTGGTGTTAACCTCTTGGTGTTAGCATCCGATCGCTTCAAACGAACTATCGTGCAGACTCGTGTGGTTACTGGAAATTGCAAAAGCTCGGTCGAGTCTGGTTTGAGGGGTACATACCACCGGTATCGAGAATTCCGCTTATCTTTAAGATAATTTAAGCTCAACAGTAACCTCTATCACAGTTTTTCGGTACGCTTGTTAGTGAGGCGATGAAAAACTCTGACGTTTTTCTCGAACCTTTTTTCTCAGGTATCAACGCACTATTCTCAGGTGTGAGAGCAGCGAACGACATGAATTCTAAAACGATCGGATTGCTATTGAGAGTTTCCCCCGTCCTCGTGGGGATCGCCGCTTTGCTCGGTTCCACCGCAGCGAGCGCCAAAGAAGCTCCCATCCAACAGTCTAAAACTCAAACCGTTACCGAAACCAAAGGCGTTAAAGCCGCCAGCACCTCCGGCGAACTTCTCTCGGTCGAAGCCGAACCGGAATTGGTCGCCCAAGTCACTTCCGTAGACGAACTCTCCCAACTGCAAACCGAAGACCAGTTACGCTCCCAGGTGACTTCGGTTTCCCAGCTTTCGGACGTACAACCGACGGACTGGGCGTTCCAAGCCCTGCAATCCTTGGTCGAGCGTTACGGCTGTATTGCCGGATACCCCGACGGCACCTATCGCGGTAACCGACCCACGACTCGTTACGAATTTGCGGCCGGCTTGAACGCTTGCTTAGACCAAATTCTTAACTTGGTAGATGTCGAGTCCGAAGTCAGCGCCGAAGATTTGGCTGTGATTCGCCGCCTGCAAGAAGAATTTGCCGCCGAACTGGCAACCCTGCGCGGACGAGTCGATGCCCTCGAAGCGCGCACGGCCGAACTCGAAGCCAACCAGTTCTCCACCACTACCAAACTCAGGGGTGAAGTCATCTTCGCCGTGGCCGATACCTTCGGAAACGAAGCGGGGGGTATCAACTCGGCCAATCCCGATCGCGAGGCGGGTGACGACGAATTCGGTGACGACACGCAAACCATTTTTGCCGATCGGGTTCGTTTGACCCTCGACACCAGCTTCACCGGGACAGATCGCTTGCGGACTCGCTTGCAAGGTCGCAACATTACCCAATTCCGGCGCGGTCTGACTGGAACCAACATGACCCGTCTGGGTTTTGACGGTACTAACGGCAACGATGTCGAACTCGACGACGTATTCTACAAGTTCGCCGCTCGCGATAATATCGAAGTCATCATCGCTGCCAACAGCACCGAACCTCGCGACTTTATCGATACCGTCAGCCCGATCTCCAGTAGCGGTAGCGGTGCGATTTCCCGCTTCGGTCGTCTCAACCCCGTTCTGCGCCAGCCCGACGGTAGTGCTGGTTTGGGCTTGAATATCGGACTCGGCGACATTGGCGAACTGAGTCTGGCGTACTTGGTCGATAGCGATGTGGCCAGCAACCCGGCGGTTAAAAATGGATTGTTCAACGGTCAGAATGCCGCCATGGCGCACTTGGTCGTCGAACCCGTCGATGCGGTGAAGTTGGGTCTGTCCTACGTGCGCTACTACGCACCGGGTGGAGAGGTCAACCTCTCGGGTAGCACGGGTGACTTCTTTGCCAGCGAACCCTTTGGCGATACGGCAACTTCTGCCAACTCCTTCGGCGCTCAACTCCAGTTCAACCTTAGCGATAGCTTTATCATCTCGGGTTGGTACGGTCTCATCCTCGCTAGCGCGGAAGATAACGGCGTTCTACCCGATAACCGCACTGGCGATGCCGTGGACGATGACGACGATGCAACCATCATGACTGGGGCCGTCCAGTTTGCCTTCCCGGATTTGGGTGGCGACGGCAACCTATTCGGTTTGATTGCTGGAATTCCCCCGAAAGTGACCGACCACGATGTCACCGATCTGGCTGAAGGGGATACGGCTTATCACTTTGAAGCGTTCTACCGCGCCCGAGTTACTGACAACATTTTGATTACCCCCGGTGCGTTCGTGATTCTGAATCCGGCCAACGATGATGAGAACGATACGCAAGTGGTGGGAACCATTCGTACGACCTTTAAGTTCTAGAAATAAGTTCTAGAAAACTTCGGGTAATTTCTCAATAAACACCCGATAAGTTCCCCAATTCCCAGTACTCCGATCGATCGGCGTGCTGGGAATTTTTTGATGAATTGACTCCAAGTAATCGAGGATATAATTTCGATTGAAATCGGTAAATTTTGACGTAAATTGAGCTGAGCTGCAACTCAAAATTAATTTATATTGGGTAAAAATGTATAGATATGGCTAAAAACCTGCTAGAAACAATACTATCGGCAAAAAATAAGAATATCACGTTGAGAATTTTTTAGATTTTGCGAAATTTCTAAGACAGACCTAACTTAAGAGGGTCGATCGGATGGGAAGGGATTTGCGGATATTGTCCTGAAACGATCGATCGTTGGTCCTGTTTGCGTACGATCTTATCCTCTTGTCAATGGCAGCGAGAATCCTATAAAGTGGCTAAATCAGAGTGATAAGTTTGTGAATCCAAGCAGTAACGCAACCTATGACGATCGATGAGGTATTGGCTCTACTCCACGCAACGCGGAAAAAAAACTTGACCCCAATGCAAGAATTGGTTTTGCGTCAAGCTTGGAAAGGGCAAACCTATACGGGGATGGCCCAAGAATTTCACTACGATGCCGATTACCTCAAAAAGTCCGCAGCTCACTTGTGGCATACGCTTTCCGAACTGTTCGACGCGCCCATCACCAAAACTAATTTTCGCACCACCCTCGAAGACCGCACCCTCACCCTCGAAGAACAAAAAACGGCCGTTGAATTCAATCGCACGATCGCCCAAACTCGATTTCTCGAATTCCCCAGCGGTCCGGTTGCCTCAGATTCCTCCTTTTATATCGAGCGACCCGAACTCGAAGAACTCATCTACAGCGAAATTTGCAAACCCGGCAGCGTGACTCGCATCAAAGCCCCCAGCCAAATGGGCAAAACCTCTTTGATGATGCGGGTTCTCGATCGCGTCTCCCAAGGTAACGATCGCGTCGTCCGCCTCGATTTCAAGCAAGCCGACGATCGGGTATTCGATCGCCTCGATCGATTTTTACGCTGGTTTTGTATCGCCATCGGACGACAACTCCAGTTACCCCCCCGGCTGGATATGTACTGGGATGAGGAAATCGGCAGCAAAATTAGCTGTACCCTCTATTTTCAGGGATATTTACTCGAGAAAATTGGCGATCCCCTGGTGTTGGTGCTGCTCGAAGTCAATCGATTATTCGAGTATCCGGCACTTGCCTCGGAGTTTTTGCCTTTGTTGCGATCGTGGTACGAGGAAGCCAAGCAGGTCGAAATTTGGCAGCAACTGCGATTGGTCGTCATTCACAATACCGATATTTACATTCCCCTGAAACTCAATCAATCTCCTTTCAATATCGGACTCCCCATTCAGTTACCCGAGTTTACCCTCGCCCAAGTTCGAGATTTGGCCGAGCGTCACGGGTTAAATTGGTCTGAAGGCGATAAAGCCCGAGCGTTAATGGAGATGGTGGGGGGACACCCATATCTGGTGCGGCTGGCACTCTACTGGCTGGGACGACAAGAGTTCACCCTCGAACAACTGCTCGAAGATGCGCCGACGCTATCTGGAATTTATCGCGATCGCCTGCGTTACTTGTTCGCGTTCTTTCAACAGCATCGAGAACTCGGAATTGCCTTTCAACAGATCGTCAACCACACCGAGGGAGTGGAGATCGAACCGGCGATCGCTTACAAACTCGAAAGTCTGGGATTGGTGCGACTCGATGGCAATCGTTGCGTGCCGTCGTGTCAGCTCTATCGCCTGTATTTTAGCGATCGGCTCTCCAGCGAAGATTCTTCCTTCGGTCGCTTGCGAGAACTAGAGCGAGAAAATCAAGAATTGAAGTTGTTATGTACCACTGACGATTTGACGGCATTGGTCAATCGTCGGGGTTTCGACAAACAGCTCGACCTCGCGTGGCAGCAATCGAGCGAGGCAAAAACTCCTCTATCTTTGATTTTGAGCGATATTGACTTTTTCCGGATTTACAATAGATCGCGGGGGCATAAAGCCGGAGATGAATGTTTGAGTAAAGTCGCTCGCGCCATTCGTCAGGAAATACACCGCCCCTCGGATGTTGTGGCTCGTTATGGGGGAGAAGAATTTGCCGTCCTACTGCCGAATACCGATGCGGCCGGCGCGAGTTATATTGCCGAAAATCTGCGGAGAACGGTCAAAGCTTTAGGAATCGAGCGCGAATATCAAATTGGCTTTCCGGCTTCGACGATTACAGTCAGCTTGGGTGTGGCCAGTGCCGTTCCCGGAAAGATGCAATCGGCGGACGACTTGATTCAGGCAGCAGAGGACGCACTCCACCAGTCCAAGCAACAAGGACGAGATCGGGTGACTTTAAATTCCCATCTCACTTCTGCTCGATCGCCCGATCGAGACTAACTTACACCTGTTTCCCCGATCGCTCCAAGAGGTTTGTGGGGAGCGATCTTCGAGAATCATTCATGGGTAATTATCAATATCAAATAGGCGGCAGTTTAGCTGTCGATGCGCCGAGCTATGTCGTGCGTCAAGCCGATCGCGAACTTTACGAAGCGCTCGTGGCTGGAGAGTTTTGTTATACCCTCAACTCGCGGCAAATGGGGAAGTCTTCGCTACTGGTGAGAACGCGCGATCGGCTCAAACAAGCCGGGTTTAAATGTACGACGATCGGCATGACGCGCATCGGCAGCGAAAATATTACCCCCGCTCAATGGTACAACGGGGTGATTTCGGAGTTGTGGCGGGGATTTAATCTGCTCGATCGCGCGGTACTCAAATCTGGGTGGTTTGAAGGGGGAGATTTCTCGGGACTTCAACGGTTGAGTCATTTCATTGAAGATGTCGTTTTGGCAACGTTTCCCCACGAACAAATTTTTATTTTTATCGATGAAATTGATAGTATTCTCAATCTTAATTTTGCCGTCGATGACTTTTTTGCTCTGATTCGATTTTGTTACGATCGAAGAGCGATCGACCCCAAATACAAGCGGATTACCTTTGCAATTTTTGGCGTGGCATCGCCGGTCGATTTAATGGCCGATCGACAAAAAACGCCTTTTAATATCGGTCGCTCGATCGAGTTAAGGGGGTTTAGTCTCTATGAAACACAACCCCTCGCTCGAGGTCTCGAATCGATCGTCGCCCGTCCGGACCGAGTTTTAGAACGGATTTTGAGCTGGACTTCCGGACAGCCTTTTTTAACTCAAAAAATCTGTTATTTTTTTTTAAGCAAAAAAGATATAATTTTTAGTCCGGGTGATGTGGAGCGCGCTCTCGAAATTGTCGATCGAATTGTTGAAGAAAAAATTATTCAGAATTGGGAGTCTCAAGATAATCCCGAACATCTGAGGACGATTCGAGATCGAGCACTTGGCGATAAAAGCAAAGCCATTCGACTTTTAAGTATTTATCAAAAGATTTTAGAATGTAATCGAGAAAGTCACTCGAAAACACACTCTAAAAATCACCGCGTCAAATACGAAAATAGCCGAGATTTACTCAACCTCATTCTTTCGGGTTTAGTCGTTGAAGAAGGCGGTTATTTAATCGTTCGTAATAAAATTTATCAAACTGTTTTCGACAGAGAATGGGTTCAGACCAAACTCGCACAGCTCCGTCCCTGAAACTCTGGCATCTCGACGGTGGGGAAATCGAGACCCTCTACAGCGAGCGGGGGGCAATCTATCAAATAGCTTTGAGTCCCGACGGCCAGACGATCGCCGCAGCTTGTGCCGAGGGTGCGATCGTCTTGTGGCATCGAGATGGCCGACGGTTGCAAACCCTGACCGGACATGAAGATGCCGTCGTCGGGATTGCTTTTAGTCCCGATTGGGAAACGATCGCCTCGGCAAGCTAGGATGGCACGGTGAAACTGTGGCGATCGCCAGGAACGGAGTTACGTTGTCTTCGGGGTCACAGTACGGCGGTCTTTGATGTGGCATTCAGTCCCGATGGACGTTGGATGGCAACGGCCGGGGGAGATGCTACCGTCAGATTGTGGTATCCCGACGGTCGGTTGCGAACCACCTTCTACGCTCACAACAACGGCGTGTTGCACCTAGGCTTTAGTCGGGACGGTCGCACCTTGGCTTCGGCTTCGGAGGATAAAACCGCGATTCTGTGGGATTTAGGTCGCCTTCTCGATCCCGATCGCATCGTTGCCTGTGCTTGCGATCGAGTCCGCGATTACCTGAAAACCAACCCCGAAGTTCCCGAAGAACGACGCAATCTGTGCGATTCGCTCCGATCCTCGCGGGTGGTGCGTCCCCAGAGCGTTTAAAACCGCTCGCCGATACCAAAGTGAAAGCGATTGTCCCCTTCATCGTTCCATCCCAAGTCGATCCGAATCGGTCCGAGGGGAGACTGGACGCGAATGCCGAAACCGTAGCCGATTCCCTCACCGGGTTTGCGGCGCACGACACCGGGTTCGCCTCGCACCGAGTCCTGGGAACCAAAAGTGGTCGCCGCATCGACAAATAAAGCCGCGCCGATGACGGAGAAAACGGGAAAGCGATATTCGACCGTCGCTTGGGCAAAACTGCGCCCGGTTCCCAAGTCTCCTTCCTCAAAACCGCGTACCGTATTCGTACCGCCCAAGACAAAGGCTTCGTAAGGCGGCATTTCCCCGACAATCGTCCCCGCTTGCAGGTTAAAGGCCAAGGCTTGCGGCCCCTCGTCAAAATCGGTAATTTGCACCGGGATGTAATAGTTAAAATTCCCCCGCACGCGATTGAAGAAGATACCGTCAATTGGCAGAGACTGATCGGTCCTCAGACTCAACAGAGAACCGGAAGTGGGTTGGAGGGCGCTATTGCGTCGATCTCGAGAAATGGCGAATCGTAAATTGAGTAGGTTATCGGTCCCATCATCGTGAAACGCCAGAGCATTACCCTCTTCATCTTCGGGTTCGATATCGCCATCTCCGTCCCGGATGGACACGCTTTCAAAGGAGAGACCTAACGAAGCGATCCATTCCGATCGCGAAAGGGGATCGTCGGAGAGAGGGCGGGTAAAGTTCACCCGTCCGCCAAATCGCTGAACCCGAGGGCGATCGCCGTTATCGAGTTCGATTTCGCGTCGATCGCCGTTGTCGCTCCCGTCGAAGACCAAGGAAATCGATCTGCGTCGGAAGGCATTGATGGTATAGGAGGTGCGATAGGGGTCGCCGCTAATCCAGGGATCGGTGAATCGGACATCGAAGAAAGTTCCCCGCGTCCCGATTTGCGCTTCACCGCCCAATCTCTGGTTGTTGCCGCCAATATTCAAAAACTCGCCCCCCACAGACCCGAAGAAACCCGTCGAAGAGCTAAAACCTCCCCCAAAGTTAGAGGAACCGAAGCTACCTTCGGTGGCATTGAGAATCAGGACGACTTGGCGGGGGTCGGTTCCCGGTTCGGCAGAGAACTCCGCATCTTCAAACAAGCCCAACCGGACGATGCGTCCCAAATCTTCGAGCAGCACCTCGCGGTTGAACACGTCCCCCGGCTTCAATCGCATCTCGCGGGTGATAATGTTGGTATTGGTGCGACCTTCGATCGGGTTACCATCGGGATCGACGAAAGTACCTTCTGCGGAGCGGAAACGCAGTTGGATGTCTTCAATTACCCCTTCGGCCACTTCTAGGGTGACCGTACCGTCAGGAGCGACGGCAGGGGGAGAAATCGTCCCTTCTTCGACGATCGGGGGCGGATCGATCACTTGGGCTAACACGTACCCTTGCTCTCGATACCATTCGTTTAGTCGATCGATGCCGTCTTGGAAATCGCGAAAGTTGAGGATTTGCCCGTATTGGTCGCTGAAAAATTCATCGACTCGTTCCTGGGTGAGGATTTGATTGCCCCGAACGTTGACATCTGTCACCACCGGGTTGGATTCGACCTCAAACACGACGCGCACCCCGAGAGGGGTTTCTTCGGCCAGGGGTTCGACATTGGCAAAGAAGCCGGTGGCGTAAATGGCGTTGGTGTCTTCGATGAGTTGGGCGCGGGTGGTGGTGCGACCCGGTGCGGTGACAATTGCCCCGTAGGCAATATCTTCGAGCTGTGCCGGCACGGGGTCGGGTATGCCGCGAATTTCCACTTCGGCGACGAGGACTTGCGGTTCGGACTCGCTCGGGGTTTGGGAGAGGGTCTCTTGCGGTTGGGGAAGGTTCTCGAGGGCTAACTCGCTTGTCGGTTGAGGTTGGGGAACCTGAAGGGTGTTTTCTTCACTCTCGAATTCTTC
>JAXHUC010000046.1:40132-42413 GCA_034189805.1 Cyanobacteriota bacterium
AACTCTGAAGGAGCGATCGCGCCCGGTGTTGCTTCCTCTTCCGGGGTAATTTCGGAGACGCGAACTGGGGAGATGACCGTTGAAGACTCCCTCGAAAACTCTTCGGTTGCCCATCGAGTTTCTGGAGTTGGCGCGACGGGTTCGATAAGGTTCTCGGACTGGGCTGCTGGAGATTCGAGGGTGGGGATATTTGACGGATCGCTTGCTGGGGCAATCCGATCGGACTTGGCTTTAAAAGCGGTTGCCGGGGCTTTAACTTTGGTTTTTGCCCGAGGGGGGTTAGGGGGATCGGCGGTCTGAGCGGGGACGGCTGGAGACCAACCCAACAACGTCGAAGCGATCGCCACGATCGCCAAGACGGAAGACCTTTGTATTCTACTCACGTTTTCACTTTCCTCCACACACCATGCAGATCGGTCGGATCGATCGGGGACTTCTCGGTTCGTACGTCTGAGCGTTGACACCCGAGCCATCGATCGGCTTCGATGCCGAACCGCTTACGAGCGAACGAGCTAGCTTACCGCTGACAAAACGCGCTCTAGCACCTGTTCGTAGGCGGCTTCTACGTTACCGAGATCTTGACGAAAACGGTCTTTGTCCAGGACTCGGCGCTCTCGATCGGTTTGAGTTCGATCCCAAAGCCGACAAGTATCGGGACTGATTTCATCGGCCAGGACGATTTCTCCTCGGGCGTTGAAGCCAAACTCCAGTTTAAAGTCTACAAGGGTAATCTCGCAGGTGGCGAAGAAATCCGATAGGAGTCGATTGATTTGCAAAGCCATCTCCCGCAGTCGTTCGACTTGTTCGGGGGTCGCCAGTTCCATCATCAACAACCGATCGCGCGTCAGCAAGGGGTCGCCAAGCTCGTCATTTTTGTAGAAAAATTCTACTAGGGGTGATTTTAGCACTGTCCCCAAGGGCAACCCGGTTTGTTTGCACAGACTCCCGGCGGCAATATTGCGAACGACGACTTCGAGGGGGATGATGCGAACGGCTCGAACCCGCATGCGATCGGGGGTGGGACGATCGATGAAGTGAGTCGGTATGCCCCGAGCTTCGAGCAGGCGAAATAAAAGGCTCGAAATGGTACAGTTCATTTTGCCTTTGCCTTGGATTTGCCCGCGTTTTTGGGCGTTAAAGGCGGTGGCATCATCTTTGTAACATGCTAGTAAAATATCTGGGTCGTCGGTTGTATAGAGGATTTTTGCCTTTCCTTCATACAGTTTTCGCTCGGCAGACATGGGAGTGATTCCGTTTTCAAGGGTTTGAGAATTGGAGTTGGGATTTGGAGCTTGGGATTTGGAACTTGAGGATTAGAATTGACAGTGCGATAGACACAACGGACTATCCTCTGCGATCGAAGGCGAGAGGATCGAAAATCTGTGAAGATTGTTTTTGGCGAACTCGAAAGACTTTCAGTCTAACTCATTCGCGTTCGAGCGGTGAAGTGGCAAACCGCTTTTGGCAGGTGACGTTCGCGATCGTTACTTTAGCTTTCCCGACCCGATCGAATCAAGGTCGAAGGAAGCACGGGCGATGCCACGGTCGGCGTTCGACGGTTGGGATTCGACATGGTGCGAGTTCCCCCAACACGAGGCCGGTCGTGCCGATGGGGCTAACTTTCCCAGACTTCTAAGGTTTTTTCCATAAAATCTCGCTTGCAAGCGTGGCGCTGCACTTTCCCGCTGGAGGTTTTAGGCAGGCTGCCGGGTTTGATGGGGAGGACGGTATGGACGAGCAAATCGTGCTCTTTGGCAACGGCTTGACGGATAGATCTTAGAAGTTCCTGGAGTTTGGGAACGCTCGCCGGGGATGAAACGGCTGTCGAATCCACGTCCATTTTTTGCTGTCTGCGATAGCTGCGCTCCACTTCCGCCACGACAACCAATTTCTCCTCCCCTCCTGCTTCCACGGCAAAGCTCGCCGTTCCGCCGGGTCGAATAAAGGGGTGGCTTTGCTCCACCGTCCATTCGATATCTTGAGGGTAGTGATTGCGACCGTTGATAATGATGACATCTTTTAATCTGCCCGTTACAAAGAGTTCGCCATTTTTGATGAATCCTAAGTCTCCCGTGCGCAGGAAGGGGTGGTGGGGTGGGGAATGGCCGTGGCCGTTGTAGCGACCGTTGTGGTGACCGTTGCCGTTGCTGTGACCGTTGCCGCGACCGTTGACCGGATAAATTTCGAGGGCGCGCGCGCGAAACGTTCGCTCGGTGATTTCCGGTTGCTGCCAGTATCCCAACGCCACGCTCGGACCCGATACCCAGATTTCGCCAATTTG
>JAXHUC010000047.1:0-41557 GCA_034189805.1 Cyanobacteriota bacterium
ATAAAGTCGGCTTGCAAGCGGGATACTTGGCTCGCGGCGGTAACAACCCCACAGAAGGAGCGGGTTTGTTTAACGGCAACTACTCGATTATGGGGCAGTTGGAAATCGAACCCACCGATAAAATCAGTGTCGGTTTGACCTACGTTCACGGCTACGATCCCGCTGCCGGACGGCGTTTTACCTTCGGTGGAACCGGAACGAACCT
Organism: Cyanobacteriota bacterium; assembly: GCA_034189805.1. Classification (GTDB taxonomy): domain Bacteria; phylum Cyanobacteriota; class Cyanobacteriia; order Cyanobacteriales; family Geitlerinemataceae; genus Zarconia. The sequence goes on from JAXHUC010000047.1 coordinate 206, forward strand.
CGGTCGCCTCAGCGCGGCAGCGTTGAACGATATCGGCGTTCCGGCAACGGAAGTCATTAGTAACTCCTACGGCGCGCAAGTGCTGTTTAACATCAGCCCCAAATTCCGCGTCGGCGGTTGGGTTGGTTTTACCGATCTGATTCTCGAAGACTTGGGCGGCGATCCTGAAGTTTGGAACTACGCCATGACGTTGAGTTTCCAGGATGTGGGCGTACCCGGTTCGCTGGGCGCGATTATTGCCGGGGCAGAACCCTATCTCGGCGGTTTGAACGGCATCGACAATACCGGGTTTGCCAACGATACGCCGTTCCACATCGAAGCGCTCTATCGAGTGCCCGTCTCGAATGGTATTTTCATCACCCCTGGGGCGATTTTGCTGCTCAATCCCAACCAAGATTCGGATAACGATAGCGTGGTCATCGGTACTGTCCGCACCACCTTCAAGTTCTAATCGGTTCTAGCCCTCGATCGGTTCTTCTCGAGTCGATTGTAACGATCTGCCCGGATGTTGTTGCTAGCATTCGGGCTGTATCATTTTCTACGGAACTCTCGCAGGGAAGCGACTACAATCTTGACTGGGCCGATCGCTTTATTCGATTTAGAACTATCCAACTTAGACTTAAGGTGCGCTTAGAGCAATTACAAGCATTTCTCGCCGTTGCCGAAACGGGAAGTTTTCAAAAAGCCGCTCGGTTGTGTAACGTTACTCAATCTACCGTGAGCCGCCAGATCCAGTCTTTGGAATCTCAGGTGGGTTTGCCTCTGTTCCATCGCACCGCCCAAGCGAAACTAACCGTCGCTGGCGATCGCTTTTTCCCCCATGCCAGTAAAATCTGCCGGGAGTGGAAGAGTGCAATTCGGGAACTCTCGGATTTACTCGATGGCAAACAATCGGAATTGTGCGTGGCGGCGATTCACTCCGTCTGTGCTTACTATTTACCTCCGGTTTTGCAGAAATTCTGTCAGGGATATCCCGAGATTCAGTTGCGCGTCACTTCCCTCGGAAGCGATCGGGCCCTGAAAGTCCTGCGGGATGGCTTGGTGGATATCGCGATCGTCATGAACAATCCGATGCTCACCGCCAGTCCGGAAATGGTGATGGAAGTCCTCTACGAAGAGCCAATTGAAGTGCTCATGGCCGTCGATCATCCTTTAGCCGAATACGACTTGATACCGTGGAACGAGTTAACGGATTACGATCACGTCGTCTTTAAGGATGGCTACGGGATGCAGCGTCTGGTTCAAGATGTATTTACCAAGCAGGGAAAAACCCTCAACGCCGTCCTCGAACTCAATACCCTCGACGCATTTCGCGGGGTGGTACGTCAGGGAAAGCTGATCTCGATTCTGCCCCATTCTGCCCTACTCGAAGCCTTCAACGATCCGACCTTAGCCGTGCGTTCGATCGCCTCCGATACGGCAATTGCCGCCGCGCTGACCCGTCAGGTGGTACTGGCAACCACAGACGATCGCTTACAAATTCCACCGATTCAACGATTCTACAAGCTCGTCCGCGAGAATATCAATATGGGGGCGATCGATTTGCAAGGGTGAAATTCGGGATCGATTTAGGTAAAACTGAGCCATGCAAACACATCGTTGACGCAAACCTGCCAGTCTTGCAATACATCTAACACCGGCAATCGATCGTCTGCTCGTTTCACGACAGGCTGCTGTTGGGGACGAAAGGTAATGATCGATCGTTCTTGCGGATCGAGAAACCAACCGAGCTTTGTCTGGCGATCGAGACAAAATAAAATATTATCGATGACGCGAGTTGGATTTTGGTCTGGAGAAAGAATCTCGATCGTCCAATCGGGGTCAATTTCAATGCGGTTGGCAATTTCCCCCTCCTCATCAAGAGGAATGCATTTCCACTCAAATACGGCAATATCGGGAACGATCGAGCGTCCGCCAAAGGTACAGCGTAACTCAGGAAATGCATACACCAACTTTTCAGGCTTTCCCACTCGATTGATGGCTGAGGAGAGTTCAAACTGTAAAGTACTATGTTTTCCTTGAGGCATCGGTTTTTGATAAACTTTTCCGTTGATATATTCGCTGGCGGGTTTGGTTTCCGGCAGCGCTAAAAATTCATCGAGCGAGAGATTTTTGGATGTATGGATCGCAATAGTCATCTTATTTCACCCAATTCCAGTAAATTTACTTTCAGTCCTATATCCTACTTTTGGTCATAAATTCACCTTTAATCTAAACTCAACCAACTAAATAATTCATTCACCGAAAGCTGCCAATCTCCTAAAATATCGAGAACAGGCAAAATATCCTCTTTTTCTTTAAATTCTGGCAGTCGATCGGGTTGAAAAACTGTTACGGATTCATCAGATGGATCGAGAAACCACCCCAATTTCGTTCCCTGCTGAATGCAGAATGTAATATTGCGAATCACGCGGTTGGGAGGTTGGTCTGGGGAAAGTATTTCGATCGTCCAATCTGGATACGTTTCAAATCGATTGGCAATTCGACCGTTCTCTTGCCGAGGAATTCTCGACCACTCAAATACGGTAATATCAGGAACGAGCGCTCTTCCTCCAAAAATACAGCGAAGTTCGGGGAACGCATGAGCAATTTTTTTGGGTTTAGCCACTCGGTTGACTGCGGCTAACAGCTCAGTTTGTAAGAGGCTATGTTCACCTTGAGGCATGGGTTTTTGGTAAATTTTTCCGTTGATATATTCACTTGCAGGTTTGGTTTCTGGATGTTCCAAAAATTCAGCTAGAGAAATAGTTTGAAATCGATCTGTTGTTAGAGTCATCGATAAATATCTTCCATCAAAATTAGTCTAAACTTAACCAACTAAACACTTCATTTACCGCAAGCTGCCAGTCTCCTAAAATATCTAAAACCGGTAAAATATCTTCACCTTCTTTAAATTCCGGCAGTCGATCGGGTTGAAATACCGTCACCGATTCATCAGATGGATCGAGAAACCACCCCAATTTCGTTCCCTGCTGAATGCAGAATGTAATATTGCGAATCACGCGATTGGGCGATTGGTCTGGGGAAAGTATTTCGATCGTCCAATCTGGATACGTTTCAAATCGATTGGCAATTCGACCGTTCTCTTGCCGGGGAATTCTCGACCACTCAAATACGGTAATATCGGGAACGATCGATCGTCCGCCAAAAGTACAGCGTAACTCAGTAAAAGCATGTGCTAACTTGTTGGGAATTCCGGTATCGTTAATCGACGATCCCAGACGAATTTGTAGCGTGCTATGTTCACCTTGAGGCATGGGTTTTTGGTAAATTTTTCCGTTGATATATTCGCTGGCGGGTTTGGTTTCTGGCATTGCCAAAAACTCATCTAAAGAAAGTTGGGTTGGTTTGGGAGTCGTGGCAGTCATCGCTATAAATTTTTGGATCGTCGATCGCCCGATCGCATCACCGATACGATTGGCAATTGGGACGATCGATATTAGGGCAATATTAATACTCTATCGCTTGCCGAATTTCCAGGGCGGTTGCCGGGGCGAGTAAAACCCCGTTGCGGTAATGTCCGGTAGCCAAAAGAACGTTGCCATACCCAGGGAGTTTGCCGATAATCGGGGCGGGGCGACCTTGGGGACGGGGACGCAAACCCGACCACTTCTGGAGAATCTGGGCATTGGCTAAACTCGGGCAAAATTCGATCGTCCCAGCAAGAACCGCGTCAAGTCGTTCTGATTCGGCAACAACTTCCCCCGACTCGTCGGGAAACTCGACTGTTGCCCCCAGCCAGTACTCGGCATTTCCCAAGGGGACGATGTGAATGTCGTTGCCAGTGATAACGGGTTCTCGTTGGGCGAGGGGTTCGGGTAGTCGCAGGCGGAGTGCTTGCCCCAAGACGGGTTGGATATCGACAGGTTGACCGTTTGCCCCCAGAGACTCGATAAAAGGGGTCGATCCGAGTCCGGCAGCAACCACGACCCAATCCGTCGAGATGGACTGTTGAATTTCGGGGTTGGATGCCCGATGGTAGTGGATTTGCTGGCAAACTCGTTCGTCGGCGGTTTCTGCGCGGCTTGCCCCGGTGACGATCGCATCGAAATCAAACGTTACGCCCGCAGCCTTTGCAGCTTCTACCAAGGTCTGAGTGAGTGCCACGGGATCGACTTGCCGATCGACTGGAGATTCGACTGCCGCGATAAGATTGTTGCAGTTGAGATAGTCAAATCGATCGCGTACGGATTCGGGTGAAAGAATATTCAGTTTTAGCCCTTCTTGGGCGCGTACTTCCACCAATTTTTGCCATTTTTCTAAAGTTCGATCGGTCTGTTCGTCGGCAAAGCAAAGTTTGAGAATGCCGTTACGATTGAAGGGGATTGTTCGACCGGTTCGTGCTTCCAATTCGGGAATTAGGGTTTCATAGCGCTGCATACTCGCACGCCGCAGTTTCCACGCCCGACTTTTCACTTTTTTTTGACTAATCGCTCCCATTAACACTCCCAGCGCGGCTCCAGTGGATTCTCGGGCGGGAGGTTGGCGATCGAGAACGGTAATATTTAATCCGGAAATCTGGCTCAGTTCGTAGGCGATCGTCGCCCCAATAATTCCACAGCCAATAATAACAATCCGATTCATAATTAAGAGCGGCGAAAACTCGACCAGGCTTCTAATAAACTCTCAAGTAACGGATTATTTTGAATACGATATTGTTGCCATTTTGCGTTCATCCGATCGAAAATTTTCGAGTGCGTCTGGGAAACAGAAGCCAAAGCATCCAAATCTCCCATTTTCAAGCCTTTAGAAATCGCCAGGGCAAACAGATGAATCAACTCACTTGCATCAGTACCCACCAAATGCACGCCCAAAATTTCACCGTTCGATCGCACGATCGCCTTACAAAATCCAGTGGCATTTCCCGCCGGAAAAAACGAGCGTAAAATTGCTAAATCTTCGGAATATCGACGGCGAGCTTGCAACTCCGTTAAACCCACCCTGGCTAACGTCGGTTCGGAAAAAATTGCCCAAGGAATAGTTCGATAGTTAACCGACCAAAGCGGATAAAATAAGGCATTTTTTATTGCCAATTTGGCTTCGTAGAGGCTGAGATTTTCAAAAGAATATCCCCCTAACGTTTCCCCACAGGCATAAATCTTGGGATTGGTGGTTTGCAGCTTGGCATTGGCGAGAACTCGACCCCGATCGACGGCGACATCCACTGCATCTAAATTAAATGATTCGATTTGGGGAAGGCGATCGGTTGCCAGTAAAATTTCGTCGGCAGCAATCGCATAATTCCCGGCTTGAACCCATTTTTTATTGTCAATTTGTTTGGCTTGGGTGACGGTGGTTTGGGTGGTAATTCGTACGCCTTCTGCTTCGAGTTGCGCTTGTACCCACCGGGCGGCTTCGGGGTCTTCGTGGGGTAAGATGTGACTTCCGGTGACGACGAGCTTGACTTGGGTTCCCAGCCGCACAAGGATTTGAGCGATTTCGATCGCAGCGGGATCGTCTCCGATAATGGTGAGGGTTTCAGGTAACTTTTGCTCTTTGCCTATCCAATCGAGTAAGGTTTGGGGCGTTAAATACCCCGTTTCGGACAACCCTTCAATTTTTGAGGCGATCGCCCGAGACTCGACAGCCAGCAAGTATTTTCGTCCTCGCAATCGTCGCCCGTTCACCGCAAAATGCAGAGTAGGTTGGCAGCCAAATTCACCGTTCCCTCGAATCGCATCGATTCCCAGAGATGACAAAAAAGCTAGGGATTTGTGGTTCGATCGATTCGCTTCAACGCACCAATGCCGGAGACGATCGAAATCTATCTCGGGTGGACGGGGTTCGACGGGGCGATCGCGATCGGCATCCCAAGACACACCCATCTGGTCGGCGCGTTGCATCTGCTCGAGGAGGGGCAATATTCGATTGGGCGGCAGATTCCCCGCAGAAAACCTCGCCTCTTCTGCGATCGGTTCGACTAGGGCCACCCTCGCCTTGAGAGCATTGGCGGCGATCGCTGCCTCAACGGCAACCGGAGAGCCACCCAAAATTACCAGATCGTAGTCAAATGCCATCCAATTTCAGTGCTAGATTGGGAGGTCAACATTGAAGCGGTTCGGGATATCCGCCAGTCCGGCGAGCAAGCGTTGATTTTCGACCGGAGAACGGACGGCGACTCGAAAATATCGATCGCCCAACTCGGGAAAACTCAGACAGTCGCGAATCAAAATGCGATCGCGCTCTAGCAAGATTTTTTGGACTTGGGAACTGGGATATTGGGAGCGCACTAAGAGAAAGTTCGCCGCCCCCTCATGACAGTATAGACCCGGTATTTGCCTCAGCCCGCTTGTTAATTGCTCTCGTGCCGGGGTCAGCCAGTTCCAGGTTTGCTGTTGAAATTCACGATCTTGGGTCACGATCGCCCCGACGGCAGCAGCCAAACTATTGACCGACCAGGGATCGCGCCATCGCTGCCAGCGTTGGAGTCGTTCGGGATGGGCGATCGCGTACCCCAATCGCAGACCGGGAATGCTGTAGAACTTGGTTAAAGAGCGGACGATCGCTAAATTTGGATACTCGCGAACCCACTGAATCAGGCTTTGCTGCCGCGTGGGGGGAAGAAAATCCATAAAGGCTTCATCCACCACCACCAAAGCAAATCGCTCCAGATACGGCTCGATCGCCTCTCGACTCCACAGTTGCCCTGTCGGGTTGTGAGGATTGTTCAGCAGCAGCCCGCTCGATCGAGTATCCACTGATGAGAGTTTTGAAAGAGGTAACCGATCGCCCCCAACCCATTTCTCATCGTTTGTCTCGAAGGCGATCGGACAAGCTCGGATGCTTGCATCGTAGGCTTTAAGCGCTCGCCAGTAATCGCCAAAGGCGGGAACGATTAAATAGGTGGCATCCAGGGATGCGAGTTCTCGTCCCGCCCAGGTTATCGACTCGGCTGCCCCGTTTCCGGGCAATACCCAGTCTGGGGGCAGTTCGTGAAATTGACCTAGCGCTTGCCGTAGTTGGAGATACTCCGGATCGGGATAAGCCTTCAGAGCCTCTAAACCATTTTGTACTGCCCCCAGGGCACTATTTGGCGGTCCCAGAGGATTGATACTCGCCGAAAAATCCAGAATATCCGAGGGAGAGCAGCCTGCAACTGAGGCTGCCCAACGCAAATTTCCCCCGTGTGATGGTCGGTTCAAAATCTGGTTTACTTGGGAGCGACCTTCTCTTTAAACAGTTTTCCCGCAGAGAACGCTGGCACTTTCGTCGCCGGAATTTCCATTTTTTCTCCGGTTTTGGGATTGCGACCCTCGCGGGCTTTTCGATCCCTGGACTCGAAAGATCCAAAGCCAACGAGGGTTACTTTATCATCACTCGAAACGGCTTCCATGATGGTCTCGAGAGCCGCAGTGAGTACCGCATCGGCTTCTTTTTTCGTGACGCTGGCTTTTGCTGCTACCGCGTCAACTAGTTCTCCTTTATTCATATGAAAACTCCTTTGTTGTTTTTAGGATTCATCTTCAAAGGGTGTCTCAGCCATCAACGGGCTGAAACTCCTATAGATTCATAGTTTCACTGACTTATTCTAAAGGCTGTCTGTCTCCTATGGATCGATAGAAACGTTAATTTATCTAGATTTCGAGTTTTTTTGGGAATTGAGGGGCTTTTTGTATCGATTTTTTACTAAATTGTCCCGATTTTGCGTTTGCGATCGCTCAAACCAATCGATCGTATCCAACTCCCTCTCAAAATCCCTTAAACTTAGTCCCCGCAAAGAATACAGGCGACCGAATCTAGAATGCCAACCCCACAGCCTCAGATGCTTGTCTTTTGCGTAGCTGTCGCTACCACCGTTAAGACACTTTGACCCGTATTATCGAGGTCTGTCTCCCCCTGCTATACTTCGATCGCTCCAAATACCTTCGAGAGAAAATTGAATAGGAAATTTGAGGGAAGTTGGAATGTAGGCGCGGGACTAGACGAAGTTTGGGTCTGCACGAAGCGAGTTCCGACTTGTTGCTGTCCGATAATGACGGGATTACCTGCGCCGTCGTTGCCGATAATATCTTCAAAAATCGGTTCGATCGACACTTGGCTCACCTCGCGATCGGAAATCGGGACTTCCAAAACTTGCGGATTGGTGAGATCGTCTGCCTCTGTTGCCTCTTCAGACCTTCGAGAGGATTCTCCTCGATTTCCCCGGACTTCATCGGAAATGTCCGCATCAGTCGATCCGCCGACGGAAACGTTTAACCCACCCGATACGCTCACTTCCGACCCGGAAAAGGGATTGTCAATAACTGGCGGTACGACGACCCCACCAGTGACTGTAGTAGCAGATGGGGGGTTAACGCCTCCAAAGTTGACAAACAAGCCACCATTACTGACAACGAAGGTATCGCCCAAACCGAATGAAAAACTCATGGTATTCCTCGCGACTTAAAAGGGGGGAGGTGAGGGAGGTGAGGGAGGTGAGGGAGAGTAAATGCAAGATACACAATTCTCCCTGGTCCCTCTTCTTCTCCGCGTCACCGCGTCCTCCCATCTCCCGAAGCCCCCGAAGCCTCCGTTTCCCCTATTTCCTCAACCCGTATTTCGCATCCCAGCAGCAATCCCATTTAAGGTCAACAGTGCCCCCCGCAGCAGTTCGCCTTTGCTGTAGCGAGAGTGAATCACCCCTGGAGTTGAAATCACGCCGTGTTGGCGCAGGCGCTTGAGCAGGGAGACTTGCAGCAAGCCCAAGGGAACGATCGTCGCATTGCGCAGTTGCACCGATCGCTGGAGGGCGGGATCGCCATCTAAAAGTCGTTGATTGCCTGTCAGTTTGAGAATCAGATCGCGGGTGAGATAGTACTCGCGGGCAATTTGGGCGAAGACTCGATCGAATCGTTCGCGATCTTCGGGGTTCGAGAGTTCGCGGACGTAATGTTCGGCGACCTGCAAATCCACTTTCGAGAGGGTCATCTCCACTTTAGAAACCACCATTCTAAAGAAGGGCCATTTGAAATAGAAATAGCGCAACAATTTCAGGTGTTCTTCGGGGGCTTCTTGCATAAATTCTTCGATCGCCGTGCCCACGCCGTACCAGGCTGGCAGCAGGAAGCGGGTTTGCGTCCAGCTAAACACCCAGGGAATCGCCCGCAGTCCGCCGATATCTTTCTTCTTGCCCCCTCCCCGTCGTGCCGGACGGGAGGAGATTTGCAATTGAGAGATTTCGGCGATCGGAGTAACTTGATGGAAGAAGTCGATAAAGTCGGGCTGCTCGTAAATCAGTGCTCGGTAGTGAACCCGCGATCGGGCCGCGAGTTCTTCCATAATCTCGTTCCAAGGTTCGATGTCGTCGAATCCACCCCGGAGCAAACTCGATTTAATCACCGCCGAGGTAATGGTTTCGAGGTGATAGAGAGTCAGTTCCGGCAAGGAGTATTTGGAGGCGAGGACTTCTCCTTGTTCGGTGATTTTAATCCGTCCGTTAATCGTGTGACCCGGTTGGGCTAAAATCGCTTCGTAAGCCGGACCGCCACCCCGTCCGACGGAACCGCCGCGTCCGTGGAAAATCCGCAATTGTACGCCGTAGGGTTCGGCGATCGACTGCAAGGATTTCTGGGCTTTGTGAATTTCCCAGTTACTGCTCAAAAAGCCGGAGTCTTTGTTGCTGTCGGAATAGCCGAGCATCACCTCTTGCAGGGAGGGTTTCGAGGAGTCGGGCGGCTCGTATCCCCCCGCCAGCAAAGATCGATACAACGGCAGCTCGAACAACTCCTGCATCACGGCTGGCGCTCGCTTGAGATCTTCGACGGTTTCAAACAGGGGAACCACTTGAATCGTCCCCACTCCCGTCGCTGGATCGTAGAGTCCCGCTTCTTTAGCCAGCAGCAACACTTCGAGCAGGTCGCTGACGTGATGGCTCATGCTAATGATGTAGGTTTGGCACAGCTCGACCCCGAACTCTTGTTGCAGCAACCGCAGGATGCGGAAGGTTTCGATGGTTTCGCGCGCGGTATCCGAGAAGGGCAATTCTGCGGGGATCAGCGGTCGCCGAGTTTGCAGTTCGGCAGTTAACCACTTCACTTTCTCCGCTTCGGGCAGGTCGTTGTAGGGTTGGGGCAGAACTTGTAAGTACTCGGCGATCTCGTTGAGGGTATCGGAATGGCGCGTCGATTCTTGGCGAATATCGAGGTGAGCCAAGTTGAAGCCGTACACCTCGACTTGACAAATCAGGGTTTCGAGGGCGCTGCATTGCAGACCGGTTTCGGTGAGGGTGCGTTGCAGCAATTGCAGTTCGGCGAGGAACTCCGCACCGGAATGATAAATAGCCGTACTTTGAGTTTCGGGAATTTGTCGCCGCCAGTTTTCTTCTTGATAGAGTTGCCAGTTGCGAGCGCGGGTATTTTCCAGTCGTTGTTGGATGTAGGCGAGTTTGAGGCGATAGGGTTCTTGGCGGTAGCGGATCGCTTGCCGATCGTAGATTTCGGGCATCTGCAATCGATCTTGTTCGATCGATTCGAGCAGTTCGGGGAGGATATCGCTCCAGTGGAGGGACAAACTCAGTAACTGAGTCAGATCGGAAATTGAATCGATATACTTATCCAACACCAAAGAGCGCTGGTAACAGGAGGTCTGCCAGGTGACTTGAGGCGTGACCGATGGGTTGCCGTCGCGATCGGACCCCACCCAAGATCCGAACTTACAGAAGTTGTAACTCGGTAGTGCGAGATGGGGAAAAGTCGATAGCAGGTTGCGGCTCATGCGCTGGTAGAGTTGCGGCAGCGCGTCGAATAAGACTTCTTTGAAATAGTGGAGGGCGTATTCGACTTCGTCGAGGACGGCGGGTTTGAACTGGTGCAGTTCGTCGGTGCGCCACCACAGGCGAATTTCTTCGGTGAGTTGTTCCTGGAGGGCTTCGGCTTCGAGAGAGGAGGTGGTTCCCAAACTGCTGAGTCTTTCTTCTACCCGATCGAGCTGGCGCAAGATTCTGGCAATTCGCCGCTGTTTGGCGCGGATGGTTTGGCGGACGATTTCCGTGGGGTGGGCCGTAAAGACTAATCGGATGTCGAGTTGGTCGAGCAGTCTCTGGATTTGCTGGGGGGGAACGTTGAGTTGTTTGAGGGTAGGGAAGAGGGATGCGAAGGTGCTGCCGGGTTTGACGGCTCCTCGTTTGGAGGTGTCGCGCAGGGTAAAGTCTTCTCCCGATCCAGTTTCGATCGCCTCGAAGACCGCTTGCTCGCGCACGAGGTTGTCGGCATTGGCGCTTTCTCGTTCTCGCTCTTGCTGTTCGTAGTGCTGTTCGACGATATTAATCAGTTGGAAGTACAGCGCAAAGGCTCGGGAGGCCCGGATCGCTTCGTTGAGATCGAGCTTTTCGATGAGGTGTAAAACTTCGCTATCTAAGAATTCAAGAGATTTTCCTTCCGAAGCATCGATCGGGGCCAATTGCCGTAAGAGATCGATCGTTTGCTGACCGCATTCTTGCCGCAGGACTGATTTCCATAGGTCTTCTACGACTTTAAGTCGATGGCGCAAGAGCAAATCGGAGGGAGACGGAACGGTAACTTGGAGATCGGTTTTTGGTAGTGTTGAGTCCATGTAGTTCTCGAGCGAATTGGCCACCCTTATTTCTTTTGCGAAGAATGGTATCATTGTATGACGATCGGGTAATTCTAAGTTGCACCTTTGTTCGGATTAAATCTAAATTCTTTCTAAAACATTCAACGCAACAATACGGCGCAGCCGATATCTAGAAAGTCGATCGCCTCTCTAGATGACACTTTCCCTCATCGAAAGCGCTCGCAGAACCCATCAAGAATCGATAAGCTATATTAAGTATTTATACTAGTTTGCAATCGTTCTTTATTGCAGAAATTGCATTAACTCAATTCAAAAACCGTTTGCAGTAGAAAAGCGATTTCATTTGCTCGATCGCCTTTCTCCACTCAAACTAAGGTTGCTCGTATTTTTCGTAGGCTTTGACGATCGCCTGCACCAAAGAATGGCGAACGACATCGGCTTGCGAGAGGTAACAAAAGGCGATGCCATCCACATTTTTGAGAATTTTTTGAGCCACGGTCAGCCCAGATTTTTGGTGGGTGGGTAAATCCGTCTGGGTAACATCGCCGGTCACCACCATGCGCGATCGAAATCCCAAACGAGTCAGCACCATTTTCATCTGAGCTGGGGTTGTATTTTGGGCTTCATCGAGAATCACAAATGAGTTACTGAGGGTGCGACCGCGCATATAGGCGATCGGAGCGACTTCAATAATCCCCCGCTCCATCAAATCGGGAATTTTTTCCGCATCGATCAGTTCGTAGAGCGCATCGTAGAGGGGTCGCAAAAATGGATTGACCTTTTGTTGCAAATCTCCGGGTAAAAATCCCAATCGTTCTCCCGCCTCCACTGCCGGACGGGTGAGAATCAGGCGTTCGTACTGTTTGTCGAGCAGTGCCTGAACTGCCAGCATCGCCGCGAGGTAGGTTTTCCCCGTGCCGGCCGGACCGATACAAAAGGTTAAATCGTGTTTGCGGACGGCCTTGATATATTGCCCCTGGCGAAAGGTTTTGGCGCGGATATTTTCGCCACGCCGAGTGCGAGCGATGATATCCTCTCGCAGGTCTTGCAACTCCCCTTGGCGATCGGTGTCGATGGCGTGGATTGCCGTTTGGATATCCACCGAAGAAATGGCTTTCCCTTCTTTCCAAAACGGCGCGAGCGATCGAACGATCCGATCGGTGCGGTTCACTTGAGACTCCGTGCCAGAAATGACGAGTTCTTGTCCCCGGAGTACCAACGTCGCTCCCGTTCTTTGAGAGAGCAATTTCAGGTTTTCCTCCCGATGTCCCGCTACGGCGATCGCACTTTCTAGGGAGGGTAATTCAATCTTTAAAAAACTTTCTGCCATGCAAACGCTAGAGCTACTCACGAACGATCGGGACGCTAGTCGGTGGGACCTGGAGATAAGGGGACACAGAAGATAAGGCCGAGCGATCGAGCTTTAGCTCCCGCACCTTTTCCCAACTCGCTTCCCCTTTTCCCACCCAGAGTTTCAGACAATATACGCCAGATGAGAATGGAGCCAGGTCAGATTTTCGCTCTCTTCCATTCTCAACATCTTCTCCACCTTAACTCTCAACCTCGACAAGGTTACTCGGAGTCTCGTTGGCGAGAATTCGGGCGGCGGACTTTCGGTTTTGAGGTTCTGCGTCGAGAGGAGCGATCGACCTGGTCGGAATGCTCTGACGAACCTTGACCATTTCCCGTACTCCCGTAAATATCCAGATGAACCGATTGACCGACCGTTTGACCGATCGCCTCTAAAGACGTGCGGATCGCGCTGATATTGCGCCCTCCCCGACCGAACACGCGACCTTTATCGGGAGCCTCGAAGGCGACGCGAATTAAAATTTTCGGTCGGCTCGAGGACTGCTCGCAATCGACGCTCAGGGATTCGGGCGACTCTAAAAACGGAGCCAACAGAAACTTAACCAGCCCTTCGTAATCTGGTGTTGCGGTCGGGTTAGGCATTGGAAGCTGCCCGGACTTGCTCGAAAACATTCGCTTTTTCTAAAATTCGACGCACGGTTTCAGTCGGCTGTGCCCCTTGCTTTAAGCGAGTGACGATCGCCGGGACGTTGAGGCGCGTTTCGTCGGTTCTGGGGTTGTAGTAACCTAACTCTTCGAGGCTGCGTCCGTTCCGTCGCGCGGAGCTGTTAATCGCCACGATCCGAAAGCTAACTTCTCTTTTCTTGCCGAGTCGCTTGAGTCGCAATTTTACCATTGTTTGATTGTTCGATCTTTTACATTTAGGTCAATTTTCTATTGTGACATACTCGTTGCGCTCCCCGAGAATTCGATCGAAAGCTGGGGTCGCTCTTGGGAGAGGGGAGGACGCGGTGACGCGGAGAGGGAGAGAAATGGGGGAAACGGGGGAAACGGGGGAAGGAGATGACGCGGTGACGCGGAGAGGGAGACAAGAGAGACAAAGGAGAATGCGCGCATTTTTAATTTTGCATTCACTCCCGAAGCCTCCCAAGCCCCCAAAGCCCCTCACCTCCCCTTTCCCCAAAACCTGTTTCCAAAGGACACCCAAAGGCTTAAACTAAAGGATGCATCTTGTCGTGTTGAAGAAAAGCTGTTGTTATCCGTGCCGAAAATCGTTCTTGCTGGTAATTGGAAAATGTTCAAAACCCAGGCCGAGTCCCTGGAGTTTATCGAAGGCTTCATACCCCATCTGGAAAAAACCCCCGAAGAGCGAGGGGTGATTTTGTGCGTTCCATTTACCGATTTGCATTGTTCGAGCAAGCAGTTGCACGGAAGTCGAGTTAACCTCGGGGCGCAAAACGTTCATTGGGAAGATTCTGGAGCTTATACTGGAGAAATCTCCGGGGCGATGCTTGCCGAACTGGGGGTTCGCTACGTCGTCATCGGCCACAGCGAACGTCGGCAATATTTCGGCGAAACCGACGAAACGGTGAACTTGCGACTCAAAGCCGCCCAGAAAAATGGTTTGACTCCCATTCTTTGCGTTGGGGAAACCAAACAGCAGCGAGATGCCGGGGAGACCGAATCTCATATCTTCAGCCAATTGGAAAAAGATTTGGTGGATGTAGACCAGACAAATCTAATTATCGCCTACGAACCCATTTGGGCGATCGGCACGGGAGAGACTTGCGATGCGGCAGAAGCCAACCGGGTCATTGGTTTGATTCGATCGAAGTTAAGCAACCCCGAAGTGACCATTCAATACGGTGGTTCCGTAAAGCCGGGAAATATCGACGAAATCATGGCGCAATCGGAAATTAACGGTGCTTTGGTGGGAGGCGCGAGTTTGGAACCCGAAAGTTTTGCCCGAATCGTTAATTATCAGGCTTAAGGGTTGACTCGCTCTGGGGGATGTGTCCGACAATATAGAAGTCCACCGTAAGAGTTAAAAATCCAGAGCCAATCGGGAGGAAAAACCGATGCAAGGAAAACGGGTATTGCTGACAGGGGGTACGGGAGGACTGGGTACGGGGGTAACGCAAGTGCTGCTCGATCGCGGTGCGGATTTGACGCTCACCTACGTCCAGTCCCAAGAGGTGACGCGACTCAAGCAAACCCTCTCCCCAGAAGATTTTTCGCGGATTCAATTTGTGGAGATCGATTTACTTGACGAGAAAGCGATCGAACAACTCGTCAACGATATGGAACGAGTGGACGCGCTGATTCACTTAGTCGGGGGATTCTCCATGGGAAAAACCCACGAGTACGCTTTTGAAGATTGGCAGCGAGACTTCGACTTGAATCTGAATACGACGTTTTTGGCGTGCAAGCACTGTTTGCGGAAGATGCGAGAACAAGGCTACGGACGCATCGTTACCGTGGGTTCGCGGGGGGCTGTAGATCCCACGGGGGAACTAGCCGCTTATTGTGCCTCGAAAGCGGGAGTGGTTGCCTTGACTGGGGCGATCGCCTCGGAAACGAAAGGAACTAATATTACTGCCAATACCGTTCTTCCTAGCGTCATCGATACCCCCGGAAATCGGGCAGCAATGGGGGACGAAAACGCCGAGAGTTGGGTGAAGCCGCAATCCTTGGGAGAGGTGATTGCCTTTTTAGCTTCCGAAGCGGCTAAAGACGTACGGGGTGCTGCCGTTCCGGTATATGGCAGCGTTTGAAGCCCTGAAAAAAACGCAGTCAGCTAAACGATCGAGCCTAGCGCACGTCTACGCTGAGATTGTATTCCGTATCGTCGATCGCCACTACCTCAACAAAATAAACGCCCGATTCGGGGAGGGTATTATCCGCCAACAGCATACCGGAGGGGGTGAAAACATAGGTCTCTACGTTTCCCGTCGAAACGACCTTCAAGCGTTGCCCCTCATTCATTTGCATCTCGAACGGCTGCACCTGTCCGACGTTGAGGTATCCCATCGATTCGGTGGTGTAGCCGCCTCGGGTCAGTAAGGTTTTCGTCGGCAAAACCGCAGGTTCGCTGACGTTGGCCGATGCTTCCAAAGTTTGAGCGTCGTACTGAGGGTTGGAGTGAGGTTCTTGGGACTGGTATCTGCGATTGTCGCTGTTGACGCTAATACTCGTCTCTTCGATCGCCGTATCCCACTCAAAATCTCCCCAAGGCGTGCTGAGAGTGCCAGTACAACCGCTAGCAGTTAGGGCGATCGCACAGCAAACTCCGATGCGACACCATTTTCGCGAGGCGATCGAACCAGGGGACACAAAGCGGGGTGAAGTTTCGTTCATCGGTTTTGACCTGTGTAATGGAGGGCGCTGTCGGTGTCTTTCTAGGATACCGATAAAACCTCACTTTCCCAGGCACAAATTCCGAATTTACGCCAGCCTTGAAAATGGAAAAGGGGGGAGATGGGAGGACGCTCCAGATGCAGGGACACGGGGACGCGGAGACGCGGAGAGGGGAGAATTGGGAGAATTGGGAGAAACGGGGGAAACGGGAGAAACGGGGGAGAATGAATGCCAAATTCTCCTTGTCCCTTTGTCTCCTCCAGCCCCTGAAGCCCCCGAAGCCTCCCCTGCCTCCCCTTACATCAAGGGCATCACGCCGCCATACTTAACCCCCGATAAATAGGCCATATCCCGCTTCCACGTGGTTAAATCCTCTAAGCAGAACTGATTGAGATCGGTGTGTCCGCAGCCGCGAGCGAGGACTTGCATCAACTCTACCGAAGCTCTCAAAAAGCGATCGAGGCGTTGTGCGGATTCGTCGATAATCAGTCGCGATCGCAAATCCTTTTTCTGAGTGGCGATTCCCACCGGGCAATTATTCGTATGACACGCCCGCATCCCCAAACAGCCAATGGCCTGAATGGCAGCATTCGCCAGGGCGATTCCGTCCGCCCCCAGGGCCAGGGCTTTGGCAAAATCGGCCGGAGTGCGCAGTCCCCCTGTCACGATTAAAGTTACCCCTTTAGCCTCGCGCTTGTCTAAATGGCGGCGCGCCCTCGCCAGTGCCGGAATGGTGGGAACGGAAATGTGATTGCGGAAGAGCAAAGGGGCCCCGCCCGTTCCGCCACCGCGACCGTCTAGGATAATGTAATCGACCCCAATTTCGAGGGCGGCATCGATATCCATTTCGATGTGCTGTGCCGAAAGCTTCACCCCAACGGGGATTCCCCCCGTCACATCCCGCACCGTCTCGGCAAATCGGCGATAGTCTTCTACCGACTCCCAATCGGGAAAACGAGCTGGAGAAACGGCCGTTTCCCCCTCTTCAACTTCGCGAACTTCGGCAATTTTTTGATTGACTTTTTCGCCCGGAAGGTGTGCCCCGATTCCAGTTTTCGCCGCCTGACCGCATTTGAAGTGAAAAGCCTGTACCTGCATGAGCTTTTCCATCGAGAAGCCGAATCGCGCCGAAGCCAATTCGTAGAAGTAGCGGCTGTTGGCCGATCGTTCTTCGGGCAGCATTCCCCCTTCTCCCGAACAAATCCCCGTTCCTGCCAGTTCTGCACCTTTAGATAGAGCAATTTTCGCCTCTTCCGAAAGCGCCCCAAAACTCATATCGGAGACGAAAAGGGGCAGATCGAGTTTCAAGGGTTGTTTGGCGTTGGGCCCGATGACGAGTTCCGTACCTACCTCTACCTCATCGAGTTGGGGGAGTCGGGCAAGTTGGGCCGTCAGAAATTGCAAATCGTCCCATTGAGGCAACTCCGGCGCGGGAACGCCCATCGCCGCCACCGGACCGTGTTGTCCCATTTGGGAGAGTCCGCCAGCAGCCAGTTGTTGGATGAATTGGTTGTGGGGTTCGTCCTCGGTTCCCGTCGGGTCGGCGTATTGCCCTTGGTATTTATCCCGATTGTAGGGTTGGGGATTTTCCCGCTTCCAGGCAATAATTTCATCGGCATCGACGTATAGGTTACCGTCTTCGACCCAGGCTTGGAATTTATCGAGATACTCGCTGTTGTTGTAAGCGCTGACTCCCGTCTCGAAGCGATAGTCCCATTGGTGCAGACCGCAGATGAGGTCTGCACCTTGGATCGAACCATCGGCCATCAAAGCGCCGCGATGCTTGCAGCGTCCGTAGAGAACGGAAACCTTGTCTTCCCAGCGCACGATGACGAGATCGACACCTTCAACTAAGGCTCCAATTGGCTGCCGTTGGGGCAGTTCGTCCCAAGGGGCAATTTTCACTTTATTCATTTATTTCGATCGGAAGTTAGAAAACTCTGTACGAGACACGTGTTGCTCGAAGTGGAAGAAAGAGGGCCAGATGGAAAATTACCACTAAATCCACAAACCCTCATCAAACACGTTAACCAACATCAAGTTCGGTTTCTACTTCCTTTGGGCTGAGATGGCATTAACGAATAGCCACCGAAATACTAAACACGCACGAACTAGACTATTTGTCAACTAACCCGAGGGCGAAGATTGGCTGGCAGTTCGTGTTGGTATCGTTACAAGTTCTGCGGGAATGGGGACTTACCCGAACTCCATACATCGAAGTAACACATCTAGAGTTCGGGCTGAGTGCCGCTCTCAATCAATCGAGATAAATCGAGCGCAAAACCTTACAACACCTGATGAGTATGGGAATGCTGTTTGACGTTATCTTCGGCAGTGACGATATTCTCGGAATTGAGAACTCGCTTGCGTTCGGTAGAGTAGTTCAAATCGTCGTAAGTCGCATTCAACGCAATGTGAGCGCTGGCTTCGGGGCGGCTTTTGTAGGTGCGGGCAGCCGAGAAGGCACGATCGACAAACTCATCGCAAAACTGAGCGTTTTCGGGGAAAACAGAAGGGCGTTGCGGTTCCTCTTTGGCGACAATCTCGCCTAATGTCGTCGCGTAGGCGAATTCGTAAGATGTGGGAATCTTCTTAAGAATGGCTTCGAGGGCGGCTGAGGGAATCGGTTCGAGAATTTTCACCTCGTGGGTTTCCCCCTCTTGGCGGATGAAACAGGTTGCTAAACCCAGCACCACGTAGTCATCGGCGACCAGATCGGGGGCGTTGGCATAAGAAGTTGCTTCCGTCATGGGATTCGATTGCTTAGAGCTGTGGGTTCGCTCGAATTGTAGCAAACTTAACGACCCAAATCCGGGGCGATCGCAATTCCTTAATGGCCCCGATCGATATGCGGGGTTTTACCCCCAATGCAGCTACTTTTCCGTGGAAACCAAGCGCCGCTTCAGAGAAGTCGATCGTTTTTTGGCGATCGCATTTTTCGGTTCGTATTGTAAGACTTGTTCGTAAGCTTCTAAGGCTTGAGATTCGAGTTTCTTGCGTTCGTAGGCAAAGGCTAAATTATTGAGTGCCGTTGGATATTCCGGCTGCAATTTTAACGCTTCTTTGTACTGCCGCACGGCGAGGTCGTATTGCTCTTGGCTCGAATAGGCAAAACCCAAAGCATTATAAACGATCGCCTTATTCTCTTCTCCTTCGAGATCTTTCGATTTGAGAGATTTTTGTAGCTGGACGATCGCTTGAGAATACAGCTTTTTATCTAATAACAGACTTCCCAATTCGTAATAATCCTGAGCTGTACCTTCTCCTTTGGTCACGATCTTTTGCAATTTAACAAAACGACCTTCCACGCGCCGGGTGATAAAAATTTGCCGCACGACGGCAATTGCCGCGCCGCCCAACAAAACAATTAAGATAATGAGATAAATCGTTACAAGATTGGTATCCATCGCAATTTAAAGTCGTTTCTGAGAGTTGTTTTTAAAACGATTGGGTTTGAATGAGTGGGTTAACCCCAACTAGATTCCCACGAGGATTTGCCTGAATGTCAATTTTTTTATAACTTTTTATATATCTTAGGGTGATTTGACCCGATCGATACGCAGTTGCTCGATCTCACCAAACAGAGCCTTCAACCTTGAGAAGCCCCAAGCGTACCGCGTATCGAGTTATCTCTCAAAGATGACTTCCTCTTGACCCGGCACGGGCAAACCCCACTCTGCTGCTTTTTCCCGCAGCCACCCGCGCGATCGCCACTGGGCGATCGTACCGCGCACGGTTTGGCGCAAATCGTCGTACTGCAATCCTTTCGACATCACCACGCACAGGGGTTCGACGGAAAGCTGAAACGGAACCAGGCGATATTCGGGAAACTCTCGCACCCATCCTGCCAGGACGGTTGTATCCCCAGCAAAAGCATCCACTTCCCCCGCATCGAGTAACGCTTTAGCCGCCTCGTACGAGTCCGCAGCCACGAGGTTGGGGTTGGAGATGAAATAACGCACTGCCGCCACAGTACTCGACCCGTCAATCGCGGCAATTGTGGCGTTGGCGAAGTCCTCCGGTTGGTGCTTCTGGGCATCGGAAACCACAAACGTAACTCCATCGAAATAGTAGGGTAAGCTAAAATCGACCACGCGCGATCTCGCCGCCGTTGCCGTCACCCCAGCAATCGCCAAATCCACTTCCCCATCCATCACCACCTGCAATCGATCGCGATTGGAGACCGGTTGCAAAACCAGCGCATGGCGATCGCCGAGGATGCGTTCGGCTAATTCCCGTGCCAGGTCGATTTCTAACCCTTGCAGTTCTCCGTTGCGATCGCGAAACCCCATCGGTGGCAGGTTATCTTTCACGGCAACAATCAAATGTCCCCGCGCTTCGATCTCCGATAGAGTTGCGGCAGGACTGGAATTACCCTGCCAAAACTGAACCCCTATCAGGACGATTGTCATCACAACGCCCAGACAGAGGTAGGAAACAAACGAAGGAATGGAGAACCTAGAACCGCGCGACGATTTCATGTCTCCACTTCCTCCCGTTGAAATTTGCCAAATTAGAAATCTGCCGAATCTAGCCTTGTTTGGCCACTTCCACCACTTTGGCAAACGTATCCGGATCGAGAACGGCCAGTTGCGCGAGCATTTTGCGGTTGATTTGCACGTTGGCTTTCTTGAGATGGCCGATGAGTTGGGAATAGCTCAAACCGTTCTGGCGAGATGCGGCGTTAATCCGGGTAATCCACAGGCGGCGAAAGTCCCGCTTGCGCTTGCGGCGATCGCGATAGGCGTTACACAGCGCTTTCATCACCTTCTGGTTCGCCGTCCGGAAATTTGTCGAGAGCGTTCCTCTGAATCCTTTGGCTAATTTGAGAATTTTTTTGCGGCGCTTGCGAGCGACATTACCGCGTTTGACTCTGGTCATTACGAAATCTTCTCCTAAAAGTTACGTTGAGAAATTACCTTGAGAACGATCGACCCTGAAGACAAGCTTCATTCATTAGAAGTATCGATCGAAATTTACATGAAATTTAAATGAAATTTACATGTAAGGCATCATCAAGCGGACATTTGCCTCGTCGCGCCGATCGACGGTGGATTTATTGCTCAGATCGCGCTTGCGCTTAGAGCTTTTGTGCTCGAGCAGGTGATTCTTGAACGCCTTGCGACGGACGATTTTTTTGCCGCTACCCGTAGCTTTGAAGCGTTTGGCGGCGGATTTGCGGGTTTTTAATTTGGGCATGGGATTGGTTTAGTTTGACACGATCTTCAATCTTACGTTCGATATGCCAGCTCGCGCAAGTTTATCCTTGGGGCTGTCACGAAAAAAGGACAATTTTATGAGAGCCAAAGCTCCCAATCTCGATGATTTCTGATAATATGTAACATAACGATACTAAAATAAACACAAATCTAAGGACAAGCTCATGGCAGATTCTTTCTACCTCGAACCCGACGATTCCAAAAGCCTAGGCGATATCGATTATATGCGCACGGTCAAACGGGTTCGGCGAACCTACGCCAAATATAAGAGCGGCGCGCAGGGTGGAATGAAAATTACTAAGTCCGTCTCGGCAACGGACGATACTGTAAGCAGCGATCCCGAATACAACACCGGTTCTTCGTTCTCGACCCCTTCTACGCCTTCTACGCCTTCCTTTAGCTCTTCGTCGGAGTCTACCACATCGTCGTCTAACGGTAGCAGCTTTAACTCTAGTTCTAGCTCTAGTTCTAGCACTCCCCGTCGCAGTCCGGATACGAGCATGGATATGTTCCGGAAAATGGCTAAAGATATCAAGCGCTAAACGGCGGTTTACTTCAGCTTAATTTCACCCGAGCGAATTAAACCTCTGGTGAAAGAAAATATTTTTATCGTTTTTGAAACGACTTAAAAGCGGCATCAATTAATTGATGCCGCTTTCATGGTCATGTCTCAGAGTTCGATCGGAGTTCAAAGCTTATCGGTCGATTGAGTGTCTCGCACTCGGCTTACAGTTTTGCGTCACATCCTCGCAAAAGTGCGATCGACCTATCTCCGATTAGATGACACCAACGCCTTTGCCGCGATCGTCTTCTTTCTTCGTCAGTTCGCCTTCTTCATCGGTCTGGTTCACTTCTTTGAGTTCTTCCTTCCGCTGAGCTTCGAGAGCTTCTTCTTTTTTGCGTAAGTCTCCTGGCTCTTCGTAGTACATTTCCGGTTCGATGGCGTAGTTATTCGTCAAACCTTCTTGGTCTACGGTATAGCCTGCGGTGGTATCCATATCGGTAGTCGCTTCAGGTGTTTCTTGGTAGTTTTCACCTTCGCGTTCTTGGCGAGCTGCCGTTTCTGCGGGAGTAATACCGCGATCGTATTGACCATCCATGGGTTGCTTAACGCTCATAAGAGACCTCCTAATTTTTTATTTAATGTCCAAACTTTAAAATTCTAGATTTTGAGAAATAGCTAGAATAATGATTTCTGATTTTTTCGAGCAAGAGCAGAAGTTAGAATTGAACGGTCGGTTAAATTTCAATTTATCTTGTCAACTCTTGCCCAGACCAGTACGGAACACTCTCAATTGTCTTCTCAACTGGAAATAAGAGCTGAGAAAGCGATCGATTCAAATTGCTAAGTTTAGATAAAAACCAGACTAAAAATTAAAGTATTTACTGCAATATATTGCATGTAAGACTTAAATTAATGAGCCTTGTTTCTCCTTACATTTATTAACCTATCAATTTTACTCTCGGATACACATCTCCCTTTTGGGGGATTTGAACTACGCCAAAAGATATAGACCAAAAGAGCCATAGCTAGTTTGACTAGCTATGGCTCTTTAATTTAGAGGTGAGGGAAAGGTGCGATCGCTTTTCTGCTGCGGTTAGAAAATTTGAATTTCGACAGAATAGAAGGCTTAGCCAACCTGTGCGAGTTCTCGTTTGGCAACTTGCTCTCCATCGGGTTGCAGTTCTTGTCCTTCAATGAAAGAGCGCAACATCCAAGCCATTTCTTCGTGCTGTTCCATCAATCCCGTCAAGAAATCCGACGTTCCTTCATCGTGGAAGTCTTCCGAACAAGCATCGATATGCGATCGCAAGTTACGAATGACTTGCTCGTGGTCTTCAACTAATCGTTCTACCATTTGGTTCGCCGACGGCAGATCGTTCGGGTGTTCTTTAAGGGATGTGAGCTTGAGAAAACCTTCTGCGGTGCCGACGGGATATTTCCCCAACATGCGAACTCGTTCTGCTATTGCATCGATACTTTCAGTAAGAGCTTCGTAGTGTTCTTGCCACAGGGTGTGAAGAGTGCGGAACTGTGGCCCAACGACATCCCAATGATATTTTTTAGTTTTAATGAGTAGCAGGTATAAATCTGCTAGGTCTTGATTTAAGAGTGCGACAACTCCTTCACGTTGTTCCTCTGTGAGACCAATATTCAGGTTTCTCATGTTTTTTAATCTCCTTTTATTACTATATTCTTATTAAAACAATTCGCTGTAGAAGATAACATCTATCTGTAGACATACTTGAGAGTTTTTATAATATATAAAAGTTAAAATAAAAATTGATTAGATATTAAAACGTAAGTATTCAGCTATTGGCTGTCAGCTTTTGAATACCATGCATGAGCGCATTAGTTAAGTCGAAGTTTTTGTTTCCTGGAGAATTTAAAGTCTGCGGTCTGATTTTTTTTAAAGTACTAGCTTTGTGGATTACCAACTAATAGCTGACGGCTGATAGCTGAATGCTTATACAAAAAAAAGAGGCATAATTATGCCTCTAATATCTACATGGAGCTTGTCCTATGACTGTAAAAATTATATCCGATCGATGACCTCTAAAACAAAGTTATGACTGAGAAATTTCAGAGCTGTCATTTAAATTTAAAGCAACACTTCGCTGAGCGAGATAATTACTTAAAAATGTATTCACTGCCGACAAAATAATCGGACCGAAGATAACGGCAAGTAATCCCTGAATGGCAAATCCCGGTACGAATACCGAAGCCAGCCACAAACAAATTCCGTTAACGACCAGGGAGAAAAGTCCCAAGCTCAAGATATTTAAAGGCAGAGAAAGTGTCGAAATCACAGGTTTGACAAACGAGTTGACCAAACCAATGGCGATCGCCGCTAGAATTGCTGCCGAGAACGAGCTGATGTTCACACCAGGAACGACCAGATCGACAACTAACAAACTCAGTGCAGTTGCCAACCACGTTAAAAAAGTTGCAATCATAATAATAAACCTATCGATAAACGACTTGAAACTACTTATTTTGGAAAACTTCGGTGGTCGAGTGCCATAACTCTTTAAGGAGTTGACGAAGTTTTCTTTCTTTGCGACCGAGTGCAGCCCCCACTTCTCCAAGCTTAGATTCAAATTTAGCTTGTCTTTCGCGAACGATCGATTCGTCCTCTTTGGTTTCGGAACGAGTGCGTTCGTACCAAACTTTAGCTTCTTCTAAATGGTCTTTAATTTCATCAAAATGCTCTCCGTAGCGAGCGCTCAAATTGGCTTGAACGATTGCAAGCTGAGCTTTGAGTTGAGCGTATCGCTTTTGCATTAAAGCCGCTTCTTCGCTGTTTTTAATCGTTTCGATCGCCGACTCGATCGCCGCTTTGACTTCACTCGATTTATCCTTAGCTGTCTCTTGCAAGTCTCCCAGGACATCTTCAACTTCTTCTTGCAACTCTTGCTGCTCGGTTTCTAAGCGATTTTGGAGCTGCTTGACCTGAGTTTGCGCGGCAGAAATTGACTTGCGTTTCGACTCGCCGATCGCTTCGATCGCACCTTCAACAGAAGCCTCAACATCTTCTTTTGCTTCTGTTCCTCGGTTCTGAAAAGTATCGATCGCCGTTGAAACTGCCTCTCGAACGATCGAACGAATTTCACCCGAACCTTCTTTGAATTCGGCAGAGGCTTGGGAAACCGCAGAGCGCATAATTTCTCGAATGCGATCGCGGCGCGAACTTCCTTCCTCTTTGACTTTTTGTAAGTCTTCAACTATTTGTTTTTTTAGGGAATCAGACATCGTTATTTCCCGGTTTATTCTCGATTCTTCGCTCGGATTACAGCTTTCGACCCGCACCATCGGGAACTTTCAGGATAATCCAAACGGCATGAATAATACCTGGAATATATCCCAAGAACGTGAGCAATAGGTTAATCCAGAACTGTGCTCCAATCCCGACTTGCAAAAAGACTCCCAAAGGTGGAATGATAATTGCAATGAGAATTCGTAAAAAATCCATAATTTAATTTTTTAGGTTGAACTTTTTGTTGAGTTTATATAAATAATCTTAATAGGATGAGATGAGACCCTCATCTTCCTTTGGGTAGATTGTGTCGTTTTCCTTGGGTAGATACGTTCGATAAAAATCGACCCAACTAATGATATGCACCTCATATGCATATGTACTGAATGCGAACCCAAAAACGTACTGATTCTTCAGGAGAGTAGCTATCCCATGACGTACATTAGGTCTTGCGTGAAACGATATCTGCTCGCAGGCAAGCAAGAGCTACTCGATTTTTGGCATACCCACAGTGGAGATTGGCATTGGCTCAACGAAAAGCCGATGACCGTCGTCAGCTTAAATCGTCGTCTGTGGCGAGTCTCCATTCCCTCTTTCAGCTTTTGTTTTCTCCTGATGCTCTCGAGCGCGATTTCGACCCTCGGACTGCTTGCCGATAGCGCCGCGACGATTATTGGGGCGATGATTATCGCACCGTTGATGGGACCGATTGTCAGCGTGGCTTATGCGATGATTGCGGGAAATCGCCGATTGTTGCGGCGATCGCTCTTAACGTCGGTTATTGGAGCGATTATCACCATTTTCACCTCGATGATTACCATCTGGCTGGTGGGTTTAGAAGCCGTGGGAAGTGAAGTGATGGCTCGTGCCAATCCTTCTTTAATCGATTTAGGAGTTGCCCTGGCTGCCGGTGCGGCCGGTGGATTTGCCAATTCTCGCCGTCCCATTGCCAATACTTTACCGGGCGTGGCGATCGCCGTGGCTCTGGTTCCGCCTCTGAGTACGGTGGGAATTGGTTTGGCATTGGGTCACTCTTCCCTCGCTGGCGGAGCGTTATTGCTATTTACAACCAACTTTACCGGAATTATCTTTAGCGGTGGCTTAGTTTTTTTGTGTCAGGGTTATGGCAGTATCAAAAGAGCGCAGCGAGGTTTGTCAGTTTCCATTCTCATTTTGTCGCTACTGGGGATTCCTCTAACATTCTCCCTACAAAATCTGTTAGTCAAAGAAAACGTGCGCCGCAATGTCGGCAACTTGCTGCGTCGAGAAAGCCTAACATTTTCCGATACCGATATTCGGTATATTCGAGTGCGAGAGCAAAAGCAATTTTTGCTGGTTGAGGTGGAAGTGGCGGCAGCTTTGGGTTCGATTTCCGAACTGCAAGTCGAACTCGTTCGAGATTTTCTATCTCAGGAGTTGCAACGAAATATCGATTTGAGGGTGCGAGTGATTCCAGTGCAGATGTTGAACGCTCCGAAGACTTTTTAATCGGGTCTGCATTCCCTCCAGGGATAGATGTAGTGAATTTGTTTAGGTACTATTTTGGGCATAGGTGCCCGGTTAGCGGCAACAGTATCTTTTTCTTCAGCCACTGTGTACGCTATTGAGAAGCAATCCGATCGACGATCGCTTTTGTTGATTTCACGTCGATAGTTGAGAAGAATTTATGAGTGCTCCGGATGGAGAAGCCACTACTCTATTGTCCAATCTGAGTCAAGTCATTCAATCGCGGTTTACCGATCTTTTCGGTGACACTGTGGCGATTTTACCCGCGATCGCCATCGCGATCGTAATTATTATTGCAACGGGCTATGGTGCGAGTTTCGTTCGCCGCCTTACTGCTGCCGCCGTCGAACGCACGCTACGCAGTCGTTCCCTGCAATCTCTGTTGGTGCAGATGAGTTTCGTCGCGGCCTGGGGAGTGGGGATTTTAGTCGCGTGTATCGTGGCATTTCCCGGTTTAGAGCTAGGCGATATCGTCGGTCTTTTGGGTTTGAGTTCTGTGGCAATCGGTTTTGCCTTCCAGGATATCTTTAAAAACTTTCTGGCTGGAATTTTGCTGCTGCTGCAAGAACCCTTCAAGTTAAACGATCAAATCTTAGTCAACGGCTTTGAGGGAACCGTCGAAGAAATTGCCATTCGTTCGACGCAGATTCGCACCTACCAAGGGGAAATCGTGGTGATTCCCAACGCGATCGTCTTTACCAGTGCCGTCACCGTGATGACGGCCCTCGATAGTCGCCGAACCGATCTGAGTATTGGCGTGGACTACAATACCTCATTACCAATGGCCGTGGAAACGCTCGAAGGAGCGCTCAAAGACATTGATGGGGTATTATCGAACCCCGAACCCGAAATTGACGTGGTGGGTTTTGGCGACAGCGCCATCGACTTAATGGTTCGCTACTGGACCTTTCCAGAAAAGAAAGAAGTGCGCCGCACCCACACGAAAGTCGCGATCGCCCTCAAAGAAGCTTGCGATCGCGCTGATATTAATATTCCTTACCCCATTCGTACGGTCTACCATTTCGAGCAAGAAAAATTCAATGACCACTATCCCGTTTCCGCAAACAACTCGTCTAATTAAAGTGACGATGAACCCCATATTAATCCGCCAGGTTTGGGCTGCCATCGAAGGGATGCAAACCACAAACCTTTGCAGCCTCGACGATCGAACCTTAATCGACAATCTCTTAGGAGTTGTCGGACGCAAGCAAGCGCTCGACTACGGCGAAAAACAGGCCATCAATCGCTATTTGCGTGCCAAGCTACCCCTCGTTCGAGATATCGGCGATGCCCGACTCAGTGACGAGCGCAAGAAATAGCCGCGATCGTTCTCGGGGGATGTTCGGACGGTAAAATCAAAATCGACTAATATGTCAAAGCAGAGGAAATTTCTGGGAATTTCCCCGTCATCTTGACGTTTTTTGCATTTACTGTAAGGAGATTTTCGATCGTGTCCGAACCCAATGGCGTGATGATGCAGTATTTCCACTGGTACTTGCCACCCGATGGCAGCTTGTGGAACGAGCTAGCCGAAAAGGCCGAAGAATTAGCCAAAGTGGGCGTGACCTCTCTCTGGTTGCCCCCCGCCTATAAAGGAACTTCTGGAGGTTACGATGTCGGCTACGGCGTATACGACATGTTCGACTTGGGAGAGTTCGACCAAAAAGGCTCGATTCGGACGAAGTACGGTACTAAGGATGAGTACCTCCAAGCGATCGCAGCGGCCCAAAATGCCGGAATCCGCATCTATGCCGACGTAGTACTCAACCACAAACTCGGAGGAGACGCACTCGAAGAAGCCAAAGCTACCCCCTTTAGCTCCGACCTCCGCCACCAAGCCATCGGCGATCTGCAAACGGTCAAAGTTTGGACGCACTTCACCTTTCCCGGTCGCCAAGGCAAATACTCGGACATGGAATGGCACTGGTGGCACTTCGATGCCGTAGACTACAATGCCAACGATGAAAGGTTCAACGCCGTGTACCTGTTCGAGGGTAAGTCGTTCGACGACAGCGTCGATCTTGAAAAAGGTGGATACGACTACCTGATGGGATGCGATCTCGATATGGGACACCCCGAAGTGCGCGAGGAATTAATCCGCTGGGGAACGTGGTACGTCGAGAGCACTAATGTCGATGGCTTTCGATTCGATGCCGTCAAGCACGTTAGAGCCGGGTTTTTCCCAGAGTGGCTTAACGAGTGCCGCCAGCGCTCCAGTCGAGAGTTATTTGCCGTGGGGGAATATTGGTCGGACCATCTTGAAGCGCTACATCACTTTATTAAGGTGACTGGTGGTAACGTCAGCTTGTTCGACGCACCGTTGCATTACAACTTCAGCGAGGCGAGTAAAAGCGGCTCGAGCTACGACCTGCGGCAAATCTTCGATGACACCCTCGTCCAACAACAACCAGCTCTGGCCGTCACATTGGTTGAAAATCACGATTCCCAACCGCTACAATCTCTCGAATCGGTGGTGGAGGCTTGGTTTAAGCCGCTAGCTTACGCGCTGATTTTGTTGCGTCGCGATGGCTATCCCTGCATTTTCCATGCCGACTACTACGGCGCTCACTACAAAGACACGGGGAAAGACGGGAACGAACACGAGATTTGGTTGGATAGCCACAAGTGGTTAATCGACAAATTTTTGGATGCCCGCCGTACCTATGGCTACGGCGACCAGTACGACTACTTCGACCACGCCAATACGATCGGTTGGACGCGATTGGGAACCGAAGAGCATCCCGGTGGCATGGCAGTGGTACTTACCAATGGCGATAACGGACGCAAGCGGATGGAAGTCGGTCAGCCCAACCGCACCTATATTGACATTACCGAACATATTAACGAACCGGTAACCACTGACGATCGAGGTTGGGCGGAGTTTCACTGTCCGGCTGGGTCGGTATCGGTTTGGGTGCCGAAGGATCGAGCTTAGAAGATTGAGTGAGGATAGAAAATTGAATCGGAGTCAGCAGATTGTTGACTCCATTTTTTATATTTTTTAGTCTCCAAAATTGTCAGTCAGCCAGGTCTGCGGCAATACGTTTTTCCTATTTTCATCGCTATCTACCAAAAGAAATAAATCCAGGCTTCGATCGACTTTAAGAGATCGCTCTCTAGGTAGAAGAAAACTTAGAAAACTAAAGCTACGATAGAACACATCGACATTCAAAACAGCAAGTATTTTTTAGCTTTACTTCTTTACTTTTTGTCATTGTAACAGATGCAATTTTTTGTAGGTTTTGTGACATTGACTGTTACAGTTCTAGTTTTCCTTATTGGTTGAAATTGAACTGCATGTTATGTATTGCAAAACCTGTAAGTAATATAGCTATTAATAACAAGACGGGTCGATCCCCATTTTTACACTTGCTTGTTAAGCAAAAAACAGGAGATACAAACATATGCCTCTTTACAAAATTAAAGATTTTTACCCCAGCTACAAAGAAGAAGTTTTTGGCGGTGAAGATATTAAAGGCTATGATGTTTACGCCGGACTCACTGAAGATAAAATTGGTTCTGTATACGATTTACTCGTCGATGATACCGGACGTTTCCGCTATCTAGTCATCGATACTGGGTTTTGGATTCTCGGCAAAAAAGTTTTACTACCCGTAGGACGCTGTCAGGTAGACTATACCAACAGTCGGATTAAAGCAGTCGGCATGGTTAACAAAGAGCAAGCCGAGCGCCTACCCGAATATGACGACGACATGATGGTGGATTACGACTACGAAGAGCAGGTTCGATCGGTCTATCGCACTCCAGCGGCCGGAACCTCTACCAACGTGGAAGCCTCTGCTCCGGTGGAGACTACCAGTGGAGTCGTCACGCCCCCAGCCACCACACCCACTGCGGTAACTCCCGCCTACACCGCCGATACCTACGCCTACGATCGCGAACCCGACCTCTACGAGACTCGCGAAGACGCTCACCAGAAGCTCAAGCTGTATGAAGAGCGACTCGTCACCAACAAAGACCGCTACAAAGCTGGAGAAGTCGCCGTGAGCAAGCGAGTGGAAACCAGCACCGCTGAGGTTGCCGTTCCCATCGAGAAGGAGAAAATCGTCATCGAGTTTACGCCCGGTCAAAGCACCCCCGCCACGACCGACCCCAACTTTAAAGAAGGTGAAGTGGCTCGGATGGACGTGTACGAAGAAACGGCCGATATTGATAAAGAAGCCGTCGTCCGCGGTGAAGTCTCGGTGAGTAAGGAAGTCGAACGGGATACGGTGAGCGCCAAAGAAACGGTTCGCCGGGAAGAAGTGGATGTCGATCGCAGCGGCAATCCCAAAGTCAGCGAATCTGGAAAGCTCTAAATTCTGCGGTTGTTCGTTCGTGCGACCTCATAATACCTCTCACCTGAAGTGCTTGTTGCCGAATCGGTGAGGTCGAACCTCCCGGTCTTAACCCATCGAATGGCTTTCATATCTCTTGACTTGTTTGAAAGATATTTTAAGGCGGTGTCATCCCCAATTCGGGGCGTGGCACTGCCTTTTTCGCGATCTCATATTGCAGGATTTCCAACTCAATTTCGATCCAATGAGAAGAGTCACGTTTATGTTCGATCCTAGGCAGATCGATCGATCCCGGAGGTTCCGTTGTGTCGGCATCGCGATCGCCGTTAGCATCGCCTGGACGATCGCCCCCCCGAGTTTGGCTCAAGAGGCTGAAGTCCCTCCCCCGACTGCAACCTCCTCGCAACCCGTCGCCGCCCCCAACAATGGTTTATATTTTGCCGATATCGTCATTCGGGGGCGACCGATTTTCCAAGTTGGCAGTCTGTCGGGTATGGGAGCGACCGATCGCGCGGCAATTATCAATCGCCGGATCGCTAGCATTCTGACTAAAGCCGAGACTCTCGAAAGCGTGAGCGTCCAAACCGATCCCAGTCGGAACTTAGCCACCTTGCAACTGAGCAATCGGGTCTTAATGACCGTCACCGAGCAAGATGCAGAGGACTTTGGTTTATCGGTGGAGGCGTTATCCGAAAAATGGGCAGAGGCTCTCAATCGCGCCATCGACAAACCCCCTCTGGCGATCGACGTGGTGCAGCGTCTCTACGGAACCACCCGCCAACTTTTGCGCAACGCGATCGAAAACCTCCCGGCACTCATCGGCGCAATTTTAGTTGTTTTGGCAACTTGGTTGGTGGCCAAAGGGGTTCGGCAAATTGCCTTTGCCTGGGCGCAACGAACCGAAGGCGATCGCAGTACGGAAATTCTCATCGGACGACTGGGCTACGGCGGGGTTTGGGTTCTCGGATTCGTGGTGGCGCTTGGGGTTCTCGGACTCAATATCGGCGCGCTGCTCGGTGCTTTGGGTTTGACTAGCGTGGCGATCGGTTTTAGCCTCAAAGACGTTTTGAGCAACTACATCTCGGGGGTAATTCTCCTGGCCGCGAGACCTTTTAAAATTGGCGATCAAGTGGTAATCGAAGATTACGAAGGCACGATTACCCAAATTCAACTGCGGGGAACGACAATGAAAACCTACGATGGGCGAGTGGTCTACATTCCCAATCAAGAGGTGTTTCAGTCGAGCATTACCAATAACACCGCTTCCACCCATCGCCGCAGCTCAGTTATGGTGGGAATCGACTACGATGCAGATATTAGCGAAGCTGTTCGGGTGATTCAAAGCGCGCTCGATCGCCTCGACGAGGTGGAGTTCGATCCGCCCTTGGAAGTCCTGGTGCGAGAACTAGCCGCAAGTACGGTTAACCTCGAAATCCGCTTTTGGGTCGATTCTCGCCGGGGGGGATTTCTGCAAGCCACCTCCAAGGTGACTCAGGCGATTAAAGAAGCCCTCCAAGAAGCGAAAATCGAAATGCCCACGGATATTTACACCCTGGCGATTCGCAATATGCCCACGATTCCCGTGAAAACCGTAGGAAAATCGCCGATATCCGACGATCGATAATCTCGATAATGAAGACCTATGTGTAGGAGAGATGGGAGAGACAAGGGAAAGAGTGGGTATTTAACATTCCCCGTTCCCCATTCCCCATTCCCCATTCCCCATTCCCCGTTCCCCATTCCCCATTTCCCCATGCCCCTAAGTCTAGAATCACTATTCGATCGCCTGAAGAATTGGTTTCCCCGTACTGGTGCCGAAATCGAAGCCAAAGCCTCCAAGCTGGAAGCCAAACTTACCCAATCCGATGG
This sequence comes from Cyanobacteriota bacterium, assembly GCA_034189805.1. Lineage (GTDB taxonomy): Bacteria > Cyanobacteriota > Cyanobacteriia > Cyanobacteriales > Geitlerinemataceae > Zarconia. Next base: position 33,035 of record JAXHUC010000047.1, read on the forward strand.
AGAATTTCAAACCCTCTCGAAGGAAAAAAGGCAACACTTGCGCGATCGCACGACCGCCAGCTTGAATCTCCCAAGCTATCGTGCGGCGGTGACATCGGCACTGAAAACATCCCTGAAGGAGTGGGAAACCGAAGATCGAACCAGTCGCAATAGCTTGGCGATCCTAGCCAGTCCCATCGAACCGCTAGAACGGATTTGGCAAGATGTTCTCGAAACTTGGGAGGGTAAAGCAGACTACCGAGTGCGAGTCCTGCAACCATCGCACCGACCGCAAGATGGTGCCGAAATAGCCGATCGACTTCGAGAGCAATTAGCGGCAATGGAGGAATCGCCCGAGTCGGAGGAATCCCCAGACGATCGCCCCGAAATCGTCGTCATTCCTCACCTGGAATGGTACTTTCTGCGGGTTGTGGAGGGATTGGACGGGATTGAATGGTTGCAACAGATGATGGTCGAACGTCCCGATCGATTTTGGGCCGTTGGATGTAATTCTTGGGCGTGGCAGTATCTCGACTGCGTGTGCCAAAGTAGTGCTTATTGCGATCGAACCCTACTTTTGCCGGAACTCAAAGCCATCGAAATCAAAAATTGGCTGGCGAGTATTTGTGACGAGATCGAGTTCGATGACGATTCGGAAGATGATGAAGACGATCCGCAAGATTGGGACGACGAGCGGGAAAATTGGACATCGAAGGGTCAATTGCGCTATTTCAACAAGCTGCAAAAAACCGCAAGCGGTTTGAGTCGGGTGGCCGTGGAGTTGTGGTTGGATTCTCTGTGCGTCAATGTCAATTCTTCTGATTCTGGGGAGGAGGACGCAGAAGACGATACGCCAGAAACCCCTTCTACTCTTGCATGGCGAAAGCGCATCGACTTGCCCGATCGACCCGCTCTCACTTTAGACGATCGCCACTTAGTTTATTCGGTATTACTCCACGGTTCGATCGACTTACCCCATTTAGCCCAAACTTTGGGGGAACGGGAACTGCCCGTCCGCGCGCGAGTTCGAGTTTTGGAGCGATCGGGGGCTTTGTGGAATCGCAAAGGTCAGATTCAGGTAAACCCAGCTTACTATCTACGTTTGAAAACCGATCTAGAAAATAATAAGTTTTTGGTTTCCGACGATAATACCGATGACTGAAGTCGGGAAGATGAAGGGCTTTTTGGATTAACAAACTAACCGACTCGATCGACCCATAATAATATATGCAATTAAATCTAGGAGCATGTCAAGTGAATGTATTATTTCTAAAAACTTCCCTCTTAGCCCAAACTGGTAATGAAACCGTTGATAAAGCCCAAGAAATTGTCACCGACATTACGCAAGCTAAAGTCCTTAAAGCGTTTTTATTGATTCTTGCTGCTTACTTAATTTTATTTCTAATCGATCGGATTATCAATTGGTTTTCCGAAAAAGTTCCCCTTCGTTTTCGACTCAAAATCAAACAGTCTCTTCCTTTTTGGCGAGCTTTTTGCTTTAGTTTTTTCGGATTTCTCGTCGGTAACTTATTTTTAGATTTATCCCCCAGTAACGTCCTCGCCGTCACGGGAACAGTTGCCGTTGCCTTGGGATTTGCGTTTAAAGACTATGTCAGTTCGGTGATTGCCGGGATAATTGCCCTCTTTGAAAATCCCTATCAAGTGGGCGATCGAGTTAAAATTGGCGATTATTACGGCGAAATTATTAATTACGGATTGCGCGGTATTCGCTTGCAAACTCCAGATGACAATATTGTCACGGTTCCCCATAACAAAATTTGGACTGAAGCGATTTCTAATGCCAATAAAGGATCGGTAGAAGCCCAAACCGTTGCGGAATTTTACTTCGCTCACAACATCGACGTGGAAGCCGTGATGAAAATCTTATATCGCGTGGCACAAACGAGCAAGTACACGCAACTGAGACTGCCGATTTTGGTGATTATGGATGAAAAACCCTGGGGAACTCATTTTAAACTCAAATGTTACCCGATCGACGCGCGAGATGAATTTGTCTACCAAACCGACTTAACCAAACGCGCCAAACAAGCCTTTGCCAAACAGAACTTTTCCTATCCCGTACTCCCCCCACAGCCTCTCGATCCGTCGGGTTTACCCACTAGTGAAAGTATGCCTAGATGAGGAGAGAATTTCACCAATAGCCCTCAGCGATCGGCTTTTAAAGAAAATATACGAGCGCATTCGTTAAATTGGAGTTCTTGTTTCCTGGCGAATTTAGAGTCTGCGGTCTGAAAATCCGTTCGAGTTCTAGCTTTGGGGACTCGAAACCAACTGATGGCCGATCGGCGATCGCTGATGGCTGACCGCTGAGTGGGCGACCGATCGCTTACAAAACATCTAACAATCTTGAGTGGCTAACTCTTGGGGCAGGGTTAGCTCGAAAACGCTTCCTTTTCCCACTTCCGATCGCAGGGTAATCTCGCCTTCGTGAAGGTGGGCGATGCGCTGAGCTAGATGCAGTCCCAAGCCACTACCGACGCGCAAGTGGTTGCCCTGGCGAAATCGCTCGAAAATTTGGCGGCGATCTTCCTCAGAAATTCCCGGTCCCGTATCTTCCACCTCGAGGCTGACGGTGTTATCCGAGAGCGATCGCAGTCTCAGGGTAATGTACCCCGCATCGGTGAACTTAATTGCATTGCCAACGAGATTGGTAATCAGGCGGCGCAGTTCGATCCGATCGCCTTCGACGCAAAACTCTTCAATGCCATCACCGTTGCGATCGAAATACCCTCGATCGCCATCGGGTTCGAGGGAAAGTTTCAGCCCTTTCTTCTTTGCCAGGGGGGCTAACTCTTCGACGATTTCCTCGCACAGCGATCGCAAGGACAAGCGAGTGCAGTTCAACAGTTTCTTACCAGAATCGTGGCGATACACTTCCAGGAGGGTATTCACCATCGCCAACAAGTTTTTGTTGCTCGAAACAATATTTTCTAACGCCTCTTGAGTCTCGTCGGTAATCTCGCCGAAGGCTTCCTGGAGGCAAAGTTCGATGACGCGATTGACTGCAATCAGGGGGGTTCTCAAGTCGTGGGTGAGGCGAGTGGTAAAGTCGTCGCGCTGCTTGACCATGTACTCTAGGACTCGATTCTGTCGTCCCAGCCGCTCGTTCGATTCCCTCAAGCGCTGATTGGCGAGCGTCGCCTCGCACTCTGCTCGGTATATCCGGATTGAATTGTGGATTGCTTGGGTGAGGGTTTCCGTCGAAAGTCGGACTTTGGGCAAATAGTCCGAAACCCCGGCTTTCATCAAATTTACTGCTGTTTCCTCGCTCCCTTGTCCGGTCAGAGCAATCAGAGGAGTCGTTACACCCGACTCGCGCAGTCGGTTCACCAAAGTCAAACCATCACATCCCGGCAGTCGATAATCGAGAAAGGCACAGTCGAAAGTTTCTGATTTGAGTAGATTCGCGCCTATCTCAGCGCTATCGACCTCTTTAAGTTCAAATCGTAATTTGGAGCGTTTGAGCGCTCGACGTAGCGCCATGCGATCGACTTCATCGTCATCCACAACCAACAATCGCAGTGTTTCTTCCATGGGACTACTGCGGAAACTCGCAAATTTTCCAATAGCGATCGAGCGCTGACATCACATCGACCACTTCGCCGAACGTCATCGGCTTCACGATATAGCCCGCGACATTCAGATTGTATGCTTGTTGGCGATCTTGCTCTCGATCGGATGTCGTGAGAACGATGACTGGTATTTTATGAAGCTCTGGATCTTCGCGGAGTGCTTTAAGAAACTCGATGCCATTCATTTTGGGCATGTTCAGATCCAACAGGACAAGACGGCGAGATGCTGGGATTTCGCCTTGGGACGGTTGCAACATCTCTAAAGCTTCTAAACCGTTACTCGCCACGTAAAGAGGATTTTTGACTTTACTCTTCTTGAACGCGCGTCGAACAGTCATCACATCAACGGCATCATCATCTACCAACAAAATATTAATTGGCTTACCGTCAACTGTTTTGCTGTGCATTTGATTTTTTCTATGAAATCAGCTTAGTTCAATACTTTTAGCTACTACTAGCATACCCTTAAAACGGTTACTCTGCCTAAGCCTTTAGATAGAGATCGTTTATTTTGATACTAAAAACTTAAGTAAACATTTTAAATTTCGATCGAAATTTAAAGCTCGAGATTTCGATTTGGGTTGATGTCCGAATATCGATTCAAAAATTCTGGCTCCGAACTTGAAACCGGATGCACCTATATTGATTTCTTCACAATATATCTCAGAGTTTTGGGTCGGATCGTGTAGATGTGACACCACTTCGACGGTCGGTCTCGCACCACCCACTTCTCAAATCTCAATCGACACAACGCTTACAGTGTAATGGATCGATTGCCGATCGTCTAGGAGCGCTTCATCGCTCCCAGATCCAAGCGATCGCTCTAAATCTTAATATTTTTTTATTTTTTTTATTTTTTATTTTTTATTGATATTTATTTAATATTTTTAGATTCCCTTGAATTGAGACGGGTCGAGCGGTGATTTCTTAGCTCTCGAAACGATGCATTTCTTCGATAATTGCAACTGGCTATAGTTGGGCTTGCATCGGCCAGGTAAATCGAAATGTCGAACCTCGTCCCAATTGAGAGTAAACGGAAATTTCACCCCCCTCGGCTTCAACGATTTTTTTGACGATCGCCAAACCGATGCCCGTACTTTCGAGCGTGTCGCGAGACTCTAACACTTGAAAAATCTCAAAAATCTTACTGTGATATGCTTCGTCGATACCCGGTCCGTCATCAGCAACAGTAAATTCGTAGAAACTGTTGCTGCGGGGTTTACAACGAATCTCGATCCGGCCGTTCGGGCGATCGTGGTGCTTGATCGCATTGCCGATCAAATTGGAGAAGACGCGCGCCAGGGGAACTCGATTCGTCGAGAAGATCGGTAAATCGGGCGCAATATCGATACTCAAATCGGCCATGGGTGCGAGCAGGTCGATTTCTTCTTTGAGCAGTTCGTTGAGATCGACTTCTTCGACAGTTTGAGCGCTGCGTCCCGCGCGCGAGTAAGCCAGTAAGCCATCGATGAGCCTTTCCATCCGATGCACTCGTCCTTGGAGTAAATCGAGCTGTTCCCGATTCTCCTCGGGTAAATCGTTACCAATATCTTCTTCGATCCAAGTAGAAAGATTGGCGATCGCCCGCAAAGGCGCTTTAAGATCGTGAGAAGCAACGTAAGCAAATCGATCGAGTTCCTGATTTCGCTGTTCGAGTTGGTTCATCGTCCGCGCCAAAATCGAGTTGATTTGAGTCAGTTCGTTTTTTTTGCGTTGCAGCTTCAGCGCGGCTGTCTTGCGCTCGGTAATGTCATCGATAAAGGCAATAAAATAAAGAGGCTGCTGGCGATCGTCTCGCACCATCGAAGCGGTGACGCTACACCAAACCGCCTCCCCATTCTGGCGAATGTAGCGCTTATCCATCGAAACTGTTTCTAGCTCCCCACAGAGCAGTGCTTCGTAATATTGCGCGTCAACGGCAGCATCATCAGCATGGGTAATCGATTGGAAATCCGTTTGCAACAGTTCTTGGCGGGGATAGCCTAAAATCTCGCAGAGTCTGTCGTTGGCTTGAATCCAGTTTCCCTGAATATCCAAGCGAGCGATGCCAATTCCAGCTTTCTCGAACAGAATTTTGAGCTGTCCCCTTTGCTCTTTTAACTGCTTCTGCACCCGACGCTTGTCAGTTACGTCGTTAAACAAAACCCCCAAACATCGATCGGCCAACGGAAAAATTCTCACCGTAAACGTTCGATTTTCTCCCGATGGCAGTCTGTAGTCTACATCCAAACTTCGCTTTCGATCGCACAGCATCACTTGTCGGTAAGTTTCGGGAAGGTCGGTCTCGAACATCCGAGGAAATGCTTCGAGCATCGTTTTTCCCAACACCTCTTCATTGGGAACGGTACTGAGTGTCTCGGCGGCCGGGTTGGCCAAGTGCAATCGAAAGCTGCGAGTATCGTCGGGATTTTCCAACTGCCAGAGGTAAAAACCATCCTGCATGTTTTCCACGGCTTCGGCGTAACGTTGGATTTCGGCAGTTCGCTGGTTGACCCGCGCTTCAAGCTCGAGATTGAGCCGACGCAGGGCCAGATCGGTCACTTTGCGCTGGGTAACGTTGCACCCTTGGGCGACGAGCAGCTTTACTTCACCAGCCTCGTCATACAAAGGTTTGAGGGAAAACTCGATGGTGGCGGCAGCATCGTTCGCGTCTAAAATATCAATTTCCTGTGGGGTGGGAGTCTCTCGAACCGATGTGGCACGAATTGAGGTGGCGATCGCATCTTGAAGCTGTTGGCAAACGCGATCGCCACTCGGCCACCACGGAGTTTCCCAGAATACCCGACCGACAACGGACTCCTCACTCACACCCCGGAAAATTAAAGCCGTTTCGTTGGCTTCGAGCAGAGTGCCTTCGGGGGTGAGCAACCAAAGAAATTGCAGGCTTTGGTGAAAAATGGCTCGAAAGCGATGTTCTTGCTCTTGTGCCGTCTGACCGATCGTATATTGCTCGGTCAGGTTGCGAGCCGTACAATAGAAGAGCGCCGAGCCATCCGTCACTTCCCGCAAAAAGCTAATCTTCCACTCCAACCATTTCCAGCGTCCATCCCCAGTCCGAAAGCGGCAGCGAAATTCGATGGTTGCAGAGCGATCGCTCAACCGCGCGATTTCCTTCTGAGAAAGCTCTCTCTCTTCAGGATGAACCGATTCTAGAAATGGCAAGGGTCGCAACTGCTCCTCACTACACCCGAGTAAGGTCGAAAACGCCGCATTCACCCGCTTAAAATAGCCATCTTCTCCAGTAATTGCCAGTAGGTGAGGAGATCGAGTAAAAAAACACTCCAGATCGTCTAGGGCAAACTGTAATGGTAGACTGTTGTCCATATCAAACCTCGAACATCTAGGTCGCTTCTTCGTTCTTTTAGCCTAATAAATTTTAGAATTTAGATTTACTGCTTGCCATTATCAATTATCGGCTACGTTGCACTCGAGGCAGATACTTCAGCCCGATCGAACCCATACGAGTGTGGGTCGGATCTATTCCTTTAGATAGAGATGCTCGGTAGTTGCGATATTCGGTAGATAGATGTAAAAGCGAACGTACTCGACTAGACTAATACAGTACGACACGACCCAAACGCCGACTGCTTCTGATTTCTGGGTGACACAACGAACGGATGAGTAATATCAACATTGCACTAGTCGAAAACAGTTCTTTAGCCCGTATGGGTTTGCGAGATATTCTTAAGCAAGCGGGTTTCGATGGTCTGATTAAAATTTCGGATAGCAATTCAAGTTCGGAAATAGCCACAAATGGCTCCACAAATGGCTCCATTAATGGCTTCACAAATGGTTCCATTAGTGGTAAGTGCCAAGCAGATATGAGCGAGATTAATATAGCACTGATTGAAGATCACGACTTAACCCGCATGGGTCTGCGAGCTGCCCTCAAGCAAGCAGGATTTAATTGCGTGGGCGAGGCTACCAGTGGAAACCAGGGGTTGCGTTTGCTCGCAGAAAAGCAGCCAGATGTGGCGTTAGTAGACATTGGCTTGCCCGATATTGATGGGATCGAAGCCATCGAACGCTTCAAAGCATCTCAACCCAATTCCAAAACGCGCATCCTCATGCTGACCATGCACGATAGCGAAAAAGCTGTCTTGGCAGCCTTTGCGGCCGGAGCGGATTCCTATTGCACCAAAGACATAGACTCCGAAGATTTAGTCCAAGCAGTGCGAGAAACCCATGAAGGGAATGCTTGGATCGATCCGCTGATTGCCGGTATCGTACTGCGTCAAGTCCGACCGCCTTCCCAGATGAAACAAAGCTTGGAGAAGCGCACGGTTGCCATCCGAGCAGTCGAGCCGGAATACGAGCAAATTATCGAGTCTTACCCGCTGACAGAACGAGAACTCGAGATTCTGGAGTTGATTGTCGCCGGTTGCAGCAACGCTCAGATTTCCCAGCAGCTTTTTATCACCATCGGTACGGTCAAAACCCACGTTCGCAGCATTCTCAATAAATTGGGCGCGAACGATCGCACGCAAGCCGCAGTGCGAGCCTTGCGTTCTGGACTGATTCAGTAAGTACCGTTCGCTCGAGAGCTGACGTTAACGAAACAATAGTTACGATCCCCCTTCTTGCCCCAGACAGTTGAGCGAATCTCGACATGTCTGGGGAACTGCCGTGCGTCCCACACCCGAAAAAACCGTTCCGAGGGTATGGTTAATAGTAAACGTACTAAATCGCACGGACTCCATCAAACGATATCAATGAGAATCTTGTTCGTAGAGGACGACCATCGGCTGTGTGCGCTCTTGGTTCCCACACTTTTAGAGCAGCGCTACACCGTTGATGTGGCTCGACATCCTCAAAAAGCCCTCACCTTATTAGCCAATGCTGCATACGATCTGCTCTTACTCGATGTCGTGTTGCCCGAAATCGATGGCATTACCCTCTGTCGGCAATTGCGCGAGCTTGGCTCGGACATTCCCATTCTTTTACTGACCGC